>JAHRHE010000102.1 GCA_020027965.1 Nitrospirota bacterium | reverse complement strand
CCCTCTTTCATCCGGCGCGACCGCAGGCGGAAGCTGCCGAACCCACGGATCTCGGTCTTATCCCCTCTCTGCAGCGAGTTCCTGATACTGTTGAAAATCGTATTCACCACAATCTCAGCCTGCCGCTTCGTGAGGGTCGTGACTTGCTCCGAGACTTTCTCGATGATCTGCGCTTTCGTCATGCGTCCTCCTCCTTCAGCACTCAACCACCCTCACGCCCCTCGCCGGGCTGGCCGGTCCGGAGCCTCGTGGCCGGTTCACACTCCGTTGAGCACGGGCCGCTGAGACCTGGACACGCACGCTTCAGAACGCCATCAGGTATTTGAGGCTGACACCGGTCTGAAAATCGAGCCGGGGCAGCGTGCCGAACAGGTGACTTTCCAACCATTCCCGAATCGAAAACCGCTTGCGCGGCTCAACCACCTTCGGCTCTCCCTCGATGCCGGCCAGATCCGCGGCCACCCGGATTGCATCCTCGAGGTCACCAAGGTCATCCACCAGCTTCGCGTCCTTCGCCTGTCGCCCGGTGAAAATCCGTCCGTCGGCCAACCGTGTCACCTCCCTGATGTCGAGGGAACGTCCTTCCGCCACCGCCTCAATGAACTGGCTGTGGACGTCGTCCATGACTGTCTGGAGAATGCGGCGATCTTCAGGAGACATGGTTCGGAAGGGCGATCCCAGATCCTTGTGCAGCCCGCTCTTGACGACCACGCTTTGGACGCCGATTTTCTTGAGCAAGCCTTCAAGGTTGGCCAGTTCCATGATTACGCCGATGCTTCCGGTCAGGGTCCCAGGATTGGCGATGATCCGATCGGTGGCCACGGCGATGTAGTACCCTCCCGAGGCCGCCACGGTGCCCATTGAGGCCACAACCGCCTTGTCGTGCTTATTGCGGACGCGCAGCACCGCATCGTGGATCTCCTGGGACGGCACCACGCCGCCTCCTGGGCTGTCGATGCGGAGCACAATCGCCTTGACGGAGGGAGTCTCTCCGAACTTCTTCAGTTCGCTTACCGTTTGCTGCGCATCGAGGATCACGCCTTCCACACGAATCAAGGCGATCCGGTCCTCTCCGGTGAGATCCAGATCGGAGAGCAGTGCGTTGGCCACCAGGACGACCACCAAGCCGATCAGGAGGACCCAGAACAGGATCCGCAAGGGCTTCCGGCGGCCAGGCGGCTGTGACGGTGCGTCGCTCATCGAATGGGCCCTGATCAGGAAAAGCGATCAGCTTTGCTCCGTGTCACCGTCCTGATGCTTCGTGGTTTTCTTCGCGGTCCGGAGCAGACTCTGATCCACCGCGCCTTGGCCGGCGTGGAACTCATCCACCTGTTTCCGTTCTGACTCCAACTGATTCTCGCGAAGGCTCAGCGCGATCTTTCGCTCCTCCCGGTCCACTCTGATGATTTTGGCCGGCACCTCGTCCCCAATCTTGAACCGGTCTTCCAAGCGGGTCTGCGGCTCCAGCCCAGTCTCGCTGATGTGAATGAGCCCTTCGATCCCGCCCTCGAGCTCCACGAAAATCCCGAAATCGGTGATCTTGGTCACTTTCCCGGTGGCCCCGCCGCCCACCTTGAACCGTTGAGGAATCTCCTCCTCCCAGGGATCTCGTGTCAACTGCTTGAAGCCCAACGAGAGCCGCTCTTTCTCCTTGTCGATGCGGAGGACCACCGCGTCCACCTTCTGTCCCTTCTTGAAGAGCTCCGAGGGATGCTTGATGTGTTTGGTCCAGGACATATCGGAGATGTGGATCAAGCCATCGATCCCCTCATCCAGGCCGATGAAGGCCCCAAAATCGGTGAGGCTCTTGACTTTGCCCTCGATCCGGGTGCCGCTCGGATACTTGGCCTCGACCATGTCCCAGGGGTTGGGCGCGGTTTGTTTCATGCCCAACGAAATCTTTCGGCTGTTCAAGTCTACGTTCAGGACGGCGGCATCCACCTGGTCACCCACCGACACCAACCGGGACGGATGCCTGACCTCGTGCGTCCAGGACATCTCCGACACGTGCACGAGCCCTTCCACCCCCGGTTCCAGCTCGACGAAGGCTCCATAGTCGGTGAGGCTGACGACCCGTCCGCGGACGCGCGAGCCGACCGGGTACTTGGTCGACACACTGGTCCAGGGGTCGGCGCTCTTCTGCTTCAGACCGAGGGAAATCCTGCCGGTCTCGCGATCGTACTTGAGCACCATCACCTCGACCCGGTCCCCGACCACGAACAACTCCGAGGGGTGTCCGACCCGACCCCAGGACATGTCGGTGATATGCAGGAGCCCGTCGATCCCTCCCAGATCGATGAAGGCGCCATAGTCGGTGATGTTCTTGACCGTGCCCTGGATGAGCTGTCCTTCCTTCAGCGTGGACAAGGTCGTCTGCCGTTTCTTGTCGCGGGACTCTTCGAGCAGGACTCGGCGCGAGACCACCACGTTCCCCCGGCGATGGTTGATTTTGATGATCTTCAAAGGGAACGACTTGCCCACCAGCGCGTCGAGGTCTCGCACCGGGTGCAGGTCAATCTGGGAACCGGGAAGAAAGGCCTTGACGCCGATGTCCACCATCATGCCGCCCTTGATGCGGGAGAGGATCCGCCCTTCCACGACCTTCTCATCCTTGTAGGCTTTCTCCAGTTCCTCCCACACCTTCATCTTGTCGGCTTTTTCCTTGGACAACACCAGGTTGCCCTCGGCGTCTTCTCGCTCTTCGATGTACACCTGCAGCCGATCGCCCACCTTCAGCGACTGGAGCTCCTCGCTCGAGAATTGGTCCGTCGGGATGATCCCTTCGGACTTGTACCCGATATCCACCACCACCTTGTCTTTGCTGATCGCGACGACGTGGCCTTCGATGATCGTGCCTTCCTCGAAGTTGCGGAACGTCTCCTCGTACAGTGCGGCCAGCGCCCCTTTGTCCAGGGGCTCGTCTGTCTGCTTCGCGGCCATGTTCATGCGTAAGATCCTAATCCTCCGACGATGGTCGGGTGCTGAGGGTTGATGAGGCCGGGCCGCACTCAGCCTTGCGTGGCCTGGCTGCCGGATGCCGTCTGACGGGCCCAGATGAGTCGGTCGGAGGAGCCGTGTGCCCGAGCTCCGCGATCCTGGCCATGACGGTCCGGCTCACATGTCGATACAACTCCTTCCCGCTCAGACGTTGCACCTCGGCGGTAAAATCGATCGGCGTCCCGTAGGTCACGCGGACGGGATGCAAGCGGATCCACTTGGCTCCGATGGGCAAGGCCTCGTACGTGCCGGCGATGTAGGCCGGGACGACCGGCGCGCCGGTCTCCGCCACGATGACTCCGATGCCCGGTTTTCCCGGGTGCAACCTGCCGTTTGGAGTCCGGGAACCCTCGGGGAAAATCACCACAGCCTTCCCTTCCTTGATCAGGCGAATCGCGGTCCTGAATCCTTCTCGGTCCAGCCGATCTTGACGGATCGGAATCCAGCCCAGCCACTGCATGACCCAACGGAGGCCGGGGATCGGGAACAGGTCCTGACGGCCCAGGAACACGACCCGCCGCGGGATGCCGCATCCCAACAACGAGATATCCAGAAAGCTCGCATGGTTGCCGGCCACCAAGACGCCGCCCCGCTTGGGGATGTGTTTTCGTCCGGCCGCCCGATAGCGAAAGAAAAGCAGGCCCACCGCGTTGAACAGCACCCAGAGGAACCAGTAGACGACCGCGCTCACAATTTCTTCGCGATGACAGCCATCATGCGGTCGACGACCTGGTCCGCATCGAGGGCCGAGGTGTCGATCACGCTCGCGTCGGGGGCCGGCACGAGCGGGGCGAGGTCCCGGGATCGATCCCGCGCATCCCGGGCCCGTATGGCCTCTCGAGTCTGTTCCAAAACGGCTGCGTCCCCGGCCGCCTTCAGTTCGAGCGCGCGCCGTGCCGTGCGCACCTCCACGTCCGCTTCAAGAAAGAATTTCACGTCGGCACCCGGAAAGATCCGCGTCCCGAGGTCCCGGCCCTCGGCGACCAGGCCCCTGGCTGAGCCGAGCTGGCGTTGGAGCGGCAGCAGCCACTCGCGTACGGCCGGGATCGCCGACACGATCGAGGCGATCCGACTGATCTCCGGTGCGCGGATCTCCCCGGAGACGTCCTTTCCGTCGACGAGCACCCTGGCCTCCACACCGCCCGGTTCCATCGTGATTCGGGTCACGGGCAGGAGGCTGGCGACTCCTTGTTGGTCCGATGGACTGACGCCCGATGTGGCGACCTTCCAGGCCACGGCACGGTAGAGCGCGCCCGTTTCCAGGTACAGATAGCCGAGCCGCTGCGCCAGGCGTTTGGCAACAGTACTCTTGCCTGCTCCAGCAGGGCCGTCGATCGTGACGATGAGACGGCGCTCGGACGAGGGCGGGTCCGATGCATCGGCCTGCTGGCTGTGTATTATAGTCCGGGTCAAGAGTGTGTCAATAATCCCAAAAGCTTGGTTGCAAATCCCGGAAACGAGGTGTCGATGCAGCCCGTTCCCTCGATCCGAGTCGGGCCCTCTGCCGCCAACCCGGCGATCGCGAGCGACATGGCCACCCGGTGATCGCCATGGCTGCCGCAGGTCGCGCCATGCAGCCGGCGGACGCGTCCCTGGCAGCCTTCAACCATCAGGCCGTCGGGGGTCTCCGTCGTCGCGGCGCCCATCTTCCCCAGTTCCGACGCCATCGTCGCAATCCGATCGCTTTCCTTGACGCGTAACTCCTCCGCTCCGCTGATGATTGTGGTGCCCTCCGCCAGGGCTGCGGCGACGCACAGGATCGGGAATTCATCGATCGTCTGGGGGATCCGTTCGGCTCCGATCCTCGTGCCGCGCAGCGATGCGGAGCGAACCCGAAGATCTGCCACGGGCTCTCCCATCTGTTCCCGGTGATTGAACAGCTGGATGTCGGCGCCCATCTCGGTCAGGATCTCCAACACTCCCGTGCGGGTCGGGTTGATCCCCACGCTCTGGATGGTGACCTCCGACCCGGGCACGATGGACGCGGCCACCAGGAAAAATGCCGCTGCCGAGAGGTCTCCCGGCACGCGAAGGTCGCGCCGGCCGGACCATCCGATCGCCGGGCGCCCCTGGATCCTGACGGTGAAGCGACCCTCCTGAACCGATTGCTGGATCGGGATACCGAGGTAGCGGAACAGCCGTTCGGTGTGATCCCGGGAGAGCCTGGGCTCACGTCGCCCCCATTTGCCGGAGGGGCTTGACAACTCGCCCCATTGGGCGACGGCGGACCGAATCATCGCCCGTCATGACGGTGAACCAGTCCTGACCGGCCAGCAATCCGGTCAACAGACGGATCCCAGTTCCCGAGTTCCCGCAGTCCAACGGGGCCTCCGGTTCCGTGAGACCCCACAGCCCCTTCCCCTGGACACGAAGATGGTCGGGCGTTTCTTCGATCGGCACGCTCAGCGCCCGACACGAACGGACTGTGTTCAGGCAGTCCTCGCCGCGACAGTAGTCGACGATGACGCTCTCTCCCTCAGCCAACGCGCTCAAGAGAATGGCCCGATGGGTGATCGACTTGTCACCGGGAACGCTGATCGTTCCTTTCAAGGGCCCGCCCGGCTGGATGGTCAAAGAAGACATGCGAACCGAAATTCTAATTGGTGTTAGTTTAGTTTCTCCCGGACCTGCTTGGCGCGCTCCAGCTCCTTCTCGATCCCAACACCATCTCCGCTCGCGATCAGTCCCTTGAGGTGTCTCAGGCGATCTTCATAGGCCTCGATCATCGCCACGAGATTGGTCCGGTTCCACAGGCAGATATCCCGCCACATCTCCGGAGAGCTGGCCGCGATGCGGGTCGTGTCCCGCAGACCTCCACCGGCATAAGCCAGCAGGTCTAACTCGGGCACCGAGCGCTCACGGATGTCGGTCAGGGCGTTGATCAGCGTGAACGCCGCCACGTGAGGCAGGTGACTGACCGCTCCAAGCACCCGGTCGTGCAGCTCAGGATCCATGGTGCAGACGGTCGCGCCAATCGCCTCCCACATCTCGCGAATCTTCTGAAGCGCCTGCGGATCGGTCTGCGGAGTGGGCGTCAGGATGCAACGCGCCCCACGGAACAGTTCGGGAGAGCCGGCCGCCACGCCGCTCTTCTCCCGCCCGGCGATGGGATGGGCCCCCACGAACCGCGCGCGTTCCCCGACCAAGCCTTCGGCTTGGGCGACGAGCGGACCCTTGACGCTGCCGACGTCGCTGACGATCGCCCCGGGTTTCAGGGAGGCCCCCCATTCTTTCAAATGCCGCTCGTAGGTATCCACGGGTGTCGCCAGAACGACCAGATCGGCGCCACGTACTCCTTCCGTCGCCGCGGCGACGTAGCGGTCGATCGCTCCCATCCGGACCGCCGTCTGAAGATTCTCAACCCGGCGACCGATCCCGACCACTGACCCCGCGAGACCGCAACGCTTCAGCCCCATGCCGAGGGAGCCGCCGATCAGCCCCACCCCGACGATGGCCACCTGGTTGAAATGAACCGCCATATTCCCCGTTATGCGTAATGCGTGATTCGTGACGAGTGGAAGATCTGGAGAGTGATGGCAAGCAAGCGAGCTTGCCCCCTACTTCCTAACTAACCGGTCACCCGTCACGCGTCACGCATCACGGCCTCAGAGTTCCCGACCGACCGCCTCGGCAATCTTCTTGAGGTCGAGCATCAGTTCCTTGAACTTGGTCGGCTTGATGGATTCTTCGCCGTCGCACAAGGCGCACTCAGGATTGGAGTGGACCTCGATCAGCAGACCGTCCGCCCCGGCCGCGACGGCCGCCTTGGCCATCGGGGCGACCAGAGTCCATTTGCCCGTCGCGTGACTGGGGTCGACGATCACGGGTAAGTGCGACAGTTCCTTGAGGGTGGGCACGGCGGCGAGGTCCAGGGTGTTCCGGTACTGCGTTTCGAAGGTCCTGATGCCGCGCTCGCACAGCATGACGTTCCGGTTCCCACGGGAGAGGATGTATTCGGCGGACAGCAGGAACTCTTTTATGGTCGCGGCCAGCCCGCGTTTCAGCAGCACCGGCTTATCGTACGCGCCGACTTCTTTGAGCAGCTCGAAGTTCTGCATGTTGCGCGCGCCGATCTGGATGATGTCCGCCTTCTCCAGGAACAGCTCGATGTCCCGCGGGTCCAGGATCTCACTCACCACGGGCAGCCCCGTCTGTTTCTTGGCTTCGACCAGGAAGTCCAGCCCTTCCCGGCCGAGCCCTTGGAACGCATAGGGAGAGGTCCGGGGCTTGTAGGCGCCGCCTCTGAGAATACTGCCCCCGCCCGCCTTGACCTCATGCGCGATGCTCACCGTCAGCTCCAGCTTCTCCACGGCGCAGGGACCCGCCATGATGGCCAGCTTTCGGCCCCCCACCTTGACCCCGCTGACGTCAACGATGGTCTGCTCTTTCTTAAATTCCCGGCTGACCAGCTTCCAGGGAGCCAGGATCGGCGTCACACTCTCGACTCCAGGGAGCACGGCCAGCGGCTGGTTCTGGAGGATCCGGTCATCGCCGATGACGCCGATGATGGTCCGTTCTTCCCCCTTGGAAATATGGGGTTTTAACCCGAGTTCCCGGAGCCGATCCACGATGTGATCAATCTCGCGTTCGGTGGCTTCAGGTTTTAAGACAATGATCATCATGCCCTCTTGGTGACTGGACTCGTATGATTAGGATGACAGAACCTTCTTGAGCGCCTGCAGCAGGCGCCTGTTCTCATCCGGCAGACCGATGGTGATCCGCACCATCCGGCCTTCGATGTGACGGACGATCACGCCTTCTCTGAGCAGAGCCTCGAAGACCGCACGGCCGTCTCGCCCGACATCCACGAACAGGAAGTTCGCTTCGCTCGGAATGGGCGAGAGGCCCAGCGCGGCAAGCCCAGCCCGGACAGTGACCATTTCGGCCTCATTCATGGCTCGGCTTTGTGCTACGTGGTCTTCGTCCTCCAGCGCCGCGAGGGCCGCCCGCTGCGCGAGGCTGTTGGCATTAAACGGCGGGCGAACTCGATTGAGATAGCCGGCGATCTCGGGTGTGGTGAGCCCGTAGCCAATGCGCAGCCCCGCCAGCCCGTAAATCTTGGAGAAGGTCCTCAACACGACGACGTTCCGGTTCTGCTTCACCAGGCTCAGGCTGTCCGGAAAGTCTCGGCTCCGCACGTATTCGTAGTAGGCCTCATCAAACACCACGATCACTGACTCCGGCAGTCGCGCAATCAGCGCGTCCACTTCGGCCTTGGTGACCATCGTCCCAGTCGGGTTATTCGGGTTGCACACGAAGAGAAGCCGGGTACGGGAGGTGACGGCGTCGGCCATGGCCGGCAAATCGTGCCGCCAGTCTTTCAATGGCACCACCACCGGCACCCCATGCGCGGCGGTCACTTCCATCTTGTAGATGACGAAGGTCTGATCGGCCATCACCGCCTCGTCGCCCGGTGGCAGGAACGCGCGGGCGAGAAAGCCGAGAATCTCATCAGAGCCATTCCCAAGGATCACGTGGTCAGGGGTCACCTTCCAACGCTCGGCCAGCTTCCCGCGCAAGCGGAAGGCGCCGCCATCCGGGTACCGGTGCAGGGTCGTGGCGGCTGCCGAGAGGACGGCCAGGGCTTTGGGCGACGGCCCCCGCGGGTTTTCGTTAGAGGCCAGCTTGATCGCGTGGGCGATCCCGAGTTCGCGTTCCAGTTCCTCGACGGGTTTCCCCGGCGAGTACGGCACCAAAGAGGCGATGTTCTTGTGGACCTTCAGCGGCATGATTTCGTCGATCGTGAACCGTTATCCGTTAACCGGGTTCAATTCATTCTCGCTCCACGCTTCACGGGGTTTAGGAGTGCGCCGGATACGAACCCAGGATCTTCAGGAAGAGGCAGCGGCTCTTGATCTCTTCCAGGGCCTTCTTGACGCGCTCCTCCTCCACGTGCCCTTCGATGTCCACGAAAAAGAGGTACTCCCACGCCTTGCGACGGGAGGGACGAGACTCGATCTTCGTGAGGTTGAGCCCGTGAGAGGCGAAGGGACGGAGCAGCTCGTACAGCGCGCCGACCTTGTCCTTCACGGACAACATCACCGAGGTTTTGTCCTTGCCGGTTCGCTCTGGCGGTTTTTGGGACAGGACCAGGAAGCGGGTGAAGTTGTTGATATTGTCCTCAATCCTCGATTTCAAGACCTTGAGCCCGTAGAGTTGCCCGGCCAGTTCCGACGCGATGGCGGCCGCCGAATGATCGTCGGCGCAGAGCTCTGCGGCCCGCGACGTGCTCGCGACCTCCGCCAGCGGCACGTGCGGCAGGTTGGCCTCCAGCCAGTTACGGCACTGCGCGATGGCGTGCGGATGCGAATAGATCTTCTTGACGTCCTCGAGCCGGTCGGCCTTCGAGAGCAGGTGGTGCGACACCTCCTGCAGGACCTCGCCGTAGATCAACAGGTTCGAGTCGATGAACATGTCGAGCGTGTGGTTCACCACACCTTCAGTCGAGTTCTCGATCGGCACGACGCCGAAGTTGGCCCGGCCCCGCTCCACTTCATTAAACACGTCCTTGATGCTGTTGACCGGGACGTACTGGGCCGACTCGCCGAACTTCTGAATGCAGGCCAGGTGGGTGAACGTGGCCCGTGGGCCCAGGTAGGCCACCTGCTGGGGACCCTCCAGCGAAAGGGACGCCGACATGATCTCCCGATAGACGGGCCGAATCGCCTCGTTGGGGAAGGGACCCCGATTCTGCCGCATCAATCGGTCCACGATCTCGGCCTCTCGGCCAGGTGTATGCAGGTTCCCTTCGCGGTCTGATTGTTTCTTTAACTTGCCGATTTCCATCACGTTTTTGGAGCGCTCATTCAGGAGACGCAGGATCTCATCGTCGATCCGGTCGATCTCCTTACGGTAGCGCTGAATATCTTCAGGCATCCCCATGGGTCCTCAACGCAGGCCAGTCAGCAAAGGAACAGATGATACCGGATGCAATGGAGCTTTGCAAGGTTTATCAAGGGGATTCGGGTGATCAGGCCGAGTCAGCAATGAGCGCATAGCAGGCAAGCCGCGCGGGCCTGGAGCAAATATCCAAGCCACAAGCGACGTGGCAAGCGGATGCCTCTAGCCCCTAGCCCAGAGCCTCGCGCCTCGCCTTCGTGCTGGCTGCTCAAGAGTATGGTTAGGAGAGCAGGTCTTTGATCTTGCCGAAGTGCTCAAAGGACCGGCGCGTGGCCTGGCGGCCGCGTGCGGTACGCTCCAGGTAGCCGGATTGGATCAAGAAGGGTTCGTACACATCCTCGAGAGTGCCTCTCTCCTCGTTCACCGCGGCCGCGATCGACTCGATGCCGACAGGGCCTCCCCCGAATTTCTCGATCACGGTCAGAAGGATCTTGCGATCCATCTCATCGAACCCTGCCGTGTCGACGCCGAGCCAGGTGAGCGCCTCACGGGCGACCGGCCTGGTGATCTGTCCTTCGGCCTTGATCTGGGCATAGTCGCGCGCCCGCTTGATCAACCGGTTGGCGATCCGCGGGGTCCCCCGGGCCCGAGCGGCTACCTCGGCAGCACCCTCTGGAGCGATGGGGATTCCCAAGAGCCCAGCCGACCGCGTGACGATGGTCTGAAGCTCGTCCGGGGAGTAGAAGTCGAGGCGATTGACCAATCCGAATCGCTCGCGAAGCGGCGAGGTGAGCGCCCCGGCACGGGTGGTGGCCCCGATGAGCGTGAAGTGCGGCAAGTCCAGCTTGATCGTGCGGGTGGAGGGCCCCTGACCAATGACCAGGTCGAGCTGAAAGTCCTCCATGGCCGGGTACAGCGCCTCCTCGACCGAGGCCGGCAGTCGGTGAATCTCGTCAATGAAGAGCACGTCGCGCTCCTGGAGGTTGCTCAGGATGGCCGCCAGATCGCCCGCGTGCGCCAGGACCAAGCCGGAGGTGGAACGGATCGCCACACCCATCTCTCGCGCGATGATGTGGGCAATGGTGGTCTTGCCGAGCCCGGGCGGCCCGTAGAAGATGGCGTGGTCGAGCGCTTCGCCCCGTCCTTTGGCGGCCTCGATGCAGATCCGCAGTGACTCTTTCATCCGGGCCTGGCCCACGTACTCCTCCAGCGTCTGCGGGCGCAGCGTGGCCTCGACCCCTCGCTCCTCATCGGTGATCTGGCTGGTCAGGATACGGTCCGACACCGGGACCCTCTAGTCCGTGACACGTAGTGGGTGATGGGTCATGAGTCGCACTGCGTCACTCATCACATATGCCCCCTGCCGCTTGCTGCCCCATCGTGGCTTCGCGGCGGGCTCACTCACTTTTCTGCTCCTTGGGTGGCGGCAGGAATTTCGGCGGAGGTGGAATCGCGCCCTGGCCCGGAGTCGGCATCTGGCCGGCGCAGTTCGGAGGACAGCGCAGGCCTCCCTGGGTCGGGTCCGGAAGGGTCGTTTCCAGCTTCTGGAGCTGGCACTGGGTCATGAGCCCGCCCTCTGCGTTGCCGCAGCGCGCCGGCACGTTCGACGATCCGATCTGGGCATAGCCTTCCGGGCAGGAGCCACAGACCGCCATGAGGTTGGCGCCCAAGGGCTGGCACTGCACCAGGGTCGGATCGCCTTCCTTGCAGATCGAGGGCTCCGATGTCACACCGGTCTTGGCATAGCCTGATGGGCATGTCCCGCACGTCATCCTGGTACTCTTCGATTCCGGAGCCTCAGCCTGGGACACCAGGGGAGAGAGCACAAGCAGCGTGCCACACAGCAGGCCTCCGGCCAGCCGCACGATGCGCCATCGCCGTCGAGAGCGAGTCCGACCCTTCAGGCGGGCAGTGACCGGCTTGATTTCGCAATCCATGGGGAACCTCCTTGGGACTTACCTCCTGGCCAGCTCCTTGAGTGCGTCCCGAATCAGATCTTGTAAAGACAGTTCCGCGGACCCTGACTGACCGATGCGCCTCAGCACGTCCTTCACCTCGGGGGCGCGATACCCGAGGTTCACCAGAGCGGAAAGCGCATCCTCGTGTATCCGATTCGTGAGGGCGGCCGGAGCGTCCGGTGCTTTGAAGGCCGTGGGATGCAGACGCTCCACCTTATCTTTCAGCTCCAGCGAGATGCGGCCGGCCGATTTCTTACCGATCCCCGGGACGGTCGCCAGTTTGTCCACATCACCGGCCTGCACCGCCGAGATCAGATCGGTCACGCTCAGGGCCGAGAGGACGCTCAGCGCCAGCTTGGGCCCGATACCCGAGACGGCCGTCAGCAACAGGAAGGCCTCCTTCTCAGGACCGGCGAGAAACCCGAAGAGCTGGATCGCGTCTTCGCGCAGATGCGTATGGATCCGGAGCGACACGGATTCGTTGACGTCCGGAAGCGCATAATACGTGCTGAGGGGGATGAAGACTTCATACCCGACGCCCTGGACGTCGAGCGTGATGTGCGAGGGAGCCTTCGAGGCCAGACGGCCCGTCAGCGCAGCGATCATTCAAATTCCGTGACGCGTCACGCGTGACGCCTGACGGGTAATTCCGAGGAACTCATGAAGCAGGGGAAAGGATCTTCCGCAACGTGTCACCCGTCACTCGTCACGGCTTCTAGCCGGCCGCGGCGACCTTTTCCATGATCTCGGCCGGAATGTCGAAGTTCGCATGCACCTTCTGGACGTCGTCATGGTCGTCCAGAATTTCCATCAGCTTGAGCATCTGTTCGGCGGCCTTCTCCTCCAGCTTGATGTAATTCTGTGGGACGAACGTCACCTCCGCTAGGGACGATTCGATCTTCGCATCGCTGAGCGCCTTCTTAACCGCCTCGAAATCGTGAGGGGCGGTGATCACTTCGAAGGTCTTCTCGTCCACCTTCACGTCTTCCGCGCCGGCTTCCAGTGCCAGCGACAGGAGCCGGTCTTCCTCCACCTTCCCCTGCTCGACGACGATCAGCCCCTTCTTCTGGAACTGCCAGGACACCGCGCCCGCCTCGGCCATGTTGGCGTTGTGCTTGGTGAGCAGATTCCTGATCTCGGCCACGGTGCGGTTCCGGTTGTCGCTGGTGATCTCTAACATCAAGGCCGTGCCGCCCGGTCCGTACCCTTCCAGGGTGAACTCTTCGTAATGCACGCCGGGCAGCTCGCCGGTTCCACGCTGGATCGCCTTCTTGATCGTGTCGCCCGGCATGTTTGCATCCTTGGCTTTGAGGATCGCGAACCTGAGACGTGGATTGTGGTCCGGGTCGCCGCCCTGTCGAGCGGCGATGGTCAGCTCGCGGATGACCCGGGTGAAGATTTTGCCCCGTTTGGCATCCTGCGCCTGCTTGTGTCGCTTGGTGGTGGCCCAGTGGCTGTGGCCGCCCATACTGCCCTCCCCTTGGCCGATGCAACTGGCCAAGTTTCTTCACGAAAGGCCGAGAACATCTATAATTCCGAGGTGTTTCTAACACACCCATGAGAGGGTGTCAACGCTAGGAGGGGTGCTCGCGAACATCCATTCCATCCGAGGCTTGGTGAGGACCAAAAGGCTAGGCTGACACGGAGATTGGTCGGCGAGTTTGTCGTTCTGTAGAGATGGACCTGCCTTAGCGGCTGGATCGTTTCGCAGACCGCGCGGCGTCCACGATGCTCCAGAGCGCCAGGGCAAGAATGAGCACGGACAGAAGCAAGAGGGTTCCGGCATTTTCCGCTGGGGCTCCGGTACGAGCAGCGTCGATGAGGGTCTGTGGATCCACCGAGCCAAGCAGGACAATGGCCAGGATGACCAGTGTGACCAGAAACCCTGCCCCTTTCGCCCACTGGCGATTATAGAATTGTCCCAGTCCCGGAAATACGGCCGAGAGGAAGGCCGCCAGCACTGCGTTACGGGTTTGCCCGGTCTCCATAGCGGACACCATTATGGGGAGAGTCTCGCTAAAGTCAAGACGTGGAGTGGGAGGTCGCCTTCGGGATGAAGGAGGAATTCAGGAATTCGGCCATTCATCTCGCATTGGGCACCGTGTCCCTCAATTATTCCGTATAAAACAGCAACTGGATGCCGATGAGCAGGATGAAGCCTGCCCAGCCCAGCTCCCAGTAAGAGCGACCCGCGGCTGACGAGCTGACCTGTCCGGGCTGGACCGAAGAGACTGGAGCGCGCCAGCCGGACAGAAACTTTGCGGATCCGGCGGAGAGTGCCATGACGCCCATGATGGTATGGTGAACGGCGATCTTGTGCGCCGACGGGTGGGCCCCGTGGCTGTGCAGGAACAGGAAGAGTCCTCCGATGATCGCGAAGGCGGGAAGCGGGACGGCCCAGAGACTGTGACGAATCCACCCCCTCCTCCGGAACCACTCGAGAGTCCCGACCGTCAGCAACAGGAAGCCGTAGAGCTTGTGTTGGATCATCTCCCAGTCCCCGCCGAAGAGGGTTTGGCTGAAGGTGAGGGAGCCGATCGGCCAGGCCTCATGATCGCTCCAGATCATCAAATAGCTTCCTGCCCAGAACATGGCCGCAGGCAGCAGGAACCGGGACCACGCCAGGGCCGTGAGCCCCAGGGCCAGGCGGAGCTCACTCAGGCCGATGAGCAGGACGAAGATCCCGGCCAGATGGTGGTTGAATTCGGAGTAGGCTTTCCCCTCAGGAGAGCCCTCCCAAGCGGACCCAGGCTGGCTCGGATGACCATGATCATGGGAAGAGGTCTCGCCGGGCGGGGCCGGTGCATGCTCGCCTCCGATGTGTTGGGCCAGCGCGGAGCTGGCAAGCAGGAGCAACAGGGCGCCCAGCATCACGAGGATGCCTGATGGACATGGCTGCATCGAACTCTCCCTTCGGGGGCCCATGCGCACCGTCCCTCTGCGCGCGTCGCCGACAAACGAAAGGCCCATCCAGCCAACCAGATGGGCCTGAAGGTCGTGCGACTGCCTCGCACACGCTTACATAAATTTCATGAACTTTTCTTTGGCTTCGTCCATCACCTGAGCCGTCACCGTGGCCGCCCCGCGTTCCTTGGCCAGTCGTTCGATCTCCCGGCGGGCCATGGGCCTGATGAAGTCCGGAATGTTCTCGAGCCGTTTTTCGGCCTCGGCCGTCCAGGCCAGCCCCTCAGCGGTGTTCTTCGAGTCCTCCATCACTTGCAGGGTGATCGTCGCGTACCCGTGCTTGCGCGCGTACACCTCGATGCTGCTCTGGACCATGGGTTTGACGAAGGACGGGAGGCGGTCAAGCTTCTCCTTGGCATCAGGGGTCCACGTGAACTCTGAAACTAGCGGTCCGCCGCTCCCCGTTTCGGTTCCGGAGGTGGTCAGGCCCATCTGCGCCACCACGGCCGAGAACGGGCAGCCGCCGCCGGATTTCTCTCCCGGCTTGGTCTCACCCGCGGGAGCCTTGGGCGCAGTCGCCGTGGCCTGGGCTGCGGTTCCGGTCGGCTGGCCGGCCTGGATCTTGTCATTCAGGTAGGCCGCCATCTCCCCTGACCCGGCCAAGGCGTCTGCCTTCAGTGTGCCGCGGGTCATCTCGAACGGCTCCTGGTCGACCAACCGCCCACCCAGTTTCACACCCAGCGAACTCACCATCTGGGTCTCTCCTGGGTTCGTGACCATGGAGAACTTGGCGCCACAGGAGGAGCAGCCGAAAAAGACGCCGAGGGACCCTTCAGCCGGCTTCTCCACCTTCTCGAAGCTCATGTAGGTTTCACAGTTGAGACAAACAAATTTCATAGAACACCCCTACTATCGCCTATTGCCATGGTCTTAGAGTTTCTCCGCCAGGACTTTTTTATAATCTACGAGGGACCGGACCCGATCCGCAATCTCCTGATAGCGCCGGATCGTCGGGTACTGTTCGTCCAGGAGGGGCACGCCCTTGTCGAAGGTGCGGGCCAGCGTAGGGTCGAACGGAATCCGGCCCAGGAGCGGCACGCCTAGCGCCTCGCACATGGCCTCAGTGTTCCCCTCGAAGAGCTCATGCTCCGCCCCGCAGGACGGGCAACGATACTGGCTCATGTTCTCGATGATGCCCAGGACCCGGATACCCAGGTCCCGCGCATAGGCGACCGACTTTTGCACCACATCGGAAGCGACCTCGGAGGCGGTGGTCACAACGATCGCGCCGGCCAGGTCCGGAATGAACCCCGCGATGACCGGCGGCTTGTCGGCCGCCGCGCCGGGCGGGAGATCGGTCAGCAGATAATCCAGTTCGCCCCAGATGATGTCGGCCAGGAATTCCCGGATCACGTTCATCTCCATCACGCCGAGCCAGAC
>JAHRHE010000205.1 GCA_020027965.1 Nitrospirota bacterium | reverse complement strand
CATCTGGACCGACATGCCGGTGTCGGGGTCGGAGACGAACGCCTTCAGGGGCACGCCGAGCTTGAGCTGATCGATATACAGCTCACCCCACGGCATGGCGTTGGAGTCGAAGCTCTGGAGTTGGTCGTTCGCCGCCTCGTCGGTCATGTGCATCCCCTCCGTCCGGGAGGCTGTCAGCCGAACAGACCGTAGCACTCGGCGCGCAATCCACAAATGTGGGGTTGGCCCTTGCGTGGGCGCTGGTACCGGGTAGGCTGCGGCCATGGACTCGAACATAGATTCGGCAGCGCAGCCTGCGGGGTTGGCGCCGCTGGCGGCGGCGATCGATGCACTGGCCGCCGAGGACCTGACCCGGCTGCCCGCACCTCAGGCGGCCCAGCGGGTGCTGGTGTTGCGAGGGCTGCTGGAGCGGCTGCCCGACCCGCGGGTGGCCGCCTACGAAACGCTGCGGCATGCCCCGGCGCTGCCCGCGCGGCGCGACCGGGTCCTCGATCTGCTGCGCGGACGGGACTGATGCCAGCCGGCGCGGCTCACGCATCGACGATGGTGACCTTCGGCCAGCGCTCGGCGACGCGCTTGTCGCGCAGCCGGCGCCGGTAGTGGTCCACGCTCACCCGCCGGGGGTTGCGCCGGCAGACCAGCGCGAACAGGTCCTCCAGGCCGCAGGGGGCGACCACCCGCAGTTCGTCGCCGTCCAGCAGGCGGACCGCGACCGCGGTGGCCGTCTCCGGCCAGGTGCCGACCCCGTCGGCGGCGGAGGCCAGCGGGGCGACCTCGGCGCCGAAGGCCCGCCCGTACCACCGGTGCACCGCGGCCTGGTTCTTGGCGTCCCACGGCACCCCGGCCAGCCGGGCCACCAGCGCCCGCTCGACCTCGGCGTCACGTCCCGCGTCCAGGCGACGCGGGTCGAAGAACGCCAGGTCGACGTCCCGGGGCCGGTCCGGCTGCGCCCGGCCGTGCAGCCGGTCCCAGACCAGGTCGCGGAGCACGCCCCCGCCGACCAGCCAGTCCGGCGGGTCGACGTCGCGGGCGGCCCGCAGCACGCTCATCAGCCAGTCGTCTGAGCGGACCAGCGCCTCCAGCCGCGCGCCGAGGTCGAGGCCGGTCACTCGGACGGCATCAGGATCCAGAGGATCGGGTGGACTCACGATTCTGCTATTCTATCGAACGTATGTTCCCCCAGGGAGGGGAAGGAGCCAATGCAGATCCGAGCCGCGATCTACTGCCGCATCAGCGAGGACCGAGCAAACGGCTGGGGAATCGCCGACCAGGAACATCATTGCCGTCGCCTTGCCGGGGTCATGGGCTGGAATGTCGTGGGCGTCTACCAAGACAACGACATCGGCTCGACCGGACGGACTCGGAAGCGGCGCAACGACTACGAGCGGCTGTGCGCCCACATATCGGCGGGAAAGTTCGAGGCCGTCTTGGTGACCGAGCTGTCCATTCTTCATCGGCGCCCGCTGGAATGGCGCCAGTTCCGCGAGCTCGGCAAGGCCCGCCGGCTCAAGATCAAATCCCTATCCGACTTCATCGACCTCGACACTGGAGAAGGGGCCGTCGGGGCCGATCTCCGCGTCGACGTCGACGAGGAAGAAGTCGAGCAGATTTGGACCGGAGTCGGGAGGAAGAGCCTCTCCGAGGCCAAGGAAGGGAGGCCACATAGCGGAGGGATCAGACCTTTCGGGTATAAGTATGATAATGGAACACTCATCATCATTCCAGAAGAGGCGGCGCTGGTTCGGGAAGCAGCATCGCGCGTCCGCCAAGACGAATCGCTGGCTGGAATCTGCGCAGACTGGCAGCAGCGCGGGATTACAACACCCAAGGGGAACATGTGGGTGCCAACCACCCTTCGTCAGACCCTTCTGCGCCGGTCGCTCGCGGGATATCGAGAGCATCCGGTGGTAGGGACGGTTCGCGCCAATTGGGCTCCTATCCTATCTGAGGACGAATGGGAGCGAGTGCAAAGCGTCTTGACTGACCCGTCTCGACTCAATCGTGGCCGAGTGAACGTGCGAACCTATCTCTTGACGGGTTATGTGTTTTGCGGCCTATGCGACCAACCGCTACGAGGCGGCCCAAGGTCTGTAATCACGGGCGCCCGTGCCTACAGTTGCAGGAAGGCGGCCGGGTACAAGGGATGTGGGCGGATCAAGCGTCAAGCCGATCCACTGGAGAAGGAAGTCGCAGAACGGCTCCTTTTCCGGCTAAACAGCCACGAGCTGCGGGCAAGCCTGGCGGCTCCAGATGATAACGCTGACAGGAGGGAACGAGAAGAGATCGAGCGCACCAGGGCGAAGATCGGGCAGATTTCCGACGACTACGCAGATGGCACCTTCACCAAGGAGGAGTACCTTCGTCAGAAAGCTCGCCTCCAACAGCGCCTTGAGGAAGTCGAGGGCAGGGTTTCTCATCGGCAGTCAAGCTACACCCAGGTCCCGCTTGCCGATGAACCCGTACGAGACGCGTGGGAGTCGCATGCATTTGATTGGCGCCGAGCACTGATCAACGTGGTCATCGAGAAGGTAATCGTACTTCCCCAGCGAGTCCGGGAGTTCGACCCGAACACCGTCAAGGTCATCTGGAAGGATTAGTTACGGATCGAGTTCGTCGCCACGACCGAGGAAGTTGAATCGTGGATGTTCGGTCTGGATCGCGAACAATTCCGCCTCCAGTGAGGCCCGCCTGGTCGAGTAGTGCGTTAGCCGAATCGTGCGTGCTTCCAGCCACCAAGGCTTGTCGTCTTCGTGCTCATAGAAGCGACCGAGGTATCGGCGGCCCGAGACGCCGACATAGAGCAATTGCTCCTCACTATCGAAGATGCGATACAGGGTCGTCGGCCCGCCGTCAAGCTCAGCCGCTGAGCGGTCGCCCCCGGGCCCTCCTCGAATGAGCGCGACCACGCTTGCGATAATGCGAGGGTCGGTCAGTCTTTCGGAGGGATCGGGCACCGGCTCCATCGCCTTCCCTGAATGTAGTCTTCAGCAGATGGTATTGGGAAGTCTAATCCGATCCTGTGACAGTTATTCCGAAGGCATGAGAATCCACAACACAGGATAGACGATGATCTGTGAGCCCGGGATGATCATCAGCAGCAGGACGAACAGGATCCTAGCCATCCAGGGCCCGATCCCGAACCGCCTCGCCAGGCCGGCGCAGACCCCGGCCAGGATCCGGCCCTCCCGGGGACGGACGAGGCCCTGACGGCGGAACGACTCCATGGTTCGACAACTCCTTCAGCGACAGACACGCTCGACGACCACGCTAGCGGAGCCCCTCGAGGTCGGCATCGGGGATCACCCTGGAACTTCCCTGACGAGGCCGCTCGCCGGTCAGGGCTGTTCGAGCTCGTCGCCAGGGTGTATCGGTGGGTACCTCGGACCCGAGGTGGCCGCGAGCAGGAGGTCACGATGCCACCGACCGCGAGCGCGCCGGTACGACGCCGCCCTTCCGGCGAGCCACCGCCCCTGCCGAGGGAGGACCGCTGGACCAGATGGATCTGGGTCCTGGCCGCGGTGCTGCTCCTCGGCATCGGCCTGAGCGGCCTCATCCACACGACCGACGTGATCGAGGAGGCCGACCAGGCGGTCCTCTCCTGGTTCGCCGAGGCCCGCAGCTCGGCGCTCACCGACGCCGCCAAGCTCGTCGCCCTGCTCACCACGTTCGCGGCCGTCATGGCGCTCCGCTGGGGCGTCGCCGTCGTCCTGGTGGTGTACCGGCGCTTCCGCCACCTGGTGGTCTTCCTCGCGACCCTGGTGGTGACCGACTGGGTGGTGGTCCGGCTGCTGTTCGTCGAGCTGCCGCGTCCCACCGTGCCGGTCCTGGTGGACGCGGACGCGTACGCGTTCCC
>JAHRHE010000101.1 GCA_020027965.1 Nitrospirota bacterium | reverse complement strand
TCTCCTCCGATCCGACCATGTGACGAGTGACGGCTGACGGGTCTAGGTCTTCTGCGCCTCAGGGTCGCCGAACGCGGGAGCGAAAATCTGGTCGTAGAGGAGTGTCGCGAGCCGCCGGTAGCCCTCGGTCGTGAGGTGCAGTCCGTCGTTGGAGCATTCCGCGGCCAACTGGAGCGTGGCAGGATCGGCCGTAGCCGTGAACAGATCGACGCACGCCACTCCCCGGGCAAGACAATACTCGCTGATCAGCCGATTCAGGCTCTGCCGTTGCGCAATCAGCTCTTCCGTCCAACGCGCCTCCTGCACCCCACCCGTCAACCGAACGGACGGCACCGTGACGGCCACCGGCCGGATGCCTGCCGCCAGAGCCAACGTGTACATCTTGAGCAGGTTGCGCATGATCTCGGCCGGGCGGGCACGCCACCCAAGGTCGTTGCTTCCCCCCAGCACCACGACAGAGGCCGGATGGTGACGGAGCACATCCTGGCGGAACCGCAACACCATATCACCGGTCACTTCGCCGCAGATTCCACTGACCGCGACCTTGGCCTGCGGGCCTAGCCACTCCTGCAGAAACGTCCCGTAGGGTGTTTCGACAATCTGAGGGCTCTCAGGGCTGGGAGACTGATACCCCACCGTCAGGCTGTCGCCGAAGCAGATAATCAGTGGCGGTTGAGCCATATGGTAGCCGCTATTCTTGAAGGGGCTCGGGCGAATGGGAGGGCCGGCCCATCCATTTCTACAGGACCGTTGCCGTATTCTACCCCATTCCAGTGTGCGTGATAAATCACTGAAATGCTTGAGTCTTCCGGCGAGAGTGCTACACTAACAATAACAGGAGGATGCAGGGACTGAATGGAGGGGGAAGGGCTCACGGAGGCGGGCCTGAGCGGTGCGATTGATCCGCACCCTCTAAGACCCGCTCAGAAACACAGAAATATCTTGACCCTCGGGGTGACTAGGGTAAAACCTAACGCGTATGGAGCAGACCCTTACAGCCAAGCCGCCACGGGCCGCGCCGGAGACAGGGGGGAAGGCACCAGAGGACCCGGAAGTCTCTTCGATTAAGCGCCTGTTGTCCCTGCTGGAGAAGTCGTTCAAGACCAGCCGGACCTATGGCCCCACGAGCGAGACCTGCCAGAGGTTCGTCAAGCAGCTCTACGACCAGCTCACGGCTCATCTGGGACAATACCAGACACTGATCTTCGTCGTGCGGCGGTTCCAGCTCCAGTCCCGTGGAGAGGTGGTCTATCAGAAGCCTGAAGCCCGCGAGAACCTGGCGTTCAAGCTGTTCGCGGACGGGATTCGGGAGCTGACCCTGCGCGAAGGTCTCTCCCCCGAAGAACTGCAATTCTTCGTCGAAACGCTGGGGGGCGACTACGACTCTCCCACCAGCGATGACGACATCGCCACGCGACTCTGGCAAAAGAATCTTCCCTCGATCTCATTCGTGACTGCCGAGGATATCATCAAGTTCTCGGAGTTGGACGCGCTCAAGCCCGACGAGGAACCCGAATCACTGGACGGCCTGCTGACTATTTACAACGAGATCCGTGGTGCCTATGCGGAGGGAGAGGGTGGTGGAGGCGCCTCCAGCGCAGAGTCGAAGTACAAACCCGGCCTCAAGACCGATCTCTCCGGGTACGAGGTTTCCCAAGAGGAGACGAGAGCACTGCAAGAGGAGCTGCGTGCGGAATCGGCGCGGGAAAGGTTCGCCTACGTGTGGGACATGCTCGTGGCTATCCTGGCCAGTGAAGGCACCGGATCGGTCTCCTCGATGGGCCTGGTTCAGCTCTTCGGAAAGATTCTCGAAAGCCTTCTGGAGAAGGGAAACTGGAAGCTCTGCCATATGGTCCTCGAGCAGTTGCAGGAAGTCGAACGCCGTCCGGATTTGCCAGAGGAGCAGCGGACAAATCTCGCGAGCCTCCGCAACGGCCTCGGAAAACCCGAACACTTTAAGGCGATCCAGAAAACCCTCACGTCTCCTCTGGGCCGCACGGAAGGGCTCCTTCCCTTTCTGCTCAAGTTCACACCGGCTGCGGTTCCACCGCTGATCACTCTCCTTGGGGAGCTCCAGAATCCAAAGCACAGCGCGCTAATCTGCGAGGCCCTCGTGACACTCGCCAAGGACTCACCGGAGCCATTAGTCCGAAAACTCAAGGATCCCAGGAGCGTCTTCGTGCGGAACCTGCTCTCGGTCATTGCGAAGATCGGGAACCCGCGAGGGGCCGAATCCCTGGGACATTTCGCGCGCCACCCGGATACGGCACTCCGCATGGAAGCCGTGCGCGTGTATGGGACCCTCTGCCACTCCGGCAACGGCAGTCCCCTTGCGGGTTTCATCAATGATGCGGAACCCTCGGTCCGGCTTGCCGCGCTGAAGCTGCTGGCTCGAGGCACCTACCAGGTGCCGTATCGGGTCTGGGAGCCCATAGTGCAAAACCCTGGATTCTTGAATCGGCCCTCGTCGGAGATACAGGCCATCTTTCAGTCCATGAGCCAGACGACAGGAAATGAATGCGTCCCTTTTTGGGAAGAGCTGATCTCTCAGCGGTTCTGGTTTAACCGGAGGAAGCAAGAGGCCGGGACCCTGGCGGCCGAGGCATTGGGCCGAGTGGGGACGCCGGAGGCTCACGCTGCCCTGGAGGTCGGGAAGAAACGCGGAAGCCGAGCCGTCCGAAAAGCCTGCGCAGCAGCCCTTTCACGCCGGCGTGGTAACCAGGGTCCCTAGACAGCAAAGGCTCATCCCATACGATGGATCGCCCAGCTACAGCTCAGCCCAAGCCCGCGGAAGCCACCACACTGCGCTCAGACCTTCTCGCTCGAGAACTGGCCGCCCTCAAGGATCCCGATAAGACCGAGGATCGGCATTTCCTGGAGCAGAAACTCCTCTTGCTGGGGCTCCAGCTCGCCGGCAACCTGCACATCATCTTTAAGATCGCTCGACTTCACAACCGGGCCAACGCCGCGCTAAACCAGCCGGTCGAAGCGTTCATGCTGCTGGTGAAGAACCTGGCCCATGACGGGAAAGCGGTACTCCGCCTCCATAATGACCTGCTCTACCTAGGCGACATGGAGCTCAAGTTCTCGATCCAGCAGGTCACGATGTTCCTGGAATTAATCGACCTTCTCAATAAATGGAACATCGGATCCTTCACCTTTGACACGGCCCTGACCGAGGAAGAACTCCGCGAGTTTGCCTATCTCTTCGTTCGGGCCGACCCCAAGACAACGACTCCGGCAGACGTCACGCGCAAGCTGCGCGACCAGGGCATCAATACGATCGACGTCGAAGAAGCCGTGAACCTCACGGTCCGGTTTGGGGAGAAGAATGAGAGGGCCAAGCTCCTGGCCATTGCCTTCTACCTCAAGGCGCTCAAGGCAGTCGGCGAGATCGCCGCCAGCATCAAGAGCGGCAGCGTGCCAAGCTTCAGGCAGGCAAAGCGCGTTGTGCAGAATATCGTGGAGCTGATGCTTACGGACGAACCCACGCTGTTGGGTCTCACCACGCTCCGCTGTTACAAAAAGTACACGGCTCATCACGCGGTCAATGTCGCGCTGCTATCACTGGCAATCGCGCACCACGCCGGGTTTCCCAAGGAAGCCCTGGCGGACCTCGGGCTCGCGGCGCTCCTTCACGACACGGGCAAGACGGCGCTTCCGCCGGAGTTGCTGAACAAGCCGGATGAGTTCACTGCGGAGGAGCGGCAACGGATGGGGAATCATCCCACGGACGGCTTCATCACGCTGGTCTCGCTGCGGGGCATTGATAATGTGTCGTCCCAGATGGCGGCGGCGGCGCTGGAGCATCATATGTATCCGGATGGGTCCGGCTATCCTGTCCTCCCAGTTCCCGGGAAGCTCTCCTTGACCGGCCGCATCATCATGATCGCCGATCATTACGATGCGATGGTCTCCTCCCGAGTCTACGGGCGCACGGCGCACCTTCCGGAGAAGGTGCTTCTCAGCATGCTCGAGCAAGGCGGACGGCTGTTTGATCCCGTCTTGCTCAAGCTGTTCGTGAACTGCATCGGCATTCCTCCGATCGGAAGTCTGGTGCTCCTCGAGAGCCGCGAATTCGCGGTGGTGCTCCGGCCCCCGCAGGGACAGTCACACCCGGACCGTCCTTTGGTCAAGGTCATCGTGGACGCTCGCGGGAAGGCCGTGGACGGGGCGCTGCTGGACTTGATGGAAGTCGGGGCTGACGGACAGTACGCCTGGAACATTGTCAGGGTGCTCGATAACATCAAATTCCGATTCGACCCAAGCAAATACTTTGTCTGATCACAGTCTCGCCCGCATGCAGGTGGCAGGGCAGGCGCCGACCTCGAACCCGGTCACCGACACCCCCAGTCAGGTTAGCGTCTCGACTCCGGAGGCGGCCAGTCCATCTCGGCCTGACGTCCGCAATAAAAGCAGGACAACCGGTACCGCGCCCGCCGCCGCGGGTTAGGCAGCGATGTGAACACGACCGGAGTTCCATCGCAGGGACAGGTGGCTTGCTGGTGCATCAGATGCTCGTCCGCCATACTTAACAGCGCGGCGTCGTCCCAGGGCGGGGTGAGGGCTTCCCGGCCGGTCAATCGCCCCTGCCACCCACACGTGCGGCACTTGACCGCAAAGGTTTTCACGCGGTCAGGGATCTGAGAGACATCACTCGTCTCAACCGGACCCGGACAGCCGGGACTGGCACAGGGGACTCCTTCATGCTGGAGCGCCCTTACGAATTGTTGGTGCGCTGTTGCTTGGTCCGGAAGCATACCCTCAACCCATCGGCAATCGAGCATGAGACGGACCGTTCGGAGACCGATTGTAGCCCCGCAGGAGCGGTTCCACAAGACACCCCTGACATCGAGGGCATAGGCTCAGGTTGCGGTTGAGACGAGCCTCAACCTTGACTTGACAGGAGTACCTTGGGAAGGTATTCTCCCCGGCACCGATTGACTCCATCCAATCCTGTCCAGACCCACAAGGAGAACCACTCTATGGTACGGTCAGCCGCGCGTATCGCACTCTCGGCCGGACTGGCAATCGCCGCCGTCCTTGCGTTCACCCTCCCCGGATCAATCAGCTCAGCCGCGGAATTCAAGATGGGCGTCGTGGACCCGCAGGAAGTCTTGGAGAAGTCCAAAGCCGGGAGGCGGGCCTTAGATGCGCTCAAGGAGTACGCCGTGACCCGCCAGAAGGTCATCGCGAGCGACGAGGAGGAGCTGAAGTCGCTCGAGAAGCAACTGAAGGAGCAGGAGTCCTCGCTCAGTGAGGCGCAGAAGAGGGAAAAGCAGAACCAGTTCCGAACGAAATTGCAGGAATATCAGCGCCGTACGCAAGAGTTCAATCAGGAACTGGCCGGCAAGCAGAAAGAGCTGGTGGACGACTATATGAAGAGGATCGGCGTGGCCACCCGAACAATCGCGGAAAGGGGTGGCTTCAGTATCGTCGTCGACAAGGGCAGCGATAACACCATCAGAATCGTGCTGTACAACAAAGGGGTCCTCGACCTGACCGACCAGGTCACTAAGGAATTCGACCGGGTGAACAAGTAGGGGCGCTCGCAAGGAGTCCGGAGCGCACCGGACCAAGGGGTGAAGAATGCGTCATATGACGAGGGGCGCGTTATCGGTCATCATGTTGATCGTGTCCATACTCACGGGGGGAATCGCAGCGTCCGCGCAGGCCGATGAATACCATGTCATCCCGGGCCTGTCGGCCAAGGATCGAATGCTGTTAGTCCAAGGTATGGTCCAACAAGGTCAATGTAAGAATGCCCTTGCGGAAATTCTCGAGGCGATGAAGGAGCTGCCCAACGACGAGACGCTCGTGCGGCTGAAGGGTGTCTGTGAAACCGAGTTGTCGCGGCCCGAGGCCAAGGACACGATCATCCGGTGGCTCAAGCTGGCCTCCGGCAGCCATCCCGAGCGCGCCAAGATGCTGAGCCTGCTGGCCAAGACCCAGGCAGTCCTGGAGACCCCGAACGATTGGATCCTCGTGCCGGCCGGCGAGTTTGAGATGGGGGCGGAGGGCAAGCCGGCCGACCCGGATGAAAGCCCGAAGCACCGCGTGTACCTGGACGCGTATTACATCGGCAAATATGAGGTCACCAACCGCCAGTACTACACCTTCGTCAAAGCGACGGGCCGTCGGCCCCCCGAGAATTGCTGCGACCCGAAAGACAACATCTGGCGGGGCGACGCGATGCTCGATGGAATCGGGGAACTCCCGGTGATCAATGTGAGCTGGGAAGACGCGGTGGCCTACTGTCAGTGGAGCGGCGGGCGCTTGCCGACAGAAGCGGAATGGGAAAAGGCAGCCAGAGGCACTGACGGCAGGACCTATCCTTGGGGCGATGATCCTGTGACCGGGAATCGAACAAACTATAGTATTGCGAATGTGACGTTTTGGGAGGGACCTGCGACCCTAGCCAAGAAAGATCAATATGACTACGGAAAGAGTCCCTACGGGGCCTATGAGATGGCGGGCAATGTATGGGAATGGGTCCAGGATTGGTATGACGAGAATTACTACAAGAACAGCCCGAGCAAGAATCCACCGGGTCCCCTCGACGGAACGGAGCGGGTTATGCGCGGTGGGTCCTGGAGGAACGACCCCGAGCACCTGCGGGCCGCCAATCGGAGCAAGCACCCGGCCGGCGAGCGAAGGACCTACATCGGGATTCGCTGCGCGAAAAGCGCCACGGAAACGAAGGAAGCCAGGGAAGCCAAATAAAATCAGCCGCCCCCTCAAGCCTTGGCCAGGTCCCGCCGGATCGCGGCGGCCAGCTTGTCGAAGTCCGGATCGGACCCTGCGACGGATTGCGTCACGAGTTCGATCTGATCCGGGCTGCTCACGCCCAGCTTCAGCTCGATCGCCTTCCTGATCTGTCGCTGCTCCCACACACCCTTCTCCATTAGCTTCGGCCATGCGCCAAAGGAACGGATCAGCGCCACCCCGACCGCATCTAGGGCCACCCGATCGCCGCTCAGCAGCAGCAGGTCGGCCCGCGCGGGGGTTCCGCTGGTGGGTCCCCCCGCGATCATGACGGTGGTCCCGTCGGCAACCGTCAGGTGGGGATGCACGGCCAGGTTCAGCTCCGCGATGCGTTCATGCCAGTCGCCAGACAGGAACGACAGCGACGGCCGGTAGCGAGGATGGGTGATGCCCACCAGGTTCTTCAGACTGCACGAGTAGTGCGCAAACCGGTGCGTCTTAACGACCGGGAGATTGATGAAGACGTCGGCCTCGTACACCGGCTTGGAAATGTAATACCGCGGCAGCGCCTTCGCTCCGGCTGGTTCGACGCGGACCCAGGGGTGATCCTCCAGGGCCAGCACGCTCGCGCCGGCTGACTCGGCTGCCTGCCGAACGCCGGTAGCGATCAGATTTTCTGCCGTAGGGAACCGGATCATCCCCGAACTGTCCGCCACCTGTACGTCGGCCGCTCCGGCATTCCGCACCGCTCGCACGACCGCCGCGACCACCGCCGGACTCGTGGTGCTCGGGGGAGGTCGATCATTCACAATATTGGGCTTGATCAGGACCCGCTTGTTCGCGATCCCCAGCCGACCAATCCCACCGAGCAGCTCCAGTCCGGCTTGAAGCAGCACCACCGGATCCCGGCCGTGCACCATCGCCACCAGAACTTTGCCGTTGCGCACGAAGGGGTTCGGGGGAATCGGCTTGACAGGAACCAGCGCGCCGTCGGGTTCGAAGAGCAAGCTCCCCACCACTGACCGCGGCGCCACCGCCAGCGCTGGAAGAAACCCCATTCCAAAACCCAGGCGAGCGAGGAGATCACGACGGGTGACCGGCATGAACTGTCCTACTCCTTTTGCCTTTTTCCTTTGCCGCCGCCCCCACCCTCCCCTCGCTCGACTGAGCTCGTCCCTCGACTTTGCTCTGGACGGTGAGCTTGTCCCTCGACGGGCCTCGGGACCCTGAGCTTGTCGATGGGTCGAACCGTCGCAGGCCCCCCTTTAGGGGGAGGGCTGGGACGGGGGGACTCCT
This sequence comes from Nitrospirota bacterium, assembly GCA_020027965.1. Taxonomy (GTDB): domain Bacteria; phylum Nitrospirota; class Nitrospiria; order Nitrospirales; family Nitrospiraceae; genus JAHRHE01. The sequence continues at coordinate 3,105 of JAHRHE010000101.1, read as the reverse complement.
CACTTTTGCCTTTTTACTTTTGCCCTTTGCCTTGTTCCAGCGGGTAGCCCGCCTCGCGCCACGCCCGAATGCCGCCGTCCATCGAGAAGACGTTCGTGTACCCCATCTGTCTCAGGCTGTCCGCAGCCAATGCCGAGCGGTAGCCGCCACCACAGTAGAGGATGATGGAGGTCTGCTTGTCGGGAATCGCCGTTTCGATGTCACGCTCGAGAATGCCACGACCGATGTGGCGGGCGCCTTTCGCATGGTCTTTCATGAACTCGTTGTCCTCACGGACGTCAATGAGCTCGAACCGCTCCCCGCGATCCAGCTTCGCCTTGACCTCGGCCACGGTACCTTCCTTGATACGCTGTTTGGCTTCCCCGACCAGTTTCAAGAAACCGGGATTGTGCTTCATCGCATGCTCCTAGAATAAGGTCGCCTGCTCGGGAACCGGCCGACGAAACGTCTGAGGAATGTCCTCGTCGTCTTCCTCCGGGAAGCCGGCCTTTCGCCGGCCCACTTCGAACAGTTGCTCGATCATCTGCCAGTAGGAGCCGCTCCCATGATGGCGCTTGAAGAACTCGGTCTCCGACAGTGACCCGCCGCGAACCTCACGAATCCGGTTGGTGATTTTCTTCAGGCGGTCCGGAAATGCGGCGCCCATGCGCTCCAAGAATACCGGCTCGACTTCGCGGGGAAGCCGCAACAGAATGAAGGTGGCCGTGCGGGCGCCGGCGTGCCTGGCCCGGGCGAGGAGTTCAGGGATATCGTCCTCGTTCAGCCCCGGAATAACGGGCGCAATCGAGATACCGGTCGGAATGCCGGCCTCCGAAAGCGCCCGCATCGTCTCAAAGCGTTTGGTGATCGAAGGAGCCTGCGGTTCAACCTTGCGGGCGGTGTCGTCATCCGCGAATGGGATGCTGCAATAGACGCGGGCCCACGCAACCTCGTGGAGCCGCTGGAGCAGGTCAAGGTCCCGCACCACTAGGGCCGCCTTGGTGATGATGCCGACCGGATTGCGGAACTCGGCGCAGACCTCGAGGCATCCGCGGGTGAGACCGTAGCTGGCCTCCAGCGGCTGGTAGCAGTCGGTGTTGCCGGAGAACACGATCAGCTCCCCCTGCCAGGAGGGCTTCAGAAACGCCTTGCGCAACAGCCTCGGCGCGTCGGGTTTGACCACGATCTTCGAATCGAAATCCGTGCCGGCCCCGAATCCCCAATACGAGTGGGAAGGCCTCGCATAGCAGTAGGCACAGGCGTGAAAACAGCCCCGGTAGGGATTCACACTCCAGCGAAACGGGAGGTCCGGGCTCTCGTTGCGGCTGAGAATCTCGTGCGTCGCATCTTCGTAGACTTCGAGTCGCGCCTGAGGAGCCGGCTCGAGCAATTCGCGGTGCTGCGACTCAAAGGGATTCGGCGGGTTCGAGACCACTCGCATCGGGTCTATGGTCCCCTGTCCCACGCACGATTGTCAAGAACCGTGAATCGTCATCCGGCACTCGTCACTCCCGCCCTCCCCTCCCTCCTCATCGCCCATTGCAGATGGAAGAGCAACGGGCACCCGGGAGGGCTGGGGAGGGGGTCTGAGTCCTCATTATTCAGGTTTTGTTCACTGACCACCAACCCCCGACCACTGACCATTTCCCCTCGTCCCCGTTGATTGACTAACCCAAGAACGGATGTTAGATTGCACAGCCGGTTGGCCTGAGAGCGTCGCACGGCCATGCATGACCATCGGGTACTCAAGGAAAACCTGGACGGGCTGCGGGCTCAATTGGGCGCGCGCGGCGCCGATGTGCCATGGGAAGACCTGCGCAAGCTGATCCAGGAGCGCCGCAGCCTCACGACACAAGTCGAAGACCTGCGGCATCAGCTCAAGAAAGGATCCGAGGAGGTCGGGCGGCTCAAGAGAGACAAGCAACCGACCGAGGCCGCCACGGCTCAGATGAAGGCCCTGGGCGACCGGATCAGGGACGTGGAGGAGAGCCTGCGCGTGATCGAGGAGCGCGTCACGGACCTTGCGCTTCGTATTCCCAATGTGCCTCATGAGTCGGTTCCGGTCGGGAAAGACCCGTCTGAGAATCGAGAAATCCGTCGCTGGGGCTCTGCAACGAAGTTCCCGTTCGCCCCTCAGCCGCATTGGGACGTCGGAGAGGCGCTCGGGATTTTGGACTTCGAACGGGCAGCCAAGATAGCGGGCGCACGGTTCGCCGTCCTCACGGGCCTGGGTGCCCGCCTGGAACGCGCGCTCATCAATTATATGCTGGATCTGCACACCACCCGTCATGGCTACCGCGAGGTGGTGCCGCCGTTCCTGGTGAACCGGGCAGCCATGACCGGGACCGGTCAGTTGCCGAAATTCGAGGAGGATCTTTTTAGGATTCCGGATCATGACCTCTTTCTCATTCCGACGGCGGAGGTCCCCCTGACGAACCTCCACAGGGAGGAGATCCTCACGGAAGAGACCCTGCCCCTCAGGTATTCGGCCTACACGCCGTGCTTCCGGCGGGAGGCCGGGTCCTATGGAAAAGACACGCGGGGTTTGATCCGGCTCCATCAATTCAATAAAGTGGAGTTGGTGGCGCTGACGAGACCTGAAGAGTCCTACGGGGAACTCGAGCGTCTGACCGCAGCCGCCGAGGCAGTGCTCCAAGGCTTGGGACTCCCGTATCGCGTGGTCACACTCTGCACCGGGGATATGGGATTCAGCGCTGCCAAGACGTATGATCTCGAAGTCTGGCTTCCATCCCAGGGGGGCTACCGGGAGATCTCGTCCTGCGGAAACTTCGAGGCCTTTCAAGCGCGTCGGGCGAACATCCGCTATCGCCGACAGGGCGGCAAGAACAGCAAGACCGACTTCGTGCACACCCTGAACGGCTCCGGCCTGGCCGTGGGGAGAACGCTGGTGGCCATCTTGGAGAATTTTCAGCAGGCGGACGGATCGGTCCTGATTCCCGAGGCGCTGCGACCGTATATGGGCGGCGTGGACAGGATCAGAAAAGCGTGACGGGTGACGCGTGAGAGCGGTCGTTTGTAATGGAGGGGTTGCGGAGTGGTCTAACGCGCCGGTCTTGAAAACCGGTGTCCGGGCAACTGGACCGTGGGTTCAAATCCCACCCCCTC
>JAHRHE010000204.1 GCA_020027965.1 Nitrospirota bacterium | reverse complement strand
CAGCTTGCAGAAAATGAGGCCAAGATTACGGCCGAGCTGCTCGGCGCCCAAGGAAAACCGGTCGATATGGCCGGGTACTATCATCCCGATCAGGAGAAGGCGGCAAAAGCGATGCGTCCAAGCCCAACCTTGAATGCGATCGTGGACGCGATTGCATAAAGGAACGGCTCTTCTCCTTGGTGACGAGGTAGGCGTGAAAAGTGAAGAGTGAGAGGGTATGATAACACCCTCACTCATTGCGTGTTGCTGAAGGCGGCTGGGTATGCCCGAGATTGACAAAGAAAACGTCATTGATCAGGAAGAGGTCCTCCGGCCGAAGATGGTCACGGTGGAGATCGCCGGGAAGACCTACCAGGTGCCGGAAGGGATCACCGTGATCAAGGCCCTGTGGTATACGGGCCAGGAGGTGATCCGTGGCGCGGGGTGCCTCGGCGGCTTCTGCGGCGCCTGCGCAACCTACTATCGGACCAAGGAGGATCCCAAGGTCAGGACCTGCCTGGCTTGTCAGACTGCAGTGCAGGATGGGATGTCCTTCTCCATGGTGCCGCCGTTCCCCGCCCGGAAGGCCATCTATCACATGGCCGAGCTGAAGGATCCCAAGCAGGATCTGTTCAACCTGTACCCGGAGGCACCGCTGTGCCGGAACTGCAACGCCTGCACCGAAGCCTGCCCACAAAACATCGATGTGCGGGAGGGCGTCTGGCGAGCGGTGTTCGGCGATTTCAAGGCGGTCTCGGAGATGTTCATGGACTGCGTCATGTGCGGTCTGTGCGCGCCGGTCTGCATCGCGGACATTGCTCCGAGCCTGGTGGCCCTCTATGCCAGCCGGGCCCAGGGAGTCTATTTCACGGAGAAGCCGGAGCGGCTCTTTCATCGCATCAAGGAGATCGAGGATGGCCAGTATGACTCCGAGTGGGACCGGATTCTGAAGATGAACGACAAGGAGCTGGAGACTGCCTGCGCGAATCTCAAGTGAATAGGCTATGGGCGATAGGCGCCAGGCTATGGGTGGAACATGACGGAATGGGCCCTCCTCTTGCCTATAGCCCCTCGCCCCTTGCCTATCGCCTGACGTAAGTTATGGACATCCACGCCCTCCAAGAGATCGTTCATAAAACCCGCGACGAGCGTCGCAAACAGACACTGCCGAAGTACTCGCCCGCCGAGCGCGACACGCTGATCAAGAAATACCATCCAGACTTTCGCGAAAGCGCCTATCGACCGATCAAGTTCGGCCCGAACAAGGGTGAGTCCACGGTGCGCGAGTTGGCGACGTTGCTGGAGGGCGAAAGCCCGGTTCCGGCCGACCTGGACCTGACCCCGGCTCACGCGGTGGACGTGCTGGTGATCGGTGGCGGAGGCGCCGGCTGCGCGGCCGCGCTGCACGCGCACGCCCAAGGAGCCGAGGTCCTCCTGGCCACGAAACTGCGCCTCGGCGATTCCAACACCGTCATGGCTCAGGGCGGAATCCAGATCGCGATCACCAAGGAAGATTCCCCGATCCAGCACTTCCTGGATACCCTCAAGGGCGGCCACATGAAGAACGACCACCAACTCCTGAAGGTGATGGTGGAGGAGGGGCCATCCGTCGCCCAGTGGCTGCTGGGGCTCGGGGTCTTGTTTGACCGGGACTCGGACGGCAACCTGCACGTCAAGAAGGGGGGCGGAAGCTCCAAGCCCAGGCTCCTGACCTGCTCCGACTACACCGGCCTCGAGATTATGCGGGTGCTGAAGGATGAGGTCCTGAACCAGAAAATCCAGCTCATGGAGTTTAGTGCCGCAGTCGAGCTCCTCAGCGATGAGAATGGAGCCTGTACCGGAGCCGTGCTGCGCGATCTGGACAACAAGCGGTTCGTCGTGGTGGCGGCCAAGACGGTGATTCTGGCCACGGGCGGCATCGGACGGCTCCACATCCAGGGCTTCCCGACCAGCAATCACTACGGGGCGACCGGAGACGGCCTCGCCTTGGCCTATCGAATGGGCGCCAAGCTGCTGCAGGTGGATACGTTTCAATATCATCCCTCCGGTGCCGTGTATCCGGAGCAGTTGATCGGTGCCTTGGTGACCGAAGGGATTCGGTCCGAAGGCGGTCACTTGGTCAATGCGAAAGGCGAGCGGTTTGTGAACGAGCTGGACACGAGAGACGTCGTTTCTTCCTCGATCATTCGGGAATGCGAGGAAGGGCGCGGCATCCGTACGATGTCGGGGCGCATCGGCGTCTGGCTGGACACGCCGCTGCTGGAGGTCGAACAGGGGCCAGGCACGCTGGAGAAACATTTCCCGGCGATGGTCCGTCAGTACAAGCGCTACGCGATCGACATCTCGAAGGACCCCGTCCTCATCTATCCGACGCTCCATTATCAGAACGGCGGGGTGCAGATCGACGTGAACGGCGAGTCCGGCGTGCGACAGCTCTTCGTCGCCGGAGAGACCTCCGGTGGTCTCCACGGACGGAATCGGCTGATGGGCAACTCGCTCCTGGACCTGATGGTCTATGGGAAGCGGGCGGGAACCACGGCTGCGGCGCGCGCCAAGTCCATCTCCCAGGGAAAGCTCACCATCCAGCACGTCGCGCGCTTCAGGGCTGAATCGCGCAAGCATGGCGTCTCTGATGGGATTCCCTCGCCGATGCTCTTTCCGGCCTACTCCAGGAAAGAATAAGAGCCTATGGCTGATGGCCTATGGCTTATGGAAGAGTTCGTTCCAAGGCCATCCGAACCATGAGCTATACGCTATACGCCATTCGCTCTTAAGGGGTAAAGCATGAACATCCATGAATTTCAGGCGAAGCAGTTGTTTGCGCAGTACGGCGTGCCTGTGCCGAAGGGAAAAGAGATCAAGACCCCGCTCTCGGCGGAGAAGTGGGTCTCGGCGCTGAACAGCCCGGTGTATGTCGTAAAGGCTCAGATCCATGCCGGGGGACGCGGCAAGGCGGGCGGGGTCAAGATCACGAAAAATGGCGGCGAAGTGCCGGGGCTGGTCAAGGAGCTCGTCGGCAAGACGCTGGTGACGCACCAGACCGGACCCAAAGGGCGGAAGGTGCGCCGCGTGTTGATCGAAGAAGGAGCCGGCATCGCCAAGGAACTCTATCTGAGCCTCCTCGTGGACCGCGATTCAGGATGGCCAGTCTTCATCGCCAGCACCGAGGGTGGGATGGAGATCGAGGAGGTCGCAGCCCATACCCCCGAAAAGATCGTCAGAGAATCCATCGATCCGGCCGTCGGGTTTCAAGGCTACAACGGCCGCAACCTGGCGTTCGGCCTCGGTCTGCCGGCCATGGAGCCGACGCTCCTCAATCCGTTCGTCACGATGCTGGGTAACCTCTACCGGCTGTTCATGGAGAAGAACGCCTCGCTGGTCGAGATCAACCCGCTGGTGATCACCACGGACAAGCGCCTGGTCGCGCTGGACGGGAAAGTCTCCTTCGACGACAACGGCCTGTTCAAGCACGAGGATGTCCGGGCCATGCGCGATCTCAACGAGGAAGAGCCGCTGGAGATCGAGGCCACCAACAACAATTTGAACTACGTGAAGCTGGACGGCAATATCGGCTGCATGGTGAACGGGGCCGGGCTGGCCATGGCGACCATGGACGTGATCAAGCTGGCGGGAAGCTGGCCGGCCAACTTCCTGGACGTGGGCGGAGGAGCCACGAAGGAAACCGTGGCGGCTGGATTCCGGATTCTGCTCAAGGACAAGAACGTCAAAGGGATCTTCATCAATATCTTCGGCGGGATCGTTCGTTGCGAGCGCATCGCCCATGGGGTCATTGACGCGGCCAAGGAGGTGGGCATCAAGCTGCCGGTGGTAGTGCGGCTGCAGGGGACGAATGCCGAGGAGGGGCGGAAGCTGCTGCTGGAGTCGGGGCTCAAAGTGGATGTGGCGACGGATTTGTGGGAGGCGGCGCAGAAGAT
>JAHRHE010000100.1 GCA_020027965.1 Nitrospirota bacterium | reverse complement strand
TGTCGGCGACGACGAAGTTGCGAAGGGACGCGTCATTGTTCGGAATATGGCGACAAAAGAACAGGAGGAACTTCCCCTCTCAGGGGTCTCTCAGGTCCTGGCCAAGCGCCTCACGACCTCCTAGGCTGACTTCATTTTCGAGTTGACTTTTTGCCCGAGAAAAGAGTAAAGTGTATCAACGTGCAGCCTTTCTCAACTAGTTGATAATTATATACATTTCTGTTTCCCCTCCCTGTGAATTTCCATGGAAAAAAAGAAGCTCGGGATTCTGTTGTCCACAGCCCCGTCTCACCCCAGCGTCACGACCGCGGTGCGCCTCTCGGAAGAGGCCTTAGCCTCGAATATCGATGTGTACCTCTACCTGATCGACGAGGGGGTACGGAATCTGCGCGACCCACGCCTTCTCAAACTTTCGAGCGACGGCGCGAAGTTTTTCGTCTGCGCGTATGGTTGCCAGCGGCATGGTGTATCGACTGAGGGACTCGATCCGCGGATTACACTCTGCGGCTTGGTGGTGCTGTCGAACATGGTCAGCGGCTGCGATCGCTTTGTGGCACTGAATTAGTGCGTTCGTCCGGTGATGGTCATGCCCCTTCATGTCGTGGTAGTGATCCGGGAGGACCCGCTGAAGACTCACCGTGCGGTCGAAGGCCTGCGTATCGCGCTCGGGTTGAGTGCTGGAGAGAGCCCGGTCACGGTCATTCTCTTGAATGGGGCTCCGGCCCTTCTGGAGCCCGACCGCGACGACATCGTTGATGGCGAGATACTCGAAAGGCACCTCCCGGTGTTGAAGGAACTCCAGGTTCCTTTCGTGATGGTCGCGGGGGCCTCCGCAGGCTTCTCTGTTGACCCCCAGTTCAAGACCCGTGACGAGTCGCCAGAGAACATTGGAACTCTCATACGTTCGGCAGACCGCGTCCTCGTGTTCTGACGTACTTGAGGTGATAGTGCACAAGGTTCTGTACCTGGTCACGAAGAATCTGCCCGATGCGGTGCCTTTGCTGATACCACACCGTTCTCCGTCGGATACCGCTCTCTCAGTAATCCTTCTTCAGGATGCAGTCTCACTCACGGAGCCCCTTCCGGGTACCGTCTATGTTCTCGCTGATGATGCCCAAGCACGCAAGGTTGCATCCCCATTTCCCCATGTCTCCTATCGTGAGATGCTGCACATGATCTTTTCGGCTGATTGTGTGATTGCTGCATGACGGTGGGACGGAAGCAGGATCGCGCTGTTCCGACTAGAGGGTAATAAGAAAGAAAGCTCGGAGGCGTCGGAGTCGGAGGAGGTGTTGAATCTGGTGATGAGTCCGTAACTCCATGAGTTTGTTCAGCTATATCTTCTTCATACAGAGGGTAAGTTCCACAGTGCTGAGGGGATAACGTGCTAGCAGGCGTGGATGGAACGGGATGGCGTCGTCACTAGTTGGAGCGCGTGACCTGGGGCACAGGTCAGTCAACAGGGCACTCACCGACCGCTTCCAGCCGAGGGAGTATCCGTGACAAAGTCCGGTCAGGCGCTATCCACAGATGTTGATAAGTCTGTGTATAAGTGGAGGTTTTAGGTATGGGGGTGCAGAATACGTGGGAAGATGCCCTCGCCTACATTCAGGCGAAGGTCCCCAAAGAAGTGTTTGAGACATGGTTCCTCCCCTCGCATCTGGAGCTGCTTGACGGGTCCTCAGCACGTATCCAGGTACCAAATAAGTTCTTCGGCGACTGGCTTGCGCAGCATTATGGGGATCTCCTGTCAGAAGCCCTGGGAGCGACTTGCGGAGCCGAGGACATCAGCATTGCGTTCGTCAGCGCCGAAAACAGCCCCGCGGCAGGGAGGAGCGAGGGCCAGAAGCCATCGCCTGTTCGGGTTCCTCAAGGCGGCCGGCAGCGGCGGGTCGGACACTTGAACCCAAAATACACCTTCAAGAGCTTCGTGGTCGGGGCAAGCAACCAATTCGCGCATGCTGCCAGTATGGCGGTGGCGGACGCGCCCGCCCAGGCCTACAACCCGCTCTTCATCTACGGCGGCGTGGGACTTGGAAAAACTCACCTGCTGAACGCCATTGGCAACCAGGTGGCGGAGCGTCTCGACCTGCGCATTGCGTATGTCACCACGGAACAGTTCACGAACGAGGTGATCAACTCGATTCGGTATGACAAGATGATCGAACTCCGGAAGCGGTATCGCAGCGTCGATATGCTGCTGATCGATGATGTCCAATTCCTCGCCGGGAAGGAGCGTACGCAGGAGGAGTTCTTCCATACATTCAACACGTTGTACGAGAGTCGCAAGCAAATCGTCCTCTCCAGTGATCGGTTTCCGAAGGAAATGCCGGACTTCGAGGAGCGACTTCGCTCCCGCTTTGAATGGGGCCTCATTGCAGACCTACAGCAGCCGGACGTTGAGACCCGCATCGCCATTCTGCGGAAAAAGTCGGACGATGAAGGGATCCGTCTACCGGACGACGTCGTCCAGTTTCTCGCCGCGACGATGAAGAGCAATATCCGCGAGCTCGAGGGCTCACTGGTGCGCCTCGGCGCCTATTCCTCGCTGACGGGTCAGGTCATCACGTTAGAGATGGCCAAGAATGTGTTGCGGGACCTGATCGGGGAGAAGAGGAAGATCATCACGATGGACGACATCCAGGAGGCGGTTGCAGCCCGCTTCCACGTGAAGGTCTCGGAGATGAAGTCGCACCGGCGGAGCAAGACGCTGGTTCACCCACGCCAGATTGCGATGTACCTGTGCCGGGAACTGACGGATTCCTCGTTTCCTGAGATCGGGCGCCATTTCGGGGGCAAGGACCACACGACGATCATCCACGCGTGCAAGCAGATCAACAAGGCGAAGGATAACGACAGCACTCTGACCTCGACGCTCGAAAGCCTGAAGAATCAGATCGCCAAAGCCTAACCACGGCACAGGGGGGGAGAAACCCGATGAAGCTACGAATCGCACGGGATGAGCTCTTAACCGGACTCCAGAGGGTCCAGGGAGTCGTGGAAAAGCGGAACACGATGCCGATCCTCTCCAATATTCTCCTGGAAGCGAAAGCGGACGGCGTGGACATCCTCGCGACCGACCTGGAGATCGGGATGCGGGGGCTCTACAAGGCCACGGTGCAAGAACCGGGCGCGGTCACGCTCTCTGCCAGAAAACTATACGAGATCCTGAAGGAACTCCGTGACGGCGAGATCGAACTCACCGTGGGGGAGAACAACTGGGCGGCGATCCAGGCGGGGAAGAGTCACTTCAAGATCATGGGCCTTCCAAGCAGCGACTTCCCCGCGCTGCCCGCCATCGATCGGGAGGGCCTCATCCCGCTCACCGGCGCCGGGCTGTCCGAATTGATTCGGAAGACACTCTTCGCAGCCGGAGACAATGACGCCCGCTATATTCTGAACGGGCTGTTGGTGACGCTGACGACACTTGAGAAGAAAACCATGCTTCGCCTCGTGGGAACCGATGGCCATCGGTTGGCGGTGGCCGAGCAGGAAGTGGGGGTTGCTCCGAGCAAGGACGCACCCAAGGAGATCAAGGCCATCATCCCCAAGAAAGCGGCGTTTGAAATGCGCCGGCTGCTCGAGGAAGGGGACGGGGAGCCTTTGATCGGGTTCACGAAGAATTTGATGATCTTTCGCAAGAGCGGCCTGCTCCTGACCTCACGCTTGATGGAGGGGAATTATCCCAACTACCAGCAGGTCATTCCCAAGGACCACGACAGACGCGCCACGGTGGCCCGCTTGGAAATGGAGGGCGCACTCCGTCGGGTCTCGGTGCTCTCGCGGGACAAGACCAACGCCGTGAAGATGACGTTGTCAGCAGGGCGCATGGCGCTCTTCACCAGCAACCCCGACTTCGGGGAGGCCACGGAAGAGCTGCCTGCACAATACACGGGCGAGGCCCTGACGACCGGGTTCAACGCCCGCTACCTGCTGGACGTCCTCGGGGTGATCGACGGAGAGTCGGTCTCCCTTCAGCTTGAGACCCCGTTGAGTCCCTGCCTCGTGCGGGAGGTGGGAAATAGCGGCTTCATCTGCGTGGTCATGCCGATCAAGGTCTGAACACGAGGCGTAGGAGGGGAATGGCACACGAGGATCCGAGCGACAAGAGCAGAGAGCCGGACAAAAAGGGCACGGAGCCGGACAAATACAGCGCGGACCAGATCAAGGTCCTGGAGGGCCTGGACGCGGTCCGCAAGCGGCCGGCCATGTACATCGGGAGCACCGGACCCGACGGACTTCACCATCTCGTCTACGAAGCGGTGGACAACAGTGTCGACGAGCACATGGCCGGGTTTGGCGAGACGATCGAGGTCACGATCCACATCGATGAAAGCGTGACGGTGGTGGACAACGGGCGCGGGATTCCCACCGGCATGCACTCGACACAGAAAAAATCGGCAGCCGAAGTGGCTTTGACAATGCTACACGCCGGCGGCAAGTTCGAACAGGGCGCCTACAAGGTCTCGGGGGGCCTGCACGGCGTGGGCATCTCAGTGGTCAACGCCCTGTCGGAATGGCTGGAGCTGGAAATCTGGCAGGATGGCCAGGTCTTCGAGCAGCGGTACGAGCGCGGGAAGCCGACCGGGCCCCTGAAGGACACCGGCAAGACGAAGAAGCGTGGGACCATGATCACGTTCAAGCCGGACAGCCAGATCTTTGAAACCCTCGACTTCAGCTCCGATGTCCTCGCCCAGCGCCTGCGCGAGCTGGCCTTCCTGAACAAAGGGCTCGCGATTACGCTCAGAGACGAGCGCAAGGAAAAGGAGCAGGTCTTCCGCTACAAGGGCGGAATCGTGTCGTTCGTCGAGCACCTAAACGAAGCGAAAACCCCTCTGCACAAGCCCATCTTCATCGAGGTCGAGAAGGGAGAGCTGAACCTGGAGGTGGCCCTCCAGTACAACGACGGCTACGCGGAGAACCTCTTTTCATTTGCCAACAACATCAACACCCGCGAGGGAGGGACCCACCTCGTCGGATTCAAGGCCGCGCTCACGCGGACGATCAACAACTATGCGAGCGCCAGCGAGCTGCTCAAGAAGGACATGGAGTCATTGACCGGGGATGACGTGCGAGAAGGCCTCACCGCCGTCGTCAGCGTCAAGCTGCGCAACCCGCAGTTCGAGGGGCAAACCAAGGCCAAGCTGGGCAACAGCGAGGTCAAGGGGATCGTCGAAGCGGCCGTCAACGATGCGCTCGGCACGTACTTCGAGGAGAACCCCACCATCGCCCGCCGGATCGTGGGAAAAGCCGTCGACGCAGCGCGTGCCCGTGAGGCGGCCCGAAAGGCCAAGGAACTCATCCGGCGGAAGAGCGCGCTGGATGGCACCTCCCTACCCGGTAAGCTCGCCGACTGCTCCGAGAAGGACCCGGCCCGCAGCGAACTCTTCATCGTCGAGGGCGAGTCAGCCGGCGGGTCCGCGAAAGGGGGGCGTGACCGAAAGTTCCAGGCGATCCTGCCGCTGAAGGGTAAGATCCTCAATGTGGAAAAGGCCCGCTTCGATAAGATGCTCTCCAGCGAGGAGATCCGGGTCCTGATCCAGGCGGTTGGGACCGGAATCGGGCGAAAGCGGGAGGATGGCGAGAAGGGCAAGGATGACAAGGAGGCCTTCGACATCGCCCGGGCGCGATACCACAAGATTATTTTGATGAGCGACGCTGATGTGGACGGGAGTCACATCCGGACGCTGCTGCTCACTTTCTTTTTCCGCCAGATGCCCGAGCTCATCGAACGCGGCTATGTGTACATCGCCCAGCCGCCGCTGTTTAAAGTCAAAAAGGGGAAGACCGAGCGCTACCTGAAGGATGAGAACGCCCTCAACGACTACCTGTCGGATCTGGCGGTCGAGGAGGTGGAGGTCTACGTGGAGAGCGGACGCGCCTACGTGACCGGCCGGCGCTTGTTGCCTATTCTCAAGAAGCTGATTGCGTTCGAAGGTCTGCTGGCCCGGTTCGGGAAGAAGCAGCATGAAGTCGGCATCCTGCGCGCGTTCGTGGATGAACCGGGTCTCAACCGAGACCTGCTCAAGAACACTGCGGCCCTCACGGAACTCATCGCCAGCGCCAAGAGCCCCCTCGCCCTGGCCTACCCGAAGGCTACCCTCACCATCGACATCGCCGAGGACGAAGAGCACGAGTCAAATAAGATCGTCTGCCGGGTTCAGACGAACGGGATGACGCATGCCCTGGAGGTCACGCACGAACTGGTCGGGTCGGCCGACTTTCGTGAGCTTCAGAAGCTGGCCCCCTCCGCGATCGGACTCGGACGCCCACCCTACAAATTGAAGGTCAAGGGCGTGGAGTCGGAACACCCGGGCACGGCCGAGTTGGTGCGGGCGATTCTGGAGATCGGGAAGCAAGGGCTGTCTATTCAGCGCTACAAAGGGCTGGGTGAGATGAACCCGGCTCAGCTCTGGGAAACTACGATGGACCCGGGGAGCAGGACGCTGCTCCAGGTCCGGCTCGAGGACATCCCGGGGGTCGACGAGATCTTCACGATCCTCATGGGCGACGAAGTCGAGCCCCGCCGGAACTTCATCCAGCAACACGCACTTGAAGTGCGGAACCTGGACGTGTAAAGCCGCATGGTCGGTGGTCAGGGGTTAGTGGTCAGTGAGCAAAGCGACCAGCCTCTCCCCCTTCACCGACCCCAGACCATGTTCCACTGACCACTCTGGCTTGCCAAAGGAGCAGACATGCCGGTCGATGAACGACTGACCCAGATCGCGATCGAAGACGAGATGCGCTCCTCCTACCTGGATTACGCGATGAGCGTGATCGTGGGGCGTGCGCTCCCGGACGTCCGCGATGGGCTCAAGCCCGTGCATCGTCGGCTGCTCCACGGCATGAACGAGATGGGCCTCGTCCACAACCGGGCCTATCGCAAGTCGGCCAAAATCGTCGGCGAAATTATGGGGAACTACCATCCCCACGGCGATGCCGCCATTTACGACTCCCTGGTCCGGATGGCGCAGGATTTCAGCATGCGCTATCCCCTCGTGGACGGGCAAGGCAACTTCGGCTCGGTGGACGACGATCCCCCGGCGGCGATGCGGTACACCGAGGCCCGGCTCAGCAAGCTGGCCGAGGAGATGCTGGCCGACATTGACAAGGAGACCGTGGACTTCGGCCCCAACTACGACGAGTCTCGGACCGAACCGCTGGTCCTGCCGGCCAAGGTCCCGAACCTGCTCGTCAACGGGGCCGGGGGGATTGCGGTGGGCTACGCCACGAACATTCCGACCCACAACCTCGTCGAAGTGGTGGATGGGCTGGACCTCCTGCTTGAGAATCGGGATGCAACCATTGCCGACCTGATGAAGAAGATCCCGGGCCCGGATTTCCCGACGGCCGGCTACATCTACGGGACGCAGGGCATCAAGGATGCGTATACGACAGGCCGTGGCCTGCTCACCCTGCGGGCCAAGGCGGTGATCGAGGCCGATGAGCGCACCGACCGGGAGCGAATCATCGTCACCGAACTCCCCTACCAAGTCAACAAAGCGCGCTTGGTCGAACGAATTGCGGAGCTGATTCAGGAGCGGAAGGTCGAAGGGATCTCGGATCTCCGGGACGAATCGGACCGCGAAGGGCTTCGGATCGTCATCGAGGTCAAACGAGGGGACATTCCGCTGGTCGTGCTCAACAATCTGTACAAACACACGCAGCTTCAGACGACCTTCGGGGTCATCATGCTGGCGCTAGTCCGCAACCGGCCGGAGGTGCTCAACCTCAAGGAGATCCTGGAGGCGTTCCTCGAGCACAGGCGCGAGGTCGTGGTGCGCCGGACTGCCTACGATCTCCGGCGGGCCGAGGAACGGGCCCATATCCTTGAAGGGCTCAAGATCGCGCTCGACCATCTTGACGCCGTCATTGCCCTGATTCGCCGCGCGGCCTCCCCCGAGGAGGCACGCACCGGCCTCATGCAGCAGTTCCGGCTGACGGAGGTCCAGGCCAATGCCATCCTGGATATGAAGCTGCAGCGGCTGACCCTTCTCGAGCGGAATAAGCTGATCGAGGAATACCAGGAGACGCTCAAGAAGATGGAATATCTCCGGTCGGTGCTGGGGAGTCCGGCGCTCGTGAAGAAGCTGGTCAAGGACGAGCTGTCTGCCCTGAAGGAAGAGTACAAGGACGAGCGACGCACCCAGATCATCACGGAAGAGGCGGAGATCAATGTCGAAGACTTGATTGCCGAAGAGGAGGTCGTCGTCACCATCTCCCACGCCGGCTACATCAAACGAAACGCGGTCTCGCTCTATCGAGCCCAGCGGCGCGGCGGCAAGGGCAGGATCGGCATGGGCGTCAAGGAGGAGGACTTCGTCGAGACCCTGTTCACGGCCTCGACGCATGACTACCTCCTGTTCTTCACGGATGCCGGGAAGGTCTTCTGGCTGAAGGTGCACGAGATTCCCGAAGCCGGCCGGGCCGCCAAGGGCAAAGCCCTCATCAACCTCCTGGCCCTCGGCTCCCAGGAGAAGGTGACCGCCACCGTGCCGGTCAAGGAGTTCCGCGACGACCGGTTCGTGGTCATGGCCACGAGGCAGGGCGTCATCAAGAAGATGGAATTGTCGGCTTTGAGCAATCCGCGCGCCGGCGGGATCATCGCGATGACGCTGGACCAGGGAGACAAGCTGATCGGGGTGGAGATTACGGACGGTCAGCGGCAGATCCTGCTGGGCACCCGGCAGGGCATCGTGATCCGCTTCAAGGAGGAGGAACTGCGGCCCATGGGGCGGTCGGCTCACGGGGTGCGCGGCATCACACTGGAGGAAGACAACGAGGTGATCGGGATGGAGACGATCACCCCGGACTCCACCACGGCGATCCTCACCATCACCGAGGGCGGCTACGGCAAGCGCACCCCCGTCATCGAATATCGGGTGCAGGGGCGAGGAGGGAAGGGCATCATCAGCGTCAAGACTACGGAGCGCAATGGATTGGCGGTCGGGTTTCTGCAGGTCCGTGACGACGATGAGATCATGATCATGACGGCCAAGGGGAAGATTCTTCGATGCCGCGTGGACGACATCCGCGAGATCGGGCGCAACACTCAGGGGGTTCGACTTCTCGAGATGGAGGAGCGCGACGATCGGATCGTGGGCGTCGCCAGGCTGGCCGAGAACGGGGAGCGCGACGAGACCCAGTCCGGGAATGGCGAGCCGCAATAGTCATCAGCATTCAGCCCATTCGACCCCTCGACTGGGCTCGGGGTGGTGAGCACATCGAACCACCAGGCTCCCTTCGACGGAGCTCAGGGCTGGCAGAGCAGGCGCTCAGCAAACGCAACGGCCTTCATCACGCAGCGCTCTCCGCGAACCACGCTTCACCGCCTCAGCAACGACAGTGCCCGGTCCTCCGTCCCATGCCAGAGCACAAGAAGAAACTCGATACGGTCGTCAAGCTCGGATTGGGGGTCCTGGTCGGCTCCTTCCTGCTGATCTGGGGCGGGATGCTTCTTACCAGGCCCGATCGGTCGATCCCTCCGTATAGCGTCGGGGCGCAGGAGGGCATCGCCGTCGCCGTCCATGTGCCGCCCTGGACCAGCGACCCGGCGATCGAAAGCCTGATTTACCGATTCCGGAAGGTGGGGCGGGAAACGCGGAATTTCGGCTCCATGAAGATCCAGCCGACCACCCCCGGAGACCCTGGGGGACCGTACCGCGGGATCGTGATCTATGTGTTCTCCCATGACGCCTGGACGGAGCCGGACACGCTGCACCGGTACCTCAGCGCCGATCGGACAGTCCGGGTGTCGTTCGAGAAAGCTGTGCGAGGGTTCTACCGTTTGGAGAAGTCCACCGAAGAAGGCCGTATCGGCCCGCTGCTGGGCGGGAGGGAATCGACCGCCACCGCCGCGTACGCGCGGGTGCTGTTCCGCGGTCCTCTCAACGCTGGCGTGGAGGAGGCTGGCTCGCCGACCCCCTCGGGGCCTCTGGTGAGTCAGCCCGGGGAACCAGGGTATTCGCCATCACCTTCGCCAAGCGCGCGCGCAGATCGGGATCCTTGACGGCACCCGCGTGCGCAGACGCCTGCTCCAGCGATTCCGCCGCCGGTCCGACCTCGGGGCCCTCCTCACGTATACCTCTTTCCTGTTGCCATTTTCCCTCGGGCGCCTCGCCCGCCACTTCTCCGACGCGGAGCACGATGTCCGTCACGGCCGGCGAGCCGCCGGGGCTCACGGCCGCGGCGTTGATGCTCTCCAGCAGGGTCGGCTTCAAGAACGTGAGCTGGTGGAGCCAGACCGAGTTTTCCACGATCAGATAGAGTTTCCTGAACCGGATTCCGTCCGGAGAGGTATGCGCCGCGATCTGCTCGCCCGCGATCTCCGGCCAGCGTCGCCGGAGGTGATACTCCAGCAGCTTACTCTCCATGCCATAGCGGTGGACCAGGCTCTTGAGCACGGAGCCGACAGAGTCGAAGAAGGCGCGACCAGGCATGCGCGGCATCTTAGCAGAAGTCACGTCTGGAGGTCGAAGGTCTGAACGTCGAAAGCCCCCAGACGCGCCGCTGTTAGGCCATCAGAATTTCACGACGCATGAGTTTTGATCCGTAACGTAGTATAGTGCGCACCATGGCGAAGGACCGGGCAGAGAAAGTCGTGGCCACCAACCGGAAGGCCTATTACGACTATACGATTGAGGACAAGCTGGAGGCCGGGATCGTCCTGAAGGGTACCGAGGTCAAGTCCATTCGGGAAGGCCGGGCGAATCTGCGTGACAGCTATGCGACCGTGGACCATGGGGAGGTCGTGCTCCACCATTGCCATATCAGCCCCTACAGCCACGGGAACATCATGAACCACGACCCGCTCCGGCCTCGCAAACTGTTGTTGCACCGGAAGGAGATTAACAAGCTGCTGGGGAAAACCCAACAGAAGGGATTGACGCTTGTTCCGCTACGGATGTACTTCAGCCCCAGAGGCCACCTCAAGGTGGAGCTGGCGCTGGCCCGTGGCAAGAAGCAATATGACCGCCGGGAGGCGATCAAAGAAAGGGAAGCCGGGCGCGAGATGGAAAGAGCAGCGAAGGGCGGTGGTGGGGGCGATAGGCGGCGTGGCTGACCCGCCTGCTTGTACGCCAGAAAGGGAGGGGCCGGGTGGCCTGGCTGACCCAGCTGCTCGCGGAGCGCGCACTCAGGAAGGAAGTGGGGCGCCGGCCAGGCTCCCTCCTGTGCTCACGCGTCGCGCACACAAGCTCTATCGCTTCGGAAAGT
>JAHRHE010000099.1 GCA_020027965.1 Nitrospirota bacterium | reverse complement strand
AGCGGCTCCATCAGAGCCTCGGCTATCTCAGTCCGCTGGAGTTCGAACGACGGATCCGTGACCCTTAACCCGGTGTCCACGAAACCCGGGGTAGCTCAAAATCCTTCCAGGCGTAGCGAGCTAGGGAGCCTGTTGTAAGAGAACCTTTTCCGCCTATACTAAGCAGTACAAAAAGAACTATTTTTGATCACTTCTCACAAGACCTCCTATCTCAATGCCTTAACTGCCTGAGCAATCAGTGTGTTCATAGGCGAATGGCCCCTCCACGTTGAAAGGCAAGTATTCCTTTCTGGAGCTGGGAAATAGCGAGAGGAAAACAGGATCGATCCCCTGACATAAGGTGAAGCTTCTTCTGAATAGTGATTTCGCAGATTATGACGCTGTGCAGCAGTACCATGTTTGGCGATCAAAAGTGCGCAAAGTGCCCTTAGAGCTATGGACCGAATAGGGGTTCTCAGGAGCCCAAACGCTGCTGAAACCGTTCTAGTGGAAACGCTCTCGGCTCCGATAAGCGCTGCAATAGGCCACATTAATTGCCAATCAAAGATTACCTCCCCCTTCCTGATTAAAGACTCTAGTCCTCGAACGATATCGGCATTTGAGCCAACAAATCGGGTCAAATAAGAACAATACATTTGAGATAGATGTGGTCGTTCGCTTATCCCTTGGAGGGATCTCTCAATGGCGGTTTCGGAGCCGGTAGCTGAAAGGATAGGGAGACAGAAGCGTTCAATTTTTTCGGCTTGAGCATCCCTGGCGGTGATGACCTGCTCGTAGAGCTTTTCAACAGCTTGGAGTTCAATATCCTCTTCTGTAGCTTCCTCGTCCTCCGATTTCCAAAAAGTTTGAAAGCCATACATTTCAGTCATCTCTAGACTGTCTTCCGCTTCCTGCCTGGCCTCATTAAACATACGGTCCAGTTCAGTCTCTTCGTGCAAGAGGTCCGCAGTCTTTACTATTTCGCTCTTGCTCTCGTTTAAGTGAAGCCCTTCATTCCGGAGAGTCCTACAGAGGTCTACCAGGCCCTTTCTAGCACTATCCAGAGATGGGAAGAACAGATAGAGGTCATCGACAAACCTAACAAAAGAGATGCCACGATCTTCTAGATCAGCGTCCACCCCACACATGCCAAAATTACCCAAGAAATCAGACGGAAATATGCCTTGGATAATGCCATGAGAATCTTTTTCCATAAAGGCAGACAGAAGACGTTCAAGAAAAGTCACAGCTCTTGCATCACACCGTGAGCCGTGTAAAAGATTAATCAAAGGGTGTTGATAAATGCGTTCGAAGTAATTCGCTATATCACCCTTGATCACATAAGAAAATCGGGGGTCCAAACAGTGCTTGTTTATTGCCTTTTGGAATTTTGGCCACCAGACGTGGTTAGGCTCAAACATTTGAAACTCAGGGTCTCGTTTGAAAAGAACATTGCTAAAAACCTTCGTCCTATCTATTTCGGATTCGGCGGCTGGAGCAATCAAATCGACAATAGCTTGGTAAATGAGCCTATCGCTAGGACTCAGGATCGAGCCTGGACGGGTAAGGCCGTTGCGTTTTGGTACATCAATCGTTATCGGTAGCTCCGGCTCATAGCCACCAGATCTTAGCTGCTGTCTACTAAACTGCCATAAGTCGGTGGCCGCGTGTTCGTAAACTGCTGAATAGTGCGGGGCTAAAATGAAGTCTGTATGAATATCTGTTTTAATTCGACCAATGGCTAAGTTAGGGTTGAGTTGTTCGATAATTTGTGGATCTAGACCCGGCATGCCACTATTCTCTAGCGAGGAGTAGAAATTATTTCTTTTTGAAGCCCCAAAATGATGCGCCTCTACCCCTGGGAAATCAACAAGGTTCCGAACTGGTCAGAACAAAGATTTTGGACATGGTCGGGTGAAAACCAAGAACAGAGAAGAGGGCCCTGGATTCTTTGCTAGCCCCAAAGGTCCGTCAGTCCCTCTGTCTAGGTCTCCTCACCGGGTCTCCCCAACCGTCTGCTCGTTCGTGCAGGAGATCGTCGAACCGCGGCGGGCGGGCGAGGGGCTGGAAAAGACTCGCAGATTACAGAAATGGTACCATTTCGAGGAACTACCTAGAACATTCACCTTGACATGGTGACGTGGCAGGTTCATGATCCCGTCGTTTCGATTGTTCCGAGCGGGTTCCCGGGTCGCACCGCCCAGTGAGGTCGTCATGGGGTAGCTGCCAGGACGATTGCCTCCCAGCCTCGCCTTCCATCACGCTCACATGCGTTGACCCGACGGGCTTGTTCCCCACACCACCATTCTGATTCTTCTCTCGCCGACAGCTCTCCACGCTGGCTCGCCACGCTTGCAATGGTCCTGGTCGTCGGCTATCTGAGCGAGGCGTTTGCGCAATACGTCGTCCACGGCAGAAAGCTCCCATGGCAGATGACAGCCGCCGAGGAATGGATCGGCGGCAGCTATGAGGAAATCGACAAGGTCGGCCGCGAATCTCAGAATGCCAAAGTGCGGGAACTCAGTCGGGCCATGCTGCAGGAGGCCATCGGGCTCGACGTCTATCTCATTCACCTGGACGTGCAGGGGCTAGTTACAAGAACGCCTACCTCGTTGCGCGTAAATGTCGCGGGCGGTTTCTCGCTAGCCGATCTGAAGGAGGCGTGGACGGGCTATGCGGAGGTAATCCTGAAGGACCAGCCGGCCGGGTCGACCGCACGGGTCGTGTCGAGGGACAGTCTCTCGATTGGCGGATTCAATGCGAGAGAGGGCGTCATCAAGATCGTCCGCCCGGACGGAGGAAAGTTGTACCACGCCATCAGCGTCGCGCTGCTCAGCACGACGAGGAGTCACATATTCAGGCTCACGGCGGACGAAACCAAGTTCGAAAGCGCTTACCGCGACTATCGAACAATGCTGGCGTCGGTCCGCTACAATTGAGTTCTTCACCGGGGCGAACCGGCAAGGGGATACAGTGCTTGAACATATCATCGCTACGGTCGTCCTGCAGGTCGCCTACCTGGCTACCGGCGTTATCCTCAGCCTTGTCGGCAGCTCACTTATCCGTACGGGCGTTACCACGAGCTTCGAGCTGAAAGGGGAGACCGAAGGAAAGCGGCTGCATCTTCTGACCACGTCGCCAGGCTTGGTCTTCCTCACGGCGGGCCTCGTCATAGCTGTACTTGCCATCTTTCGCTCGTCTGAATTCGAGCAACGAAGTTACGCACCCGCGGAAAAACCCCAGACGCCGACGGCAGACGTGGCGCCGACGGTGAGCGTGACGCCGGAGGCGGAGAAGCCGGCGCGAGAGAAAGTCGCGGACAAGCGCAACATGGGCACCGACGCCATGCTGGTTCAGCTCACCAAGCACCGTCTGCTCGAAGGGTCCTCGGAATCGAGGGTGAGTGCGGATCTCCTTGCCGCGGCGACTCGCGCGCGCGAGCGCGGTGACGTTGCGCGCGCGCGCGAATACCTCGCGCGCGCCGCGGGCCTATCTCCCCAGGTCGTCCAGACAATGCGGGGCGAGCTCAAATCCCTGACGGCCACGCCCGAATTCCAGGATTTCCTGCGTGCCCGCATTCGTCTCGCGCTCGCGGCGCAAGCAGAGCTGCCCCTCACGCCGGATGCCCAAGCCATTCTTGCCACACTCCGGATCCACGCCCTCGCCACTCCCGCACCGAGCGACACACGCGAGACAGAGGCATTGATAGCAGCGATGCCTCGCGAACGCGCCCGGGAACCTTCCGACCGGACCTTGCAGCGCGTGCGAACACTGATTGAAAAGGATCCCAAGGCGCTGCTGACCCTGCTGGAGCAGCCGGAGTATCGGTGGCTGCTGTATGACGAAAAGATCCTGACTTATCTAAAGGCCGGCAGCGCACGGTTCTTCCGGGGTGATGGATAATGAGGCGCCCGGGTCGCCTTGCGAGGACCAGCGCCGTTCTCGCGACAAAGCAAAATCTCTGCGCGCTTTGCCTGGCGGCGACAATGTGCGCGTTTCCGGCTGCAGGACGCGCTCAGGGCCAACAGGAGGCGCGCCCGGAGCTGGATCCGGACCGCCTGGCCGAGAGCATGCTTATGCCTCTGTTCCTCGGGATGGTGCGCTCCGATCTTATTCCGATCATCGCGAGTCTCCGGGTGGAATCGGGTTGGGATCCGCGGCTCTCGCAGCTGCTAGGTCAGTTGAAGTTGGAGGCCTTCGGCACATTTTCTGGGCCCTATGGGGCGCGCGCGACCCAGGGCTTCGGGGCTCCGGGAATCGAGGTCGATCTATCCTTGGTTACGTCGACGAAAGTCTGCGCTCGCTATATCGTCGCCAAGCGCCATCTTCCCCGGCGCCCGGGGTCGCTCGTCGACCAATACATAAACGCCTGGAAGGAGGTCTATACCCAGCGATTCGTAGAGGCGGCGCGCGACGGGACAACCCCGCCGCCCGCCAGTGGATTCGACCTGCACGAGTATCTCGCCAGTCAGCTGTGGGTATATTTCCTCGAAGACTACGCGGAACGCGCATACCAGGATGTCCTCACCTGGGTAGTACTGCACGAGGTTGGCCACCATTACCTGGGTCATCTTCAGCCCTGTCGCGAGCGCCCGAAGCCCTGTCGCGAGCACCCGACCGACGCGCAGTCGCGTGACATGGAGCTTGCTGCGGACATTTGGGCTCTGAAGAGAATGCAGGCGCTGGGCTATCCGACCAACTACCTAATGGCGTTCGTGATGTTGCAGGCGGAAATGGAGGAGGCGGGGTTTGGTCCGGGTCCCGAGCGCGGCAGTCATCCGAGCTGGGGTTTTCGTGCCAGGGTCCTTGAGCGCTCGCGCGCCTATGACCGCCAGCCATCGTCGGGGCTTGTTTCCTTGAGTGTCCGGTTCGAGACCACGAATGAGGAAACTAACGGTCGCTATCTTACCCACGCCTTCCTTTTGTTTCCAGCCAACCCAAAGGCTTTCGGCGGCAACTTCGGCGCGATCCTGGACAAGGACCAGTTCCAGTTCCTAGCGGTCGAGGGCTACGAGCCCGACACCAAGGGTCTACGGTTGCACGGACGTGCGGGCCACGGGCGCCCCGTCACGATAGTGATCTCGGACCCGGACGCAGAGGTCGTCGAACTTGTCGTGATCGAACCCGCCGAGCCGAAGGCCAGGCTCCGCGCGGTCGGTCTCGGTATTCGCGACCCTTATACGCATTACCTCGCCAGCTCCGGGAAAGGTGGCCCGAGCCTGCGCGATACACTGAACTTTCAGCCTCGCAAGGTTATGGAGCAGGCGCTCGGAGCTCTGAAGCTCGACACTACCACGCGGAAGCACGCGCTGCAGATCATCTCGCGTCGCCAGACCGAGCTTTCTGACCTGTGGCTGGCGTTCCAAAAGAGCAACATGACCATGAAGGACTTTGTAGCCGCGTGGTCCGCGTTAGAGGAGCGCGCGACTGCCGACTTAAAGCGTGCGCTCGGACCAGACAGGTACCCGCGTTACCAGGCATCGGTTTTGGGCAACGAGCTTGTTGCAACAGGCATGGCCACAGCTCTGAACATAAAAGGCGTCGGAGAGTTTCCGGCCCATAACCTGCTAGAGATGATCCGAGGACGGCGAATCGACATCGTTCGCAATGGCAGCGTAGGGCAGGGACACCGGTTCAGGACCCAGGGAATGGAAATGGATTCCATCTACGAGGATGATTTCATAGAGCGGTACGGGATGCACAACCACGGCAGGCTAAGCAAGACTCTGAACGCTGGCTTTGACAACCGCTACCGCGTTATCGAAGACAAAGGCGACGCACTGGTCCATGACGAGGCATCGGGTCTCACGTGGCAGCAGGCCGGTTCCGACCATTCGATGGAATGGCACCAAGTACCCGGTTGGGTAGCCAACCTGACGCGGAAGCGCCCGGGGGGCCACGGCGATTGGCGTCTTCCCACTCTGGAAGAGGTTTTGACGTTGAACGAGCCCGAGTATTCGGAAAATCAGCTGTACATTCAACCTGTGTTTTCTCAACGCCAATCTTGCCTGTGGACAGCCGACAGCAGAGGAGAGTACAGACTCGCACTTAACTTGAAACTTGGCCTGCTCCACTTGCGCAAGCCCGATGAGCAGTGTTTCGTGCGGGCCGTGCGATCGACGCACTGATCCCCGGGGTTGAAATGGGATCGGAGTGAGATTCTTAGAATCCGGATTGATACTAAGCACGGAAACGAGGTCGGGAGTCATTTCTCGGTAGTTCGCTGCGCGAGGCGGGGCGCGGCAGAGGGCGGCGGAGGGGCGGGAAAAGACTCGCGGATTGCAGAAATGGTACCATTTTCAGGAATTACCTAGAACATTGCTCTTGACACGGTGGCACTCTAGGTTCATCATGCCGCCCTCACGATTGTTTCGGGCAGGCCCTTGCGCCGCGCACGCCAGTGAGGTCGTCATGGGGTAGCCACCAGGACGATTCCTTCCCCGCCTCGAATCCCGCCCCCAGTCGTGGACCCGCCCCGCCTGTCTACCACACCACGGTCGTTATACCTCTCTCGCCATCAACTTCCCACGCCGACCCGCCACCCGCATGGCGGCCATTCTGTCTTGCAACCTCGGAGACGCGACCACGGTAAAGGGGGCGGGAGTCCATCCTGGGAACCCGCTGATCCCGGACCGACCCCAAGGCCACCGCGTGTTTCATTTACAGATGGCCGAGCTCAGTGTTCAACCCTAGGTAGACTCGTGTGCTTGCCAACCGCATAACGTGCGTGGGAGGTATCGCATGAAGGGGCTGTGCAGACCCAGACTAATCTTTGTCTTTGCAGTTATTCTCCTTGGCTCCGCGTGTTCCACGCCACCGAACATCAGGGAAAAGAGCGCAGCCGGGATGGAGCTGTATTTTAATCTACTCGAAGCACATCGAGCGTTCGCCTCGGCGCTCGAATCCGATCTGAAGCGCCGTGACCGGCTTGCTTCCGAAATGGAAGTCCGCACAGGAGCTAAGGATCCACAGTTCGAGACTCCCCTCCCGATACCGAAGGATACCCAAGACATCAGCGACGCCTTACAAGCCATCGAGCATCACATTGAGATCTCCCGACTCTTGTACAGCACGGTCGACCGCTTCCTTCGCGTCGAGGTCCTGGATCTCGACGATGTCAAGGCCGTCACAGCAAAGGCGCGGGACGTGCTCGAGAGAAAGGAGAAATAGCATGCCGTGTCGAGTGCTTCTTTGTCTGTGTCTTGCGTTCTGGGTCATCGGGTGCGCGAACTACGCGGCTGTCGCTCAGCTGCATGCAGACAATCAGAGCTACCTGATGGCGCTCGAACGACGACTCAGCCTTGGCGCACAAGGTGAGAAAGCCATGAACGAGGCTAGGAGCGCTCCAGGCTTTAACGAAGAGAGTTTTGTCAAAAAGATGCGAGGAGCGTGGGTGGCCCAGTTAAAGGATCAGTTGGCTTCTCACCGAGCAGCCACCTTGCGGGCTCAATCGGCTGCCGGGTTAGCACAGATCGAAGCCAAGGCCCGATACTCCGATGCGACAAGTCGACAAATATACCTTCGTGCTGAACTGGCCAGGATCCAGACTCGCTTCCAGGAGGAAGCGGACGAAGCCATCGCACGGGCAGAGGCGCTCGTGGCCCTCCATGGCCAGCTGGTAGACGCCGTCCACATCCTGCACGAGAACGGCAAGGACATCCAGAGATATTTGAGCATGGGGTTCTTTGAGAGACTCTTTACAGATGTCAAGGGTATGGATCCGGAGAAGCTGAAAGCGATGGGCGAAGACTTGCAAGCGCTCTCGGAACCTCTCCGGTCGCTCTCACACGGGATGATAACAAAGGAGTGAGGAATGAGCGTGGGTGCCGATCTGGTCACAATCGCGAAGGATGCCAACGATCTCTACAAGACGGCAAAACGCATCTCAAAAGAGCTTGCGGACGAGGCGAGCATCGCCAAGTCTGATCTGAACATGCTGAAGTCTTGCGCGGACAGTCTCGCCGACGTACTGAGTGACTTACCGACAGACATGGAGAGAAATGACCGAAAGCGATTCATTAGCGCCACCAAAGCGATCATTCAGGAACGCCTGAAGCACCAGGGCACTGTTACGGATTTTGAAGAGCGGCTCAAACTCAACGCCCAGCTGTTCACACTGGAGAACCAGGAACTGAAGCTTGACCTGCTTGACCACTTCGACGTCGGAGATCTTCTTGACGAGACAGCGGTTGAGAAGTTGCGACTCGAGGTCGAGGATGCCCAAAAACAAATCCGTAAACAGATCAAGGCGCGAGGGTACGTCCGGCTGGCCTCGAAGCTTGCGATTCTTGTGATCGATTTCGGTGTGCTCGTTGCGAAGGCTGCGACTTGAACCCTGCTGCCCAAGGGTCAAGACTTAGGGTCCTCTGAATCGCTTCATTCCTTTACGCGGGAAGTGTGGCCAGGCAAAATCACATGAGGCCGGGGTCATTTGACATGAGGTCCTGGTCAGGGTGAGGTAGTCCCGACGAACAGACGCGTGGGTTGAGGGTCACTGGCCTGCTGGGCGAACTCCTCCGGACTGCGGGAGCGGACCCACGGCGGGCGGGCCGGTCAATCCGGTCCCCTTTACCAATTGGAAAGGAGCCTCCCGACATGTCCTTGCTTCGGCTGATCCCCGGGGCGGTCAGCCAGTCTTCTGTCAAAGCCCTCATCATGGCCGAGCGCTCCGTGACACCGGCGGCGACGCTTGAGAGTGCATCGGACGGTCAGGCCGTCCCGTTGCAACCCGAGCCCTTTCAGCCGGCCGACCCGAGCGGCCAGGCAGTCGCCGACGAGCTCGCCGGGCACGCGGTGCAGGTTTATACGGTCAAGGCGGCCGGGCTCTCACCCGCCACGCGTTATCGGCTTACCGTGTCGGCCGGTCAGGAGCGGGTCACCGCGACGGTGGAAACCTGGCCGAATAATCTCTTCGGCACAAGCCTGACCGTCGCGTTTGCCAGTTGCTATTACGACGACTACCATCGCGACGCCCACTATCTCGCCGCCCTCAAATCGGGATGGATCGCCCCCCCGTCATTCAAGGTGTTGGCGGGCGATAATCTGTACTTGGACGTCGCGACGGATTCGTGGAGTCAGTGGGGCGGGTTCAGCGAGACCGTCGGTCGGTACGTCCGCTATTTCGGGACGAGCGGGTACGCCAAGGTCCTCGAGTTCTTGCCGACGTTCACGACCTCCGATGATCACGAGTTCTGGAACAACTATCCGGAGTCTCAGCCCTGGCTGGCGCGGAGCCGGTGGCCGTTGCGGAACGGGTACATCGAAGCGGGTAAGAGGTGCCTGGAGCTCTTCCAGCGGTCGCTCAATCCCCCGCCACGCGTGGCGGGCGGTGCGGCCTACTCGTTCGCGATCCCGCCCTTGGAGTTCTTTGTGGCCGATACCCGGGTGAACCGGACCCCGCACGGCGACAGTCCCCCGCGCATGATGCTGGACGCGGAGCTCATGGAGTTCGAACGCTGGGCTCAGCGGCTCGCCGGGCCCGGAGTTTTCGTGCTGGGTCAGCCGCTCTGGATCGAGGCCGGAAACTGGAAGGATTACAACCCTCCCGACTTTGAAGGACAGTACGCACGAATCTGGACCGCTCTGGGCGGGGCTCCCCACGACGTCCTCGTGGTGTCGGGGGACGTGCACCACAGCCGCGTGCTGGAGCTCAGTCTCCCGGGACGGTCCGTCTATGAGTTCGTTACTTCGCCGGCCTGTCATATTCCGTCGTTGAATCCCTTTGCCGGCCAAGGGCGCTCGGAGGTCAAGTTTCCGGAAGCCGTCCCCCTTGACTTCCAGCAGGCCGGCGCTCTGAAGCCGCGACTCGCCCGGTATGTCTTCGGCACTGATGCGTCCAATACCCTCGGCCTGCTCCATTTTTCAGTCTCCCCGGCTCCCGCCAGCCGGGTGACGGTGGGGGCCGCGTTTATTGATGCCGTGCAGAATCGTCCAGCGACCGCCGTGGTCGCCACGCTCACGCCCGGGGGAACCACGCGGCCGCCTGAACTGCCGTCGTGTCTCGGGATGAACCTGTTTGTGCTCCGATAACCGATGCGCCCGTAGAGGAGAACGTCTCATGCGATACTCGGCTGAAAAGGCCCTCAAAATCGTAGAGGTCCCGCCCCAGTGGTCGAACGAGCGATTCTTCGCTGCCGTCCACAAGGGAACCGCCCCCGAGATGTGGCGCGGAGCGCTGTTGCTCGTGGGCGGGGTTGATTTTCGGGCGCGCGCCGTTCGGCAAGCCCAGGCTCCTCTTCGCCTTGATCGCCTGCCCAGCGCCTGGTCCCATGCCGCGCTCCTCCTGCAATGGCCGGCTCCTTTGAAGGGCCAGGGCGCCGAAGTGGCCCTTGATCCCCAAGACATCGCCCTGCAGCTTCCCGAACAAAACGGGGTGACCGTTTTTCACCTCGCCCGCTACTTCGACGGGAGCGGTTATCCGAACCTGTGCATCGCGGCGTTGGATGTTGATGAGAAATCTGCTAAACAATCCGATAAAGAGGCCAATAAAAGACTTTCAGCGGACTTCCACGGCAAACGAACCCTCATCGCGGATGCGGCCTTCCATCCCAACCGCGATCGCGTCCGGTTCCCCCTCTGGGACTGGTTGGGGGTGTGGGCGCATTACCTTTATACGGCGGCCGGCGCGGCGAACCCGGTGACCCAAGGGATCCCGCTTCCGGGCGCGGCGTTTTGCGAGTACGCCTACGAGGCCGCTGGGCTAGATCTCACGCCCGGGGCCACCGCGCCAAACGCCTGCCCCGAGATCTTGTGGGCGACGATCAAGCATTGGCACCAGCGAATCGGGGAGGAAGGCATCCGGATGAAAGCGTGGCGAATCCTCCGCGACCCCGCACCTCCATACAAGCGAGAGACTAGAGGGGGAAGGGAGGA
This sequence comes from Nitrospirota bacterium, assembly GCA_020027965.1. Taxonomy (GTDB): domain Bacteria; phylum Nitrospirota; class Nitrospiria; order Nitrospirales; family Nitrospiraceae; genus JAHRHE01. The sequence goes on along the minus strand of JAHRHE010000099.1, from coordinate 366 downwards.
AGAAGTAGCCGGCCTCGAAAAAGATCCTCAACTTCGAGCCCTCAAGGCTCACCTCGAAAAAGAGCTTAAACGTCGAGAGCAGGAACGAAAAGCCTCGCCCGGTGTGAACCGACCCAGGACGGCAGGGTCCTAGCGGCAGGGACGGACAGGAACCTTCTCTCAATCCAATCACACCTCAACAGAGGCGGGGCGCGCGGCGTGGTTGGAAGGTTCGGGTTGTAGGGTTACTTCAAGGGCTTGGCGATCGCTTTGCGCAGCACTGCGCGGTCCCCGAACTTTTTCTTGAACTCGGCCGACGCACGGGCGTACTGGTCGAGGATTTCCGCCTTGGTGACTTCATTAAATTCATCCCGGTGCAAGCGCAAG
>JAHRHE010000203.1 GCA_020027965.1 Nitrospirota bacterium | reverse complement strand
AGGGATGGGCAGGGAGGCTCGCGTGGCCGCCCGCGGACGGGCGAGCCGTCTGCGGTCGGAACGAATTGCCACTGCGCGGCCCAGGTAACCCAGGGTCCGATCCGAAAGGAGGACCCGCACTGAGGAAAGGAGACAGCGATGTATAAGCAGATTTTTGTCCCTCTCGACGGTTCGGCGCTCGCCGAGCGAATCCTGCCCCATGTTCAGGCCATCGCCAAGGGGACCGGAGCCAAGGTCCTGCTCTTCCGTGTCGCGTCGAGCGCTCCGGCTGCGATGGCTGGGGAGGCCCCCGCCGAGGCCCGCAAGTTGCTCGAGGGCGAGCAGGCCCGGGCCGCCAAGTATCTTGAGGGCGTGGCCAAACGCGTGAAGGATGCCGGCCTGGTGGCCAAGATCGAGGTCTCCGTGGGTGAGCCGGCCGTAGAGATCGTGATGGCGGCCGAGAAAGAAAAAGCAGATCTCATCGCCATCATGAGCCACGGCGTCACCGGCCTCAGCCACTTCGATATGGGGAGCGTGGCGGAAAAGGTCGTCAAGACTTCTCCGCGACCGGTGCTCCTGGTTCGGGCCTTCCGCACGGTCCCGCGGATCTTGACTGATCAGGAAGTCTGGGCGATCAAGGGCTGACGCCGGCCGCAGGGACGACGTGAGGCAGGCGAGAGAGCGGGGGGTGGGATCTCACTATCTCACCCCCCGACACTTGCGCTGCCCTCATCACGGACCGCGACCCGGCCCGTGCACGGTGGCACTGGACACCCGGGCGGAGAAAGCGGCGCGGCTCCCGGTGGCACATTGGAGTCCTCAAACAGAACGGACGCGAGGTAAATGCTATGGCCTCTCTGGACGAGGACAGGATCCGCGACTTGATCGGTGACTTCCGCAAGGACCACGCCGAGCTGCTGCGCAAGGTAGAGGGTCTGGAGCAGGTCTTGACCCGGGTCGCGGAGGCGCGCGGACAGGCCTCGGCGGAAACCGGCAGAGCCCTCGGGGAAACGGCTGCCTTCTTCCAGGGCGAGTTCCTGACCCATTCCCGGGATGAGGACCTCGTGCTCTTTCCACTGCTCCAGCCGTACGAGGGCGCCGGACATCCTCTTCCGGATCTCCTGTCGGAGCATCGGGCGCTGCGGCAGCAGATAGAGGCGTTCGTGTGTGCTCTGGGGGATGTGGCGCTGCGCGGATTGCGCGTTGCCCAGCTGCTCCACCGGCACATCGAGCGCGAGGAATCCATCCTCGTGCGTCTGGCCGAGCAGGTCAGGCCAGCGGAGGAGAACCAGGAGGCCATTGGGGGAGGCGGGTGATGAGGCGATCCGACGAGGAGATCAGCCCTCGGTGACGAAACGGGACGGCAACACCTAGGGTATGACTGCGTGTAGCCTGCGGGACCCCCCAGCGGCATGAAGGAGCACGAGCTTTATAGACAGCTTCAGTGTATCTCCCTGGGCAGGCCAGCCAGCGCCAACGCAGCATGCTGACACGGACACCTTCAGGACTTATGTCTCGTAGAGAATGGCCAATCAGATCGGAAGTGCGACCAGGAAACTCCAGCACAGTTTCTGCAGCCGTCGAGGTCCTGGAGGGGCGGAGCGCCAAGCGCGGCATTTCTCGGGTCCTGCCCTTCCTCGGTCCAGCCTTTGTGGCGAGCGTCGCCTACATAGATCCCGGCAATTTCGCCACAAACATCCAGGGCGGCGCGCAGTTTGGCTACATGCTCCTCTGGGTGATTGTCGCGAGCAACCTCACGGCGATGCTGGTTCAGACCCTGTCCGCAAAGCTGGGCATCGCCACCGGGCGCAACCTGCCGGAGATGTGCCGCGACCAGTTTCCTCGCCCGGTTGTGTGGGGGATGTGGGTGATCAACGAGGTGGTGGCGATGGCCACCGACCTCGCCGAGTTTGTTGGAGCGGCGCTGGGGTTCTACCTGCTCCTGCAGATCCCGCTGCTGCTGGCTGCGGTCCTTACCGGCATCGTGACCTTCGTCATTCTGGCACTGGAGCGCCACGGCTTCCGCCCCGTCGAAGCGGTGATCACCGGGTTCGTGGGCGTCATCGCAGTCTCGTATGTGATCGAGACGATCCTTGACCGCCCGGACTGGCTGGAGGTCGGCGTCAACGCCGTCATTCCGCGTTTTGCCGGGACCGAGAGCATCCTGCTGGCCACAGGCATCCTGGGTGCGACCGTGATGCCCCACGTGGTCTTTCTCCACTCCGCCCTGACCCAGCATCGCATCGTGCCCAAGGATGACGCCCAGGCGAGGCGGCTGTTCCGCTTTGAGGTGACGGATGTGATCATCGCTATGGGTCTGGCAGGGGCGGTGAACGCTGCAATGCTGATCATGGCGGCATCGACGTTCTACGCCAAGGGCCTGGCCCACATCGCCAGCATTGAGGAGGCCCACCGGACGCTCGCCCCGTTGCTCGGAACGACGTCCAGCACGGTCTTTGCCATCTCCCTGCTGGCCTCGGGCCTCTCGTCTTCCACGGTGGGGACGATGGCCGGGCAGGTCATCATGCAGGGATTCCTCCATCGACAGATCCCGATCTGGCTCCGCCGGCTGGTGACGATGACTCCGGCGATCGTGGTGATCGGCGCGGGCCTCGACCCGACCCGGACGCTGGTGATCAGCCAGGTGATGTTGAGCTTCGGTCTCCCGTTCGCGCTGGTCCCCCTCGTTCTCTTCACCAGCCGGCGTGACCTGATGGGGGTGCTGGTCAACCGCTGGGGAACCACGATTCTGGCGGCGACAATAACGGCCATCATCCTTGTGTTGAACATCATCCTGCTCCACCGGATCACCACGGGGGGGTGAGAGGGATGTTTCGCCACCTGCTCGTGCCGCTCGACGGGTCTCCCATGGCTGAATCGGTGTTGTCGGCGACCGCCGACCTGGTCCGGCGTCTCTCTGCCCACGTGACGTTGCTTCACATTATCGAGCGCGGCGCTCCGAAGACCGTTCACGGCGAGCGCCATCTCACGCAGCCGGCAGAGGCGGAGTCCTACCTCAGGGGGGTGGCGGAGTGGTTTGTATCTGAGGGGGTGAGGGCTGATTTCCTTGTCCACCGTGATGGCGCAGATGTCGCCAAGAGTATCGCCGATGGCGCGACTGAGATCGGGGCGGATCTTGTTGTGCTGTGTACCCATGGGTGGAGCGGCCTCCGTGGGTTCCTCTTCGGGCGTGTGGCGCAGCAGGTGTTGCGGTGGGGGACGATTCCCGTCTTACTGATCCAGCCGTCCACGGAGGGTCGGAAGGAGCCCTTTTCGTGCCGCCGCCTCGTCGTCCCGCTTGACGGCAGCGGGATGGCGGAAACCGCTCTTCCAGCAGCGTCGGCGGTCGCCCATGCCTTTGAGGCGGAGGTACTCCTGATGTGGGTGGTGCCCACGGTGGCGACCGTATGCGGCGAGCGCGGTGCCGCGATGAAGCTGATGCCGTCGGCTGCCGCCGCCCTCCTCGATGCGGAGGCGGCCCAGGCTGGCACTTATCTAGAAAGAGTGGGGGCCAGGCTCCGGGAAGAGGGGGTGAAGATATCGGTGGAGGTGGGTCGTGGAGAGCCCATACGGGTCCTGATCGATACGGTGGCAAAACGGGAGATAGATCTCATCGTGATTGCCACGCACGGTCGCTCGGGGATCAGTGCGGTTTGGGCGGGTAGTGTTACCTCTCGGATCCTGCGGTACAGTACCCGGCCCATCTTGCTCATCCGGATTCCCGGCGCGCCTCCGCGGTCGGAGTGATCTATAGCGTGCAGATGATTGAGCGCCAGAGACTAGTGCTTTCCTGTGGAGGGGTTTTGGAGATAAGATGACGGTTACTCCAGTGGACACGATCCAGTATCACAACCAGCCCTCGCCGGACACCTTGCAGCGTCTCCGCATTGCGGAAGGCTTGGGGAGGGATTTTGCCTATCGACCGGATGCGGTCCGCGAAACGCTGATCGGCATGGCC
>JAHRHE010000202.1 GCA_020027965.1 Nitrospirota bacterium | reverse complement strand
GGCGACCGCCTGACCGGCATCATCACCCTACACGACGTCAAGGAAGTTCCGAAGGAGAAGCGGGCGACGATGACGGTGCGCGATGCCATGACTCCGACGTCGCGCCTCCGGACCGTAAAACCCACCACCTCGGCATACGATGCATTTGTGAGGATGGCGCAAGATGGCATCGGCCGCCTCTTAGTGGTCGACGACAGCGGTGATCTTGTGGGGATCTTGACGCGCAGTGACCTCTTGCACGTGCTGCGGATCAGGACTGAACTCGAAGAGCTCGCGTAACCTTCCCATCGGGTCTCGAACCGGGCAGGACCTGCCCGACCGTGAACGAAAGGTTGCGTACGCAACGCCGCCGTTCTTCGTCTTCCCGTCAATCTACAGAATGCACTCCACTCGCAAGGGATCTCCGGGAGGTGACACCAGTGAAGGTCAACCGCAGGGAGTTCTTGCACAGGGTAGGAGCAGGCTCGATCGCCCTCGCCTCGCTGCCGGCTCTCATGGATATGTTCAAGCAGCCCGCGCTGGGGCAGATGGCCCAGTCGGAGCGAGGTTTTCTGTTCGTCACCGTAAGCGCTGCCGGGGCAGCACCTAATCTGCACCTCATCGCCATGGGGGGTGCGGGGAAATTTGATCCGTCACGGGGTTCTGGCTCGGTTACAGGCGGGGGGAGCTTCACCCACTTTCAGCCCGCGGCGAGTCCCCCGTTCCCAATTGTCGCAGCCGGTAATTGGAGAGCCAGACTCCTCACGAGCTATCGAGAGCTCGCCTCATACGGCAGCATTGCCGCAGGGGTCGGGGAGTTCGTGATTGATATCCAGCGGCTGCGGCCATCACCGGCGCTAATCCGCGGCGCTGTGCTACGGATCTTCTGCACCCTCGGACCAGCCGGAATTACCGCAGCCCAAACAGGCGGCGAGATCGAAGGCATCTCCCTCAGCATTCCGGGGACGGAGTTCTCGGCAGGAGGAAACCCCGGACCATTCCGCCAAATCGCGTCGCCGCCGCCAGCGGGATCTTTTGGGCTGACTGTGTTTCAGTTGTCAGAAGGGCTCGCCTAGAGCGGGTTGACAATCAGGAGACCCGGATCCCCGATTACGCTTGGTCTGGGCCTCCCGCCTCAAAATCGCGCTTCGACCATCTTAGACGTGGGGGTGTTCTATGAAACGTCTGCTGTCGTTCGTTGCGCTGGCGCTCATCTTCTCTTTAACAGGACCCGCTCTCGTCGAGTCGGCTTCTGCCGAGCTTGTCGGAGCGGCTCTCATCGGCCACCCGGTATCCAGGAAGACTATCCCCTCAACATCAGACGTCGGGTTTGCCGTCACTGCAGCAGGTGGGATGTTTGTTTGCAGCATGGCCGGCCCCGTGACCGGCGGGTTCAAGGGACTCAAGGTGATGACGGTTGAGGGCCCCGTGACGAGGGGCAGCCTTAAGGTCAGCCGGAATATGGCATCCTTTTCAGGAAAAGCCACCGTAGTGCTCGTACCCGGCATGAATAACGCGGCAGTACAGCTCATCAACGACGTTCCTTTTACAGCCAGCGTCGGTCTGGGCGGCCCCGGGAAGGGCTGGCTCATTCTGAAGGTGCCTGCGTTCACAAAGACGCTGGGCGGAAATACAGGTGGCGTGATCAGAGTAGGGCGCTTCAGCCTTAGGAGGTGACTCGATGAGATTCGTACCTGTGCTGCTGGTCGTGCTGCTCTTCGGGGCATCACCGGCAGCATCTCAGGTTGCGGACGACAAGGCCGTCATTCCCGGTGTGCGCATCGGCAAGTGGACGTTGGACACGGCCATCCCTGATCTTCTGCGTACGAACGGGCAGCCCACGAGCCGGCCTTCGATCATGTCCACGTTCATGCCCAGCGCCACGTGGTACGCATGGGACAGTCTCGGATTCGCTGCCGGAACCAACGACAGAAAGCGTACCGAGTATCTCGCAGTGTATGCCGGGCGTGATTACACCCTCCCGCGCGGTGCCGGCATTGGGGCGTCCAAGAAAACCGTGCTCGCCGCGTACGGGGAGCCGGCACTGGAGGGCGATCTGTTTGCCCTGGGTGGAATCGTCACTGTTCTCGCCTATGACAAAAGCGGGCTCGCGTTCTTCTTACACAACGACACCGTTCAGGCGGTCCTCATCTTTCGCCCCGGTGATCTTCAGGATCTAATGTTCGGCTGCTGAGGAGGTCTTGTCATGACCGGCAGATACCATCGAGGTTTCGTCGTACTCGCAGTCCTCGCAGGTCTCGGTGTGCTGTTGCAGCTTACGATGAGCCCCGCGCCGGCGCAACACAGTGCGATGGGCAAGGTTAAGGTTACGGGGAAGGTCACGGACAAGCTCCTGAAACACTTTGAAGGCTCAGCGGCCAAACTAGGCAGCGTGCGTACGATCGAACTCCGGCGGATGACGATGGCGCCCGGCGCTACATTGAAAGGTGAGATGGCCTCCCACGACCATGCCGACCTTTGCATCGTCGAAAAGGGCAGCGTGACCTATACGATGGCCGACGGGTCAAAGCGGACCTTCAAGGAAGGCGATATCTTCATCAAGCCCGTCGGCGGCAAGCTGAAACAGGTCGCCGCAGACCCGAGCCTAGGCTACCAGGAGCTTGTCTGGACGATTCAGGTGAAGACGCGACACTGACCTCGCAGACCAAGGCTAATTCGTGACGGCGAGTTGGGCGACAATCTCACGGGCCGCAGAAATTAGGGGGTCGCGGTCTGCCGGCCTGAGTGCAGCACCCACCTCACTTACGAACGCCTGGAGTTCGCCGATCGCCCCCTTCAAGTTCCTCTGATTCACCTTCGCTACAGCTGCCCCGAGCTTTGCGCTCAATGCATCTCCCTGGCGCCGATCCAACACTCCCCTGCCGACCAGATCCTCGACATCGTCAGTCAAGGCGCGAGCACTGGCGACCGCACCGATGAGGTTACCCATGGCCAATCCCACTTCGTTGTCGATCCGGACGTGGATACCGCCGTAGAGTCGAGACATCGCCGCCTCGGCCGCCATCGATCGGAGAGCCGTCCTGTCCTGGGGGAATGCATATCCCAGCAACTCTGCCGCGCCTCCGGAGAAGCCTGAGTGTCCGGATACATAACCGGGGAAGGGCGGTGTCGGGATGAAGCTCGTCCACTTGAGGTCAACATAATCCTGAATGTATGTGACGGGCCGCAGGCTCCAATACGCATATTTGGCGTCCCACACACAGATGCCCGCGGCCATCACGACCGCACCAAGATAGCCAAAGATTCGTGCTGTGCGCATGGTGCTGGTGTTGTATCGCTGTACGAGGCCGAGCGCGATTTCATACCAGTGGCCGGGCGGAGTGAACGTGCCCGGGCCGTCGTTCCAGAAAGTGGCAATCCTCTTCTGGTCTTCAGTGAGGCCGATGACAGTTCGATACACCTCTAGAAACTGCTCTCGTTCCTCTGCGGAGCCGCACAGAGGTGGAGGGCCGGGGCGGAGTTGGTCGGGGTTAGCCAGGAGCCAGGGTTTGACCCTCCCCCACGAGGGTTCAAGTGGAGGGAACACAGCGCCGGGCGGCGTGGGTTTCCAGTAGCACACACCCGTTAAGCGCTTCCCGTCCCATGAAGAGCCAGAACCATCTGTAGCGGCGCGCGCAAGGACCCTCTCGGCCACGGCACGGCCAAGGGCGAGGCCCTGCTCGACAGCACTGGGCCAGTCAGCGCCAGCCCAGATGCGCGACATCGCAGCTTCGTGGGCCTTCGCCTCGAACCATTCCGGCCGCTGCTGCGGGAACAAGGATGAAAGTACCCGGGAAGCGGCCCCCGCGGTCACGGCGTGCTCGGATGGGTAGGAAGGGTTGTCTCGGGGCCGTACCGCAGGCATCAACGTGGGATCCGCGGTGCTGGGAGCAACATGATTGAACAGATACTTTGCGTGCCAGGCCGCGATCAACGCGTCGTACATGGCAATATGCATGAGCGCGAGTCCGCGTGA
>JAHRHE010000201.1 GCA_020027965.1 Nitrospirota bacterium | reverse complement strand
GTCCTGAACGGTCCTGCCGCCGTTGGCGCATCAACCGCAGTGTCTGCGAGGACGAATCCTATGGTGTCTGTGGGCCTGCGGTCGATCAGGCGGATGTTATCCGCGGACGCCGGGGTGACTTCCGCGGTGGCCTGTACGTTCGGGATGTGCCGGGAGATCAGCTGAGCGAGGCCTCCGCCAAGCGGAAAGTACACCCCGCCGGTCGTCCCGGTGACGATCGACAGCCTGACCGTGGGGGCGGACAGCGCCGCGGGAACCCAGACCGACACCGCAACGACTGCGACCACTGCGATGGCCGGCAGCCGCCAACCCGCTCGATTCATGACTCTCACCCTCCGGTTTTCTGAATGGATACTGAGGGATTCTCTGGGTGGCGCAGGCGGGCCTGCTTGACTCTGCCCGTGGGGAATTGCGATGTGGCCTGGCCTGTGTTATCGGAGACGAGGGTCCAGGGCCTCGCGCAGGCCGTCGCCGAGGAGATTCAGCGCCAGCACCGTGATGAAGATGGCGAGCCCGGGATAGATCGCCATCCACGGCGCTGTGCTGAGGTAGGCTTGCGCGAAGTTCAGCATCGAGCCCCACGACGGGGTGGGCGGCTGCGTCCCCAGGCCGAGGAAGGAGAGCGCAGCCTCAGCGGTGATCGCCGCGGCCGTGGCGAGCGAGGCCTGCACCAGGACCGGGGAGATGATGTTGGGAAGGATGTGCTTCCATATGATGCGTCCATCTCCGGCGCCGAGGGCCCTCGCAGCCTCCACATAGTTTTGTTCCCGCTCGCTCAGCACTTGACCGCGTGAGAGCCGGATGAAGGCGGGCATGAACACGATGCCGATGGCGATCATCGCCCGGTCGAGCCCCGCTCCAAGCACCGCCGCGATCGTCAGCGCGAGCACCAGGAAAGGGAAGGAAAGCATGGCGTCGGTGATCCGCATCAAGAGATCGTCGAGCCGTCCCCGATAGTAGCCGGAGACCAGGCCGAGCGGGAGACCGGCCATGACCGCGATCCCGACCGAGATCACGCCGGCCAGCAGCGACGTGCGCGTGCCGAAGATGACACGGCTCAGCACATCGCGGCCGAGGTCATCCGTCCCCATCAGGTGGCCTGTGTCTGGGGGTTTGAGAAGGTTGACGAAATCGGGTTTGATCGGGCTGTACGGCGCGATCCAGGATGCAAAGACCGCAAACACGATGATGAGCATGACGACCCAGAGTCCGACCAGGGCCAGGCGATTACGGGCAAACCGTCTCAGCAGGTAGCGAAACCCGTAGGTATGCCGCGTCCGCGGGCGCTCCTCGGCGGCCGGCGCCAGGGCGAGATCTGCGGTCCGCGGCCCCCGCATCATGCGGATTGTTCCTCGAGCCGGATGCGCGGGTCCAGGAATGCATAGACAACATCGACGGCGAGGTTCACCGCGACGATCGCCAGCGCGGCGAACAGCACGACGCCCTGGACCATCGGATAATCCCGCGTCAGGATCGAATCCACCGCGAGCCGGCCCACGCCGGGAACCGCAAAGATCGTTTCGGTGATCACGGCCCCACCAAGAAGACCCCCTAGCTGCAGCCCCATGATGGTCGCGACCGGGATCATGGCGTTCTTCAGCGCGTGACGGATGATCAACACCCGGTCGGACAACCCCTTGGCGCGCGCCGTGCGGACGTAGTCGCTGCCCAGCACCTCGATCATGCTGCTGCGCAGCAGGCGCATCACCAAGGCCGCCAGCGCTGTGCCCAGCACGATGGACGGCATCACCATGAGCTTGAGATTCCGCCCCAGATCGATCCACGGCTCGACGTATCCGCCCGGGGGCAGCAGGCGCGCGTTCACGGCGAGCAGGTAGATCAGCATGATGCCCAGCCAGAAGTTTGGGATCGAGATGCCGGCCAGCGCAACGGTGGTGGCCGCGTAGTCGATCGCCGATCGCCTCTTCCAGGCCGCAAGCGCGCCCGCGGGGATAGCGATGGCCCACGCCACGATCAGCGAGGTAACCGCAAGCTCCGCCGTCACCGGGATCTTCTGCAGCAGCGTCTGCATGACCGACCGTCTGTCCCGAACCGACCGGCCGAGGTCGCCTCGCAACACATGGCTGATCCAGATCCCGTAGCGCAGTATCAGAGGTCTGTCCAGACCCATCTCTTTCCTCAGGACTTCGAGAGCCTCGCGGCTGGCTTCCTCGCCCATCATGATGCGTGCAGGATCGCCTGGGATTAGCGTGATGAGCGAGAAGACGATGAGGCTGACAAAGAACAGGACCGGGATCGTGAGGAGGAGGCGTCTGGCGAGGTAGCGGGTCATGTTCTGCGGGGGAGGTCCGGAGGGGGCGGCGGCGGAGCCCCCTCCGGTTGGTGCATTGTGTTTATGGGTTTAACCAGACATGCCGGAACCGCATCATGCCATCCGGAACGTGAACGAACCCCTGCAGTTTGGGGCTGTAGACTTTGTAATCCTTCGGCCACCACAGGAACAGGTACGGCAGATCCTCGTTGAGGATGTTCATGACGTCGGTATAGGCGCGCCTGCGCTGCTCGGGCGTGGTAAGAATGCGCGCCGCATCCATCAGGGCGTCCACCCTGGAGTTTGCGTAAGCGCTGTTGTTGAGAGTGCCGCCTGTGACGAAGAACCCATAGATGTTCGCGTCCGGGTCGGGGCGTCCGCTCCAGCCCAGCAGCGAGGCCTCGAACCGGTGAGCGTCCAGCTGGCTGAGGAGAGCCCCAAACTCCACGATCTCGATGTTGACCCTGATGCCCACCTCACCGGCCATGGACTGGATCACCTGCGCCACCTGCTGGGGTGTGCGACCGGGTGTGACCTTCAACGTAAACCCAAATCCGTTGGGCTGGCCTCCCTCGCGCAACTTTTGCCGGGCCAGGTCGAGGTTACGCTCGGGCACGCGCGAGTTCGCCGGTATGCTGTGCGTAAACATCCCTGGCGGGAACGGACCGTTTCCAGGCTCAGCGGTCTCGCCGAAGACGACCCTGACCAGGGTCCGGCGGTCGATGGTCGCGTTGAGCGCCTGGCGCAGCGCCTTGTTGGCGAAGATGCCGGACTCAACCTGAATCCACATCCCCTGCCATCCAATGCCCACGCGCTCGGCCATCTTCAACTGCGGGTCGGTGCGCAGCCTGGGTACCTCCGAAGGAGCGACGGCGTCGATCATATCAAGCTCCCCTGCCCGCAAGTTGGCCAGGCGCGCGTTTTCGTCGGTGAAGGGGCGGTAGATGATCTGCTGCGCGTTCCCCGCGTTTCGATCCCAGTGGCGGTCGAATCGCTCCAGCACAATCCGTTCCTGGGGACGCTTCTCGACAAACCTGTACGGGCCGGTGCCGACGGGTTGGAGCGAAAAGCCTTTGCCGGCCTGCCGCGCCGCGGTCGGGGAGACCATCATCCCGGCACGGTCCGCCATTATTGAGAGGAACGGGCTGTACGGCTTCTCCAGCGTAATCCGCACGGTAAGGTTGTCCACGACCTGCACGTTCGTGACGAGGTTTACTTCACTGAACCGGAGCGACCCGAACGACCGGTCCAGCATCCGATCGAAGTTGTATTTCACAGCTTCCGCATTGAACGGCGTGCCGTCGTGGAAGACGACGTTGGTCCGAAGCCTGAACGTGTACACTCTGCCGTTCTCCGAAATCGTCCAGGAGGTCGCCAGCATCGGGACGATCTCCAGGTCCTGGTTGATGTCCACTAGCTTGTCGAACAAGTTTTGAAAGACCTGGCGGTCGACGGCGGCAGTGGATTGGTGCGGGTCCATGTTGGGCGGGTCCGCGTTGAGGCCGACCCGGATCGTGCCGCCGCGTCGGGGCGCGGCGATCGAGATCGACGTGAAGGCCAGTACGGCGATCACGACGAGAACGAGCAATCGCTTCATCATACATCACCCTCCTACACGAGTCCTTCGCTACCGGACGCCGAGCAGGGGCTCTGGCCCAAGTATTGTTCGAAGGGGTGTGAATTAGGTTGGCTGACTCGCC
>JAHRHE010000200.1 GCA_020027965.1 Nitrospirota bacterium | reverse complement strand
TGTCGAGGATCGCCGACACCATGTTGATCCAGTAGAGAATCCTCGCGTCCAGGTTGATAATGAATCGGTCGATGACCGGTCTGAACCCTTCTCCCAGAAACGTCAGCGCCATAACAAAAAGATACACACGGAATGCTCGAACCACGACTGAGCGGTAGCTCTCCTCTTCCTTAGTCTCTGTCAGGGTATCACCCGCATAACGCATAGGTTGGAAGGCTGCCCAAATCCCCATGAGGGCAACTCCCGGGATCACCCACGGTCCGAGGAGTCGCATCAGGTACCAGAAGTCCTGGCCGAGCTTCGCCGTGGCGATCGTCGAGAGCGGTTCGCCGATCGGTGTCAGCGCCGCGCCGAGTCCGATCGACATACACGCGATTACTACGAGCCGGGCCTCGTCCTCCTGGCTGAAGCGCAAGGCGCTAATCAATTCCACCAATACAAGTGATGCGATGATCGCCGTGATTACGCTGCTCAACAGTCCCAGTAGAACCACCACAATGAAGATTACGAATCGAAGCGGAACAACCAGTCGCAGCTTCACTAAACCCGGACCGATATAGCTGCGCCAACGTTTGAAGAGCAGCCCAGAAACCAGAACGGCAAGGGTAATCGCGATGGGGTGGGTGAGCGCTTCTCTGATGAGATGCCACGAGAGCACGCCCGCCACCAACGCCGACGCCAGACCCATAATAAAGAGGAAAACCTCAAGGTTCTGCTCCACTCGGTGGACGACCAGTGGTAATACGAGGACAAGGAGAAGAATGATCAGGTCAGCCGCGAGAACAAAGTCCACGACGCTGCTCATTTAGCTCAAAGGAGTCAATCCGGCTGGGCAAAGACTTGGGTCTGGACAACTGAAGCTGCGTCGTCAGTCTCGTATTCTTGACGGATGATGGCCACTTTCTGACGATCCAGGTGTGAGAGCAGAATCGGTAGGTCCGCAACAACGGGCAGCAAGGAAACCTGATCCAGTTCGACCCAGGCCAGGTCACCCTCATCGGAAGCCGTCACGGCCTCGTGGGGCGCCTCCACCGAAAAGGTGAAGAGCAGCCACAGTTCGTCTGTGGACTTCACGCTGATGACCGACAGCGCACGAAGTTGCGGCTGGGAGATCGTAAGGCCGGTCTCCTCCTGAACTTCTCGTACGCAGGCTGTAAACGGATCTTCTCCCGGCTCAAGCTTCCCGCCGATCCCGTCCCACTGACCCGCGTGCGGGGCTTTGCGGCGGTGGATCAGTAGGACTCGGTTAACGGAGCGAATGAAGCAGAGGACTCGAGGCGAGATTACTCCGGAGTTGAGATACCGAATCCGACGCACACCGGGAGCGGGGTCCTGGCCTTGATCCTCTGCACAAGATCTCGAATGTCATCTGGGAGGCGATCGCGGACACCGGTCACACCGGTAAGCGAAACACAGTAGATGAACCCGCTAGCGCGTTCCGTGACGGCATCTATCCGCCCGCTGGTGCTGGTTGGAGCCAGCAAGAAAATGACATCGAGCCCGGAAGACCGGGCTGCGGCCATCAGTTCCTCAGACTCGTCGGGGGGGAGGTCGGGAATGACGACTCCGTCCACCCCGGCGGAGGTGGCTTCGCCGCAGAAGCGCGTCAGCCCGTACTGGAGGATTGGATTGTAATATGACAGGAGAACGATGGGCTGGTGCACGTCAGCCCGCGCCTTTCGAACCAACCCCAGAATATCGGCCAAGCTCACCCCGGCAGCAAGCGCCCGTTGCGCCGCCCGCTGATTCACAGGCCCATCGGCGATTGGGTCTGAGAACGGAACCCCAAGTTCGATGAGGTCTGCCCCTTCGCTCGAGAGCGCCTGAACAATCTTCAGGGACGTTTCGAGATCCGGATCACCCGCAACGACAAACGGAATCAGCGCGCTTCTGCGCTGAGACCTCAGCTTTCCGAATACTGCGGCGATCCTACTCACGGAGCAAGCAACCGCGAGGCGTGCTGGACGTCTTTGTCGCCGCGGCCCGACAGGCCGAGGATGATGCTCTGATCTGCGCGGAAGGTGGGCGCGAGGATTCTCAGATAGGCGATCGCATGGGCAGGCTCGAGTGCAGGGATAATGCCCTCGGTGCGGGCCAGGAGGCGAAATCCCTCGAGCGCCTCCTGATCGGTCACACTGAAGTACTCGGCGCGGCCCGAATCCTTGAAATAACTGTGTTCGGGACCGACTCCGGGATAGTCCAATCCCGCGGACACCGAATGCGTCGCGTGTACCTGACCTCCTGAGTCCTGGAGCAGATATGAGTACGCGCCGTGCAGCACACCCGGCGCGCCCGCGACCAGCGTGGCTGCGTGCTGACCGCTACTGATCCCGTGCCCGCCGGCTTCCACTCCGACCATTCGAACGCCGGCATCATCTTTAAATGGATAGAACAGTCCCATGGCGTTGCTGCCACCGCCGACGCAGGCTACGAGACAGTCCGGGAGCCGGCCCGTCTCATGGAGAAACTGGGCTCGGGCCTCGCGTCCGATAATGGACTGCAAGTCCCGTACCATGGACGGATAGGGATGCGGACCCACGACCGATCCGATCACATAGAACGTCGTCCGCACGTTGGTGACCCAGTCACGCATGGCCTCGTTGATCGCATCCTTCAACGTCTTTGTGCCGCTTTCGACTGGGATCACGCTGGCGCCGAGCAGCCGCATCCGGAACACATTGAGTTCCTGGCGGGCCATGTCCTCGGTGCCCATGTACACGGCACATTCCAACCCGAACATCGCCGCCGCTGTGGCCGTCGCCACACCGTGCTGGCCGGCCCCAGTCTCAGCGATCACCCGCCGCTTCCCCATCCGATGGGCCAGGAGCACCTGGCCGAGCGTGTTATTGATCTTGTGCGCGCCGGTGTGGAGCAGATCTTCGCGCTTGATGTAAACCCTGGCGCCACCGAGCGTATCGGTCAGTCGACGTGCGTGATACAGGGGTGTAGGCCGCCCGCAATATTGCTCTAAGTAGTCAGAGAGCTCCGCCTGAAACTCCTGATCAGCCCCGTAGCGCTCGTAGGCTGTCTCCAATTCCTCGAGCGCAGGCATCAGAGTCTCGGGCACATAGCGGCCGCCATACTTTCCAAATCGACCTTTCTGCTGCACTTGCCTCACCCTTACTGTTGTCATTGCGAGCGCAGCGAAGCAATCTGAGATTGCTTCGTCGCTTACGCTCCTCGCAATGACAACCTTTCGTTTTGGTGGTCCCACTCTCGTACCCGCCGGATGAACTCACAGATCTTCGAGTGATCCTTGCGACCGTCTGTCTCAACGCCGCTGCTCACGTCCACACCAAAGGGTCTGACGCGGTCGAGCGCCTCCACGACATTCGTTGCATTCAACCCACCGGACAGGATGATCGGATGCGGGCCTCGGAGCTTGGCCGCTAAGTTCCAGTCGAACGGTCGACCTGTCCCCCCTAACGTCTCCGGGTCATAGGTATCGAGCAGCAACGCTGCCACCCGGTAGGGTTGAAGCGCACTCAGCGAATCCGCATCCCGGACGCGAATCGCTTTGACGACAGGCACGGACATCGCAGCGCAGTAGTCAGGTGTCTCGCTCCCGTGGAGCTGAACGGTATCGAGACCCGCCCTCGCCACGATCTCCTTGACCACTCCCCGGTCCTCATCGACGAACACACCGACCTTCGCGATGAATGGGGGCAGCGAAGACGTAATCTCGTGCGCCTGTTCAGCGGCGACCCGCCTGCGGCTTGGGGCGAAGATCAGTCCAATCGCGTTCGCGCCGGCTTCGGCGGCAACCCGCGCCGTATCGACATCTGAGATTCCACAGATCTTGATCCGCGTCAATGAAATACGCTGGCCGGGAAATGGTCCATTTTCATAGCGGTCCGTACCATGTGTAGCGTTTCCTCCGCGAGGCTGCGAGCCCGCTTACTGCCTTCAAGGAGGATCTCATCGGCGTCTCCAGCCAACTGCGCCACCGTTCGTCGCGTCCGGATCGGATCGAGAAACGCATTTAGTGCCTCAGCAAGCCTGCGCTTTACCTCGATGTCACCCACCCTGCCGGCCCGGTAGCGGCGTTTGAGATCTTCCACCTCGTCTTTGTTCGGATTAAACGCATCGTGGTAAGTGAACACCGGATTGCCTTCGACCGTCCCTGGGTCGGTCGGATGTATCCTCTTTGGGTCTGTATACATGCTCATGACTTTCTTCGTCACTGTCTCAGGATCATCAGCCAAGAAGATCGCATTCCCCAACGATTTGCTCATCTTTGTTTGGCCGTCGGTTCCGGGCAAAGTTCCAACCTCACCAATAATCGTGTCGGGCTCAGGAAATACGGGGGCAAATTGCTCGTTGAATCTCCTCGCGATTTCGCGGGTCACCTCTAGATGGGACGCTTGATCCTTTCCAACCGGCACGACCTCTCCTCTGACTATCAAGATGTCGGCCGCCTGCAAGACTGGATAGCCCAACAGCCCCATAGACGGCTGCCGGATATGGAGATCCTTCATAACTTCCTTGAGCGTCGGGACCCTCTGGAGGCGTGGGACGGTGACGAGCATCGAGAAAACAAGCTGCAACACCGCTGTCTGCGGCACCAACGACTGAAGAACGATGGTCGAGCGTTCCGGAGAGATTCCGACACTGAGATAATCCAAAACGATTTCTCTAATATTCGTCTTGATCTCTGGAAGCTTATCAAACCCCGTTGTGAGCATGTGATAGTCTGCAATCAGGAAGAAGCATTCATACTCATCCTGTAGTTTCACGCGATTCTTGAGCGTACCCACGTAATGACCAAGGTGGAGTCGGCCCGTCGGACGATCCCCCGTGAGCAATCGGCCTTTCTTGTGAGGCTCTTGAGTCAGCTTGACAGTTTCCAGCAATTGGTCGGGCAGATCGGATACATGTGTCTTGGTTTGACTCATCTCGCACCTCTCAACTCTCTCAACTTGGCCGATGGATCAGGACTGGTCATGAGGCTGGTACCGATCAAGACCGCGTCGAGTCCCAACCGCTCCAGCTGCTCGATCTGGGTCCGTGTCTCAATTCCGCTCTCGCTGACGACGACAACTCCCGCGGGAATCATCGGCCGCAGGCGCGCCGTCGTCTCGAGGTCGACCTGCAGCGTCTGAAGATTCCGGTTGTTGATGCCCACAATGTCTGCCCCAACGTCGAGTGCCACCCCAACCTCGTCGGGCGTGTGCACCTCAACGAGCGCGTCGAGTTCGCGGCGGCGCGCATGATCGAGGAACCCGCGCAGTTTGGCGCCATCGAGAATGGCAGCAATCAACA
>JAHRHE010000199.1 GCA_020027965.1 Nitrospirota bacterium | reverse complement strand
GGGGTGGACCGCCCAACCGCTGGAGACCTTCGCACGGCGCTCGCTCGAAGCGGACGTGGCGCACATCAGGGATCTCGTCGAGCGTCATGGCGTCCGCCGCGTGCTGGTGGGCATGCCCATACGACTGGATGGTCGGCTCGGGCCTGAAGCCGAAGGCGTGCAGCAGTTTATGGCCGAGTTGGAGCGGGCCCTGACGGTGCCGGTGACCGGGTGGGACGAACGGCTCACCTCCAAAGCCGCGGAGCATCTGCTGATCGAAGCCAACGTGAGTCGACGAAAACGCAAGGGGGCTGTCGACCGAGTAGCGGCGGCTATTCTGCTCCAGAGCTATCTTGAGAGTCTCTCATTGGAGGGCACGGACGCAGGTTGAGGTCAAGATCCATGAAAGTACCAAGGCAATGGATCCCGTGGATTGGGGCCGTCTGTGCGACCTCTCTCGCAGCGTACATCGGTCTTCAGTGGATGTTACGACCGCTCAGCTCCTCGCCACAGCCGCAGCCGATTCATCTGGTAGTCATCCCGGACGGGGCTAGCTTCAGGCAGGTGGCCGTGATGCTGGAGCATGAGCGTCTGATCAGGAGCCGATGGCCGTTCGAGCTGCTGGGCAGGCTCACCTGGTCTGATCGTCGCATCCCGGCTGGCGAGTACGCGCTGCATGCCGGGATGAGCGGTCGTGAAATCCTCTCGGACATCATCCATGGGCGGATTGTGCTGCACTCGGTCACGATCCCGGAAGGGTCCACCGCCGCCGAGATTGCAGAGCTGCTGGGGCAGAAAGGCCTGTCCGATCCTGGGGAATTTCTCAGACTCGTGCGCGATCGGGACTTCATCCACAGCCTGGATTTGAACGTGCCCAGCCTCGAAGGCTATCTGTTTCCCAACACCTATCAGTTTGCGCGCCCGGTGAAACCCAAGGACATCATCAAGACCATGACGACCGAGCTGTGGCAGATCTTCACACCAGACCTGAAAGTGCGAGCCCAGGAGATGAACATGAGCGTGAACCAGGTGCTCACCTTGGCCTCCGTGATCGAGAAGGAGACGGGCGTGGAGGAAGAGCGCGGGCTCGTGTCGGCTGTCTTCCACAACCGCCTGCGGAGGAATATTCCGCTGCAGAGCGACCCGACCGTCATCTACGCGCTGAACGGCTTTGACGGGAATCTGAAAAAGCGCGATCTCTCCGTAGCCAGCCCCTACAACACCTATCGGGTGAAAGGCTTGCCTCCGGGGCCCATCGCGAACCCGGGCGCCAGTTCCATCCGCGCCGCCCTGTATCCTGCCACGGGCACCTATCTTTATTT
This sequence comes from Nitrospirota bacterium, assembly GCA_020027965.1. Classification (GTDB taxonomy): domain Bacteria; phylum Nitrospirota; class Nitrospiria; order Nitrospirales; family Nitrospiraceae; genus JAHRHE01. The sequence continues at coordinate 2,681 of JAHRHE010000199.1, read as the reverse complement.
CGTGTCGCGCAACAACGGGACCCACGAGTTTTCCTCTACGCTCGCCGCGCATAACCGTGCCGTGGAGAGGTACCAGCGGCGCCCCGCCCGACGGCATTCCTAGCAGGATGTTGAAAAAGGCCTCCAGCTTCGTTCTCGCCTCGCTCAAAGCCTCAACGTACCGGACCACAAGTACGCCTCGGCTTTTCGCTCGCTGCGGCCTTGCTGGGCGGTCTTTTTGAACATCCTGAAGGGTTGGATGATAATGTCGTGGCTCTAGGTGACGAGAGCTTCTCATGAGGGCCATATAAGTTTTTCAACAGTCTGCTGGAAAAGACGATGATGGACCTTCAGAATCTGGCCGCCCTCCTGGATCACACCTTGCTCAGACCGGAGGCCACGAAGGCCGAGGTCCTCCGCCTGTGCGAAGAGGCCAGCCGCTACGGCTTCGGCGCGATCTTTATCCATCCTTGTTACCTTGATCTCGCGGTGTCGGCCGTGGCGGACACCGCGACCCGCGTGGGGGTGCCGATCGGGTTTCCCTTCGGCTCGCAGACGACGAACACCAAGGTCAACGAGGCGGTCGAGGCGGGTGAACGAGGGGCCGTTGAGCTGGACATGGTGATCAACATCGGCCGGCTCAAGTCAGGCGAGTACGATGCGGTGCGGGCGGATATTGCGGAGTTCGTGCAGGCCACGCCCGGCGCCGGGCACAAGGTGATCCTTGAAACTTGCTACCTCACGCAACCAGAGAAGCTGATGGCCTGCCGCTTGGCGGTCGAGGCCGGGGTGGATTACGTGAAGACTTCGACCGGGTTCGGACCCAGTGGCGCGACGGTGGAGGACGTGAGGCTCTTGAAGGAAGCGGTGGCAGGGCGGGCGAAGGTGAAGGCGTCGGGTGGCATCCGGGATCTGAAATCGGTCCTGGCCATGCTAGACGCGGGCGCGGACCGGATCGGCACCAGCGCGAGCGTGGCGATCGTCGAAGAGTGGTTGAAGGAACAAAGCCGGAAGCTGGGCTGAGGCCGGTCGGCCTCCCGTGCTCGCGAATCTCGCACACAAGAATGAGTGGCGGGGCGGTCAAGGTGGCCCCCTCCTCGCAGAGCCCGCACACAAGAACGGGCCTCAGGTAGCCTAGCAGCCTCACGTGCTCGCGCATCGCGCACACAAGATTTATCGCTTCGGAAAGAGGTGGATGTGTGCTCGCTGGACGCGCGCAGTCTGAGGCTGCTAGGCCACCTGCCCTGAGAGAATGGAGTGGTCAATGAGGTGTGCTCGCTCGGGCAAGGGCGCGTCTTGGCGCGCCCGGGGTGGGCGGGTGAAAATGATGCGCGTAATTGGTCCCACCCCGACCGCCCCGCTGAGCAGGACCATCGCCCCAGATGGGGAGAGGGGAGGGTGAGGGGGGAAGGAGTAGGAGGCGGTGCTGTGACCGGATGCCTACTATGCTCGCGCGTCGTGTACTTCTGCCGGTGTCGTTCGTATCTCGTAAGTAAGATTGTTGGCGAGATGCGCTTCACGAGGCATGTTTCACGAGGCTGGGACGGGCACAATTGGGGTCAGGCCAGCTAGCCGTTGTCCTTTTCGTGCGCCACAAGCGTCTGCTCGATTCGCAATGCTGATCCCTCACTCTTAATTGGCTAATGACAAAGCGAACAAACAAGGTTCTAGTTAAGGTAATCGGCCTCATTGCGATGGGAGGAAGTCTACTTCTGTGGAAGATGGCCGACGAACGACACTCACTGGTCATTGGGATTATAGCGCTCACCGTTTTCGGGATCGGTTTTCTTGGCCTTGCGTTGGATATAGATGGCAAATATCTGACAACGCCGACTGAACGAAGAGAGCGTTTTGCGCTACTTTTCGGCTTCTATCCAGGTGTCAACAAACTGCGCCAATCGCTCGAAGTTCTGGCTTGGCTCATGCTCATATTTGGGGGCCCCCTCATCCTACTGAAAGCAATGGAGACCTACCAGCCACTTGAGGAGAATGTCGTTTATATCTCCATCGGGTCGATTCTCGTTTTCTTCCTGATCCTCTCGAGATTCAGGTATTTCAGATACTCAGGGCCATACCGTGCGCCAACCGGAATCTGGGTTATGTGCCTCCTCGGCGCGGCTTTTTCTATTGTCTGTCTGCTTGTTGGTCTCCTACTGTTTTACAACGGCGCGCTGGATCAAACCATGGAGGTTAGGAAAGTCCGCTGGCTTGCGAAGCGTGCCTCGAGCGGAAAGGACCCAAATCATTATGTGACGATTGAGCGTCGGCATGATTCAGTCCAAGAACGTGAGCTTAAGGTTCCGCAAACGATCTACGACTCACTCAGTGCGAGCTCAAGAGTGATACTCACCATCGGAAAAGGTGCAGCCAACATCGAATGGGTTCGTTCAATCGAACTTGTCGATGAGTCGCCCTAATATGGAGATGTGTGGAAATTGGAGTTGCCTTCGTCTAGCTGATTTCTAAGACCCCCTGACCATCCTTCGGCTTGTGGTCCCAAAGTCAGTCCAACCTACCCTGCATAGATGCCGCTCAGCTGTCCTGGTCGGGCAGCGGAGGTGAGTAGCTGCACGGCTTTCCACCACTGGTCGCTTCTGCTATAGTGCCGCCATGATTACTCGTGTGATTCTCATCGTGCTGGATGGCGTCGGCGTGGGGGAGATGCCGGATGCGGCTGCGTACGGGGATGCCGGGAGCCACAC
>JAHRHE010000098.1 GCA_020027965.1 Nitrospirota bacterium | reverse complement strand
TCGCTCCTGGTCTCCCACCTCGAAGTTGGCCTTCGTGGGCGTTCCGGGCCCCTTCTGGTTCTGGTGTACGTGCCAGTTGCCGGGGATAATGGCGCAGGCTCCCACCACCATGGCCAGCGTGATGATTACCATCCAGTGTCGCATAGGACCCTCTCCTTCCTGCTCGATGGATTCCTCAGACTCTCGCCCTGCAGAGAGTCTGATTCTGACTCCAGCGCCGGGTCGGAATATCCCCCTCCTGCTCACCTATCCCATGGCCCATTGCTTGAACCCGTTGCTTAGACCCATTGCAATGGGAAGCGCAATGGGTCCCCCAGCAACGGGTGCCCCGAGCAATGGGCAACCCGGAGAGGGCTAGGGTAAGGGGAATCAGCACGGCGGATCAAGCCAAAGAATTTACGGGACGCAACAGTAGTAGGGCGAGGGTGCCGAGGGGGCGGGAGCGGTGACTAGTGGGAGGACGGCCCGATGGGGAGCGTGAAGAAGAAGCGGCTGCCTTCGCCGGGAGTACTCTCGACCCAGATGCGCCCGCCGTGCAGCTCCACCAGCGTCTTGGTAATGGCGAGGCCGAGGCCGGCGCCTCGCGCGTCCGCCGGCACCGATTCGCCACGGAAGAATTTGTCGAAGACTTTGTCGATCTCGTCCAACGGGATGCCGCAGCCGGTATCGGCTACGCAGCACTCCACGAGCCCGTCGTCGCGCACCCGGGTCTCGAGCCAGACCTTGCCGCCTTTTGGCGTGAACTTCACGGCGTTCTGGATCAGATTGGTGAGGACCTGATGGAGCTTGTCCCGGTCTCCCTCGATCTTCGGCAGGGAATTCTGGGAGGACGCCTGCACGGTGAGGGACTTCTCCCGGGCGATCGTCTGAAAGCTTTCCACGACATCGGCGACCAGGTCCAGCATCGGCACGGGCGCGAGCTTCAGCTCGACCCGGCCGGCCTCGATCCGCGACAGATCCAGGAGGTCGCCGATCATTCTCGTGAGGCGCTCGGTGTTGTGCTTGACCCGGGTCAGGTAATAACGTTGCTTCTCGCCGAGCTCGCCGGTCAGCCCTTCCAGCATATTCTCCACATAGCCCTTGATGGAGGTCATCGGGGTGCGCAGTTCATGGGACACGATCGAGACGAACGCGGACTTCAAGTGATTGAGCTCCCGGAGCTGCGTGTTCGCGGCCCCCAGCTCGCGATTCACCTCCTCCAGTGAGGTGGTCCGCTCCTGCACTTTCAGCTCCAAGCCGACATTGAGCGTCTCGATCATGCGGTAGGCGTCCGTGTTGTCCAGCGCGATGGCGACCTGGCCGGCGAGCGTCATCATCAAGTCCAGATCGTCCTGGGTGAGGCTGCTTTCCTGGTTCCGGTCCACGGTCAGGGCGCCCCGCACATGATCCTGGGTTTTCAGCGGGACCGACATGATGGACTTGGTGTTGGTCACGGTCGCGAGTTGCTGGTTGAAGGGATGGACCCGATCCCACGCCTCCCGGATATCATTGATCAGCACCGGCTGCCCCCGCAGCAGCACGGTTCCCTCCAGGCTGTCGGGGTCCGTGACCGGCACCTCGATGGAGCGGGCGAAGGCGGCGATCTCGTCCGGAACGCCCAGGATCCGGGCATCGTGCGACACCTTGCGTACCGGGTCATACAGAGTGAGCATTACCCGATCATAGTGAAGCTCGTGGATGATCGATTCCAACACGCGCTGGAGGAGCGTCTCCCGGTCCAGGGTCGACCCGAAGAGCAGCCCGGCACGGTGCAGGGTGGTGAGTTGCCCGACCTTGCGCCGCAACTCGACGCTCGTCCGCTCCTGTTCCAGATAGGCTTCCCGGAGCTCCTCGTGCCGAGCCTCGACGAAGCGCAGTTGCTCCTGGATGAGCGCCTCACGAGCACGGCTGCCCTTGCGCAGCTTGCGATACCTGATGGACAGCCACAGGGCGATCCCAGGCAGCAGGGCGATCGCCAACCTCTCCAGGAATACCATGGCAGGATAGCGAAAATGCAGGTAGCCGAATGTGACCGCGCCAACGAGCAGCCCGGTCAGCGGCCAGACGAAACGCCCGCCTTCCTCCGGGGTCCAGGTAAACTCCCATTCGCAATACTCGGCTCCGTCCACGATGCAGGAGAGGTCCTTAATGGTCGCAGGCTTCAAATCATGGATGCGGTCCGGGACCGAAGCCAGGCCGGCCTTCGCGGAGTTGCAGATCAGCTCGACGCAGCGCTTCCGATACGGGCCGAACTGCTCATACACGCGATCGGTGAACTTCATGCGCAGGACCGCCGACCGGTTCGTTACCGTACCGACGCCAAACTCGATCGAGCCCTTCGCAAACTTCTGCCCGAAATGGGGAAACATCTTGTAGATCTGCGCCACCGAGAAGGGCCGGCCCAGCGTCTGGATGATCGGGTTGACGAACTTCTCCTTGCCCACGTTGAACTGAAAGTGGGGGTCCCCCGTCAGGTTCAAGCCGAATTCAGCCAGGAACATGACAAATTCGTAGGAGTAACTGTTCCAAGGATTTTTTAGAAAGGCGGGAGTGACGTGGTACGACGAGTCGCGGATGCGCTCGTTCAGGAGCCGAGCCAACTCTTCGACGGCCCGGGCTCCAGCCTCCGCGCCGCGGTTCCGGGTGACCACTTCCTCCAGATACTCCGCATTGGCCTTGACCGTCACGCCGCTGACATCGCGGATCTTCTCGCCGGCCGCAGTGGTTCCAAAGGGCCGACCGTCCATAAAGGCCTTTTCCAGGATGCGATGCTCTTTCGATAGCAGCTCAGTCATGGCTCGACCGCTATGGCGGGTGTTTCCGCACGTTGCCGGCCTGTGATCGGGCGCTCCGTCCGGCAGTTGGCCGGGTCGTTTGGCTCCGCCTCTCCGGGAGGGGGCAGGGTGGGTTGAGGACAAAGAACGGTAATTGACTCGAGGGGATCGGAAGTATCCGGATGCGTTGGTGTGTGTGGACAGAGGTCGGGCCGTGAGCTCAGACCGGTACGCCTAGCCGGCGGCCGTGCCTTGCGCGCCTCCTGCCTCATCCAAGCTTCCCTCTGGTGGAGCGCCTCAGAGCCCCGTACTATGACTCTCCTGCTCTTTGCTGTCAATCGTGCGGCGGCTATGCCACCTTGACCGGGTCGTGATCGGCCGGGTCGTCTTCCTTCTGAGTGGGTCGTTCCTCAGGCATATGGGATGGGGCTTCGGGTATCCTCCCGATCGTTCTGAACTCCAGAAATTGCGTAATGAGCTCTTTCAGAATAACCCGGGCGAACGCGAACGCCGCGATCAGCCAGAGTATGTCCCAGAAGTTGGACCACCGGGCCACGGTTGACCTCTCCTCTACGCGTGAGCGAATCGCCCCGGGCGAGCGGCCCGGGGCTGACCGTTGACCGCTGACGGCGGCCGTTGACCGTTGACGGCAGACCGCAGACCGCCGGGATCGAAGAGCGCTATCCTGGGCCGGCAAACCTGCCAGGCACGGCTCGCATCCTTCTCGGTCTGCCTCCCTTGAGTTGGGCGATCCGCTTAGGGAACGGTTCCCCATGGCTCCGCCTCTCCATCGCCGTGATGGTGTCGGTGACCGCTTCCTCGATCAGTCGGGCGAGTGTGAGTCCCGGCGTCCAATAGACGGCGTTGCGCAGTCGTTCGAGGAGCTCCACGGGCAGGGTGACCGTCATCCGCTGCTTGGCGATGGAAGCCGGCTTGCCGGGCTTTACGGTCTTAAGGACTGTCTCTACTGTGGGCAGCGATTCTCCGGAAATGTTCTCCTGGGCTGCCATCGCAGCAGGAGAACCTCCCGATTGGGCCACGACCGTCTGCTTGTAAGTCTCGATGTCGATCGCTGACATAGTTCCTCCGCTCTTGATCTCTTCGTCAGTGAGATCCGGTGCCGTATCCGTAATGGGTGCCTGCTCCTCAGGTTCGCATCCGTGATCGGAATTTTGACCAACCAGTTGGAACGGTACTAAGCGGCCTTTTGCCGCGCAGAGGCCCCCGACGCCCACTCCTGGCTGCGATCATCTCGGGCGCTGCCTGGAGGGTTCTTTCTTGAAGTGTGGTCCTGTATCAGTGCCACCATTCCGATCGAGACCAAGCCCCCGAGGCCGAGCAGGAGCCCCAGCATGATGAGTGTCATGGCCACCACCTTCCTTTTCTTGGGCTATTGCCACCCCATGCTTCGCTTCCAGCCATAGGGGAAAGCAACGATAATGCCGTCCCAAGCGTTTCGCTAGCGTCAGCCTGCTTGAGGATCGAACCCGTCGATTTTTATGACAAAGTGAAGGATGAGTAGGAAAGGGTGGGCAGAAGGCCACACGCCGCCTGCGGGACGACGAGTATCGAATCCAATACCCGGTTTATCTGCTTGGATACAGAGAGGTCAAGGCAGCAGGACAGGAGAGGAAGAGTGCGTCTTCCTGTGCTACAGCGGCCCGCAGCCGCCGGTTGGTTTCAGCGCCTCATCATCGAACGTCAGGTCGGACAAATATGCTTTGCCCATCAGGTAGCCTAAGAGCCGGTAGGCCTCGAACTCCTCCGTTGAGTACCATTGAAAGAGCGTGCTGGTCTGCGCGAACAGGCTCCGCGTTTTCGGAGTACCCGCGAACTTGACCACCCTCTCGATGGCTCTGTGGATCTGCTCCATGTCTCTCGGCTTGGCTGGCTGGCTCCCGATACGGTTCGGGTCCAGGTGGGTGGGGTATTTCAGGTCGCTCAGCGGATCTTTGGTCAAGTTGCGTTTCGGTTCCGGGCGCAGGCTGAGAAAAGGTTTGCCCGATCTCTTGAGCTCCGGGTTCTTCTCGAACAGCTTCGGGTTGTATGCATAAGGCTTAATAAAGTGGATGACGGCCGTCGTGCCATCCCCCCGCTTGAGCCAGAATTTCCTGTACCAGACGATCTCGTGGTCTTCCGGGAATTCGCCGCACCATTCAGCCCGGGGCCCGGAGTATTTGCGGAGCCGCTCGCGAAGCAGTTTCAGGTAGTGATAAGTCCACTCCGTGTCCAACGTGGCGTCGCCTACGATCACGTGGGAGACGCCACGCCGTAGCAGAGCGTAGGCGCCGGTGTTGTCGAAAAAGGAGCCATCGGTGATCTCGATCCAGCGATCCACGGTATTGGGCCCCGAGAGCCTTCGCCACGTCATCATCACGAGGTAATCCCAGATGGTCCCTAAGAAGTCGTTATAGCGCCTCGCGAAGTTCCAGGTCTGATACTCGAAGTTCAGGTTGAACGGCGCCGACGCGAACCGCAAGAGGGTTCGAGTGAAATCGTTGTGATACGTCTCAGCAAAGATACTGTCAATGTCCAGGGCGGCGCCGGAAATCGTCATGGCGTCCGAAAGGCGAACGCATGGCGCCCCCTTCACGGCATCCGTCCGCGGGACCTGATCGCAGTGGGTGCCCGGGGGATCCTCCACGACCACCCAGGCCGGGTTCTCCCAGGCCAGGTCCTTGTCCTTATCCAGCACTTGCACGACAGGACGCCCGAACCCTGGGGTTCTCACGTACCCGAGGCCGTCTGACCCCGAGAAGTGGTGAGTAAACTCAAAGTTGTAGTTCTCGAAGTACGGCTTGTCGCCGACATACCCCCGAGGTCGCCCTCGGTTCACGAGGTTCCCGTTCACGATGAAATAAGGTGAGAGCAGGTTGCGATTGATCTGCGTGAGCGAGCTCGTCTCCTTCCCGCGCATATAGGTCAGTTCGATGCGGTCCCGATACGGGTTGAACAGATGCACCTCGTTCCCGATCGTGGGGACGGTCTTGATGTGAAGCCCAAGGTCCCAAACGACATAAAGCGGCAGGCGCCAGAGATAGGACCAGATCAGCTTCGGACCTTCCCAGAAGCCTCCTTCCTGGATGAAGCCCGAATGGTCCCGCAGATGCTCAACAAAATCCTCTCTGTCGTTGACCAGTGTGTTGGGGTCTTTGGTCTCGATCAGATAGCCCAGGTCGTCATCTTGATCCGCGCCGAGATGGGCGGCCATCCATCCGCCGACATATGAGCCGCCGGAAACCGTACTCAGGTAGTCGATCTGCTTGAGCTTACCCAGCTCCTGCACGGCCTGCAGGACACCCAAATGAAACGTAGCGGAGCGAATGCCTCCGCCGGAAAAGGCGAGGCCGGTCAGATGCGGCGGGACGCCTGTTCCGGTCTGCTTGGCTTTGTCGAGGAGGGTGGCTCTGCGATTGGCGATGAACTCGTACTCTTCGCGATAGTCACCCCACAACCGAGTCGGGTCATGGGTGAAGGCACGTTGACGGATCTCGTACGTGCGGAGCTCATACTTGACGCAGGCGCCGGCCGAAAGGCCACACAGGATCAGGCCGACCGCGATCCAGGTCCGGCTGTAGTGACGGGCGTGCACAGGCGTGAACCGTTATTGATGCAGGTGCTTGAGGGCGGCGGCGCAGAGGATGATCAAGAGACCGGTCCAGAACGCCACGCGCTGGAAGGGAACCGGCTCCAGGGCTTGTTCTTCCTTCTCCTCGGCCGTCTCCTCCCCGGTCGCCTCCGTCTTGAAGATGACCGTGTAGAGATAGAGGGTGACGATGACGAGCACCAGGAACAACTTGATGAAGAAGATGGTGAGGTATTTCGGGTGATTGGGCACTCCCATTCCGGTCTGGGAGTGCAAGAGCTGGTTGACGTAATGGAGATTGATCCCGCCGGTGAAGAGGATGATCACCAGGAGGACGCCGACCACACGCTTGTACTGGCGATAGAAGGTGTCGGCAATGGGCTTGATGAATTCCTTCGGGACGGCTTTCCGGAGCCCGGGGGTGACCGCCATGACCAAAAACGCCAGGCCGCCGATCCAGATCACAGCGGACATCAGGTGGAACCAGTGGTTGATGATGGGGATGAGCTGGCCGATGTCGGTGAGGGTGGATTGCAGCGCGTCCACTTCTTCTACCGTGACGGGTGACCGGTGACGAGTGACAGGCAGGATGGGAAGAACAGGGCGTTCATGGGACTCCGCTTGTTACGCGTCACGCGTCACCTGTCACGCTAGAATTTGAAGACCGGGGTCTCGTTTCCGAACCGCTTCTTCCGAAGCTCTTCCATCAGCTCGACGGTGATCACGGGAATGCCGTGTTCCCGCGCGTGCCGCTCGACGCCTTTCTTGACCATCGCGCGGAGGAAGTAGGGGATCCGGCCCAGTCGGGTCTGCGCGGCTTCGTCCCAGACTCCGTCGAAGTCCTCCGAGGTATTGAAGGCCACGCGGACCTTCTCCCCGCCCTTCGGGGTGTAGAGACACCACTGGTCTTCGTCCAGCCAGTCGCCGTGGTCCACATAGGGTCGCGCCCGGCACCCGCCGCAGATCTCGCTATATTCGCAGTCTCCGCACTTGCCCTTCAGGTGCGGGTAGCGGAAGGATTCGAAGATGTCGGATTTCTCCCACAGCTCCGTGAAGCTTTTTTCGCGGATGTTGCCGGCGGAGAGCGGCATGTAGGGGCAAGGCGTGAGTTCGCCGTTCGGCGTCACCCGGGCATAGTTGGTGCCGGCCAGGCACCCTCCGCCCATGTAGCCCTGGGCCTTGGTGATGGGGGAGTTGGGATCCTTCTCGTAGGCGAGCCGTTTGAAGTGCGGCGCGCAGCGCGCGCGGACCAGCATGTCCTTGTACGTGTCCTGGCACGCCACCAGGTAGCCCAGTACCTCTTCGTACTGCGCGGGCGTGATGTCGGTGAGCTCTTCTCCACGGCCGGTGCAGACCATGAAAAACACGTTCAGCACCTTGGCGCCGAGGTGATGGGCCCATGCGATGACGTCCGGGAGTTCCCGGTAGTTCATCGGTTGGGCGCTGAAATGCACCTGGAACTGGAGGCCGTTGCGCTTGCACGCGTCGATCCCCGCCACCGCGCCTTCCCAGGCGCCGGGGAGTCCGCGGAAGCGATCGTGTTTCTGCGGATCCAGCGAGTCGATGCTGATTCCGACGCCCATGACGCCGATCTCGACCAATTCCTTGGCCATCCGATCGTTGATCAGCATACCGTTGGTGCCGAAGACCACCATGAAGCCCAGGGCCACGGCGTGCCGGGCGATGTCGAGAATATCGGGCCGGGTGAGGGGCTCACCTCCGGTGATCACCAGGAGGCACCCTTTATTGACTTCTGCGATCTGATCGATGAGGCGGTAGCATTCCTCCCGAGTCAGCTCATCCGAGCCGCCGCCCGCCTTGGTCGTCGCATCCAGATAGCAGTGGGCGCACTTGAGATTACAGCGTTTGGTGAGGTTCAGTGCGACGAGAAAGGGCTTGAAGTCATCCACGGTGCGGCCGTCGGTCGGAGGCGGTGCAGTCCCCGGCGCACCGACGAACCGCTGGATCTGTCGGCCGAGGGAATCGAGTTTGCCCGCGAACTGGCCGAGGTCGAGAACGGGAAGGGATTTGCCCATAGTCAGAGAGGTTTAGGCTGAGGTTAAGGTTAAGGAAAAAAAGGATCTCCCTGGTTTCGAAGCGCTCAGCCTCAACCTTAGCCTGAGCCTGCTTTCTCAGTGCCGGTGCCTGTCAGCCGCGCGATGATCTCCTTGAGGTTGCCGGACTTCATGGCCTCTTCCATGGTGCCCTTGGCCTGCTCGATGCCTTCGTTGGCCACCTCAAGGGTGATGGTCGTGGTCGCGATCTTATCGGCATGCTTCTGGATCAGGGCCCTGGTGCAGTCACGCATGAACCCCGCCGGGACGCGGTCCAGGCGCGCTTGCGCCTCCGGCGTCCAGGTGTAGGGGGAGGGAGCAGCAGCGGGAGTCTGGCCGCCATTCCCGGTCGCGGCCGCCACGGCGGTCTCCGCGCACGGAGCTGTCCCGGTGCCCTTGTTGGCGAAGATGGGGGAATAGTCCTCCGCTGCCGCCTCTTTGATCATCGGGGCGGCGTACTCGAGCGTGATCGTGGTCATCCCCAACTTCCGGGCGCTCTTCTCGATTTTGGCCTTGGCGCGGCGGCGCTGGAACCCCGCCGGGACCGCCCTGATGGCCTCCTTCGCGTCCTTGGTCCACTGCATGGGGACATCGTCGTAGGCCAGCTCAGTCTCCAAGGTCCCTTCCGCCTTCGCCGCCGCCTCGAAGATGCTCTTGTCCACCTGCTTGAACCGAGCGCCCTCCGCGCCGCAGACCGGGCACTTCACCGGCATGTCGCCCTTCCCGATGTAGCCGCAGCCGTCGCACACGAAATAATTCTGGCTCATGCGGTCCAGATAGGCTTGCGTGCCCGGGCTCACCGCCCGCCCGGTGTCAGAGGGAGACGTTTCCTGGACGATCCCGCTCATCATGCCGCTGAGGGTGGAGCCCATCAGATCCCTGGCCACGGCGTCATCGGCTTGCATCTTGTTGCGGTCGATCCCGGCCGCATCCAGGCTGCCGCCCAGCGCCTTCATCGCCTCCATGGCGCCCTTGGGCAGGATGTGGCCGACTGCGGAGTCGACGACACTGTTGCTGATGATGGTATGGCCCTTTTCGATGGCATACCGGTGAATGGCCGTCTTGGCCACGCCGCGGGCGAAGACCGGGATTTTCTCCATCCGTGCGAGCGCCTCCTCGGTCCAGGCAATCGTGTATTCGGCCTGAGTGTCGATGGGCGGCACGTGCTTGCGGTTGGAGATCAGGATGTGGCACGGAGCGGACCGCAAGAGATTTTCGGTGTTGCTGCCGATGTCCATGTCGTCATCGCTGTGCACGCCGATGCGTCCGACGATCAACAGCCACGGGGTCTCCTTCCGGACGTACTGGATGACTTTTTCAAAGGCCTTTCCGTCCAGCAGAGTGGTCTTGATGTCCGTGTCCTCCGCCTGCGCCAGCTCACGCGAGATATCCAAGTGCGACTGGTAGATCTTGGCCAGGCCGCTGTCGATGATCTCTTCGTGGAGCTTCTCCTGCTCCTTGAAGCGGAACACCTTGCCGGCTTCTTCGTTCAGCACGCCGGAGATGCTGTGGAAGGCGGCGTAATGGAAATACGGGTCGAAGGCGGAGATGGCCTCGACCGGCTTGTTCAGCGCCTTGCCCAGGGTGAGGCCGGTCATGAGCCCGCCGAAGGAGTAGGGGCTGCCGTCCACTGCGACCACAATCTTGCCGCCGTTGAACGGCTGGGTGTGCTTGATGATCAGCATGTCGGCCGAGCGCACCCGGCGCACCACTCGCTCGGTGTTGCTGCCGATCACGCTGTCCTTCACCGCGCCGACGCCCAGTGCGCCCATGATGACCAGGTCGTACGCGTTGGTGTTGATGTCCTCGGCCAGCACCTTCCAGTTCCGGCCCTCCAGGGACCGGCGTTCCAGCGGCAGGTTGGCCTCCGAACACTTCTTGTCGATGTAATCGAGGTAGGAATCCGTGATGATCTGCAGGCCGCGGGTGATCAGCGAGTCATGGATCTGGCGTTGCCGGTCGAGCTCCTTCTCGTCGTGGTATTCTTCCGGGAGGCCCGCCTCCATCTGCTTGAACCGTTTGTCGTGCATCTTGGCGGCATAGACATGGCTGCCCACGATCTTCGAGCCAAACGTCTTGGCCAGATGCACCCCCAGGTCCACCGCCATATTGGAGTAGTCCGAATTATCGACCGGGATATAAATGGTCTTATACATCAAGCCCCTCCATCGGACAGACTGGGGTGCGTGCGGACCGGCCTCTCCAGCCACCCGCATGCGCGCGGGCCTACTTCCGCGCTGGGCCTCCCACCGCCCGTCTGGACCTGGAAAATCGTAAGAAAATCGAGATGATTCTGCGATCGTCCAGGGGTTTCAAAGAGGGCGGTATGATAGCACCGGGCCAAAGGCCAAAGCAAGTAGGAATAAGGGGGGACCGGGTGGCATTATTAACCCGGCTGCGCGCTGAGTGCGTACACAAGAAGAAGAGGCGGGCAGTCAGGGTGGGCCCCTGCTCGCAGAGCGCGCACAGAAGATCGATTGTTTCGGAAAGTGGAGGATCTGTGCTCGCTCGATGCGCGCAGTTAGAGGCACCCCCGCCACACACTCTGAGAGGGGACAATAAATGGACGGGTGCTCGCTCGGGGAAGGGCGCGTCCCACGGGTCAAGAGCCTGTCTTGGCAGGCTCGGGGCGGGTGGGTAAGAAGAGCCTGCCCGGGGTGGGTGGGTGAAAATGATGCGCGCAATAGGTCCCACCCCGACCACCCGCCCGCTGAAAAACAAACGATACACGCAATTGGGGGCAGCAATGCCACCCGGATTTTAGGGTGGAGGTAAGGGTGTGCTCGTGCGCTGAACTGACGGCGGGACGCTCCGCCCTGGGTGTGGCGGATTTTGTTGAGGAGGACGGGCCCTTCCGAGATCGGAGAATCTCCTCCAGCGTCAGGAGCGCCTGGCGGCCGGAGTTGTGCTCGACGCCGCGGATGAGGTTGTCGTCCGCGTAGGCGTAGGAGGAGGACTCGGTTCGCAGAGCCCCCGACCAGGGCCGCGGGTCGTGGCTCCCCTGTTTCTGGCTCCAGGCGGCCAGACAAGCCTTGGCGATGAGCTTGTTCAGCGGGGCCGGATTGTAGAGCAGCTTCCGGATGCTGTTGGGAGTGAGCATGAGCGGGTTGTACCCGGCCGAGAGGTAGCCTTCCTCCAGGAGCCGGTGCTCGAGATCGGTGTTGGGCTGGATGCCCAGGAAAAACATGAGCGGGAAGACACGCTCCTCGCCCAGAATCGCCGCCACCGTCTTGTAGGACTCCACGCTTTCCAGGAGGGTCTCCTCGGTTTCCTTCGGGGAG
>JAHRHE010000014.1 GCA_020027965.1 Nitrospirota bacterium | reverse complement strand
TTCGAACGGATCTTGAAGGCTTTCGCAACCCGTTTGCCCCCCTCCTCGACAACCCGGATGGTGGCGCCATCGCCCGGCTTGATCTTCTGCAGGTCTTGGACCGCCTCCTCGGCGACCTCCAAGATCACGGTCTTGCCATCGTAGGCCAGCAGCTCGACCTCGATCTGCTTGGTGTCGGGACTGACCGAGACCACCTTTTCGGTGACGAGGTTGAACCCGTCCTTCTTGGCCCCGCCTTTGGGACCGATCTGAATCAGGTTGCTCGGAGCGTCATCGGCCATTTCTGTTCCTTTCCTGGGACATTATTTCGTGATGTGCGATGGGTCATTCTGGATAAGTCGCTCGTCGTTCGTGCCTGCGCGCTGAAGCGCTTCGGCGTGCAAGCGTGAAGCGTGGTTCGTAGCAAACTCACGAGATACGCGTCACGTCCCCGCACCGGGTTTCCAGCCGAGGCTTGCGAGCGCTCCCTCGACCGTCTCCTGCACCATTTCGTTTTCGTCCTCCAGCAACGGCAGCAGCGACTCCACGGCCCGCGCAGCGCCGAGACGAGCCAAGGATTCGGCTGCGTTTCGGCGGACTAGCCAGTCCTCATCCTTCAAGGCTTCCATGAGGGGGTCGACCCCGCGAGGATCGCCGATTTTCCCCAGGGCCTCCGCGGCGTGCCGACGCACCATCCAGTTGGGACCCAGTAGCCCTTCGATCAGGGCCTCAACCGCGCGCACGTCTCCGATCTTCTTGAGCACGCGCGCGACATCCTCACGCAGCGTCCCGTCCGACAGGGCCTCCACCAGGCCGGGCACCGCCCGCGGGTCGCCGATCCGCTCAAGCGCCCAGACGGCGGCCGTGCGGACCGCCCCGTCCTTGTCCTTGAGCGCTCCAATCAGCGAATCGACCCCGCGCGGATCCTTCAGCTTGCCGAGCGCCGCCGCCGCTTGTTCCCGGACGGCCCATTCGTCGTCGCCGAGGGCTTCGATGAGGGGCTCCACGGAAGCCGGGCCGATGCGCACGATGGCGCTCATGGCCGCTTCGCGAATCACCACATCTTCATCCGCCAGCATCCCGATCAGCTTGGGCAGCGCCTCGAGGCCCATCTGTCCCAGGCTGACTGCGGCGTGGTCACGGAGGGCTTCATTGTCGTCCTTCAAGGCAGACAACAACTGATCGATGCGATCCCCCGGCTGGTCAGATGGCCGGTCCATGCCTTCCGCGTCACTCATCCCCGTCCGTTCCTTCTTGCACAGCTTCCTCGCGGACCTGCGCGGCAGCCGCCGCGAGTTTGTCGACGATCACGCCCGAGTTGTACGACACCAACCCATCGCGATCCGTCTTCAATCGCTCAAAGAGATCCGCAAACGGGCGAAGCCGCTCGACGTCCTTGACCTTCGCGAGCGCTTCCACCGCGTAGATCCGCAACGGGCGGATCGGGATGAGTTCCACCAGCAACTCGACGGGCCGGGCATCACCGATCAGCCCGAGCGCCTTGACGGCCAGCTCCTTGACCCCGGTATCCTTGTCCATCCGAAGCCGTTCAACCAACGGCTCCACCGCACGGACATCGCCGATCTTGCCGAGCAAATCCGTCGCCGCCTCCCGAACGACCCAATCTTCGTCCTGGAGGTATTCGATCAAGATCTCCACGCTTGGGCGCCCGATCCCCAGGAGGTCGATCACCGCCGCCATCCTGGCCTCCTCACGCTCGCTGGAGCCTTCCACCGCCCGCAACTCCTCGAAGGTCCGGTCAATGCGGTCCCGGATCGCGCCGAGTTTCTTCAGCGTCCGGATCGCGATGTCCCGCACGGCCGAGTCCGCCATCGCATCCACGAGCGCATTCGCTGAGCGCGGATCCAGCAGGTGCTCCAGGATGCCGGCCGCGGTGAGCCGGGCTGATGTGTCCTCGTGCGTGAGCATGGCGGTCAGCGGCTCGATCGCATTGGGGATCGCTCCCAGCAGCCCGCCGACGAGTTCCCGCAGGCTGTCTTCTTCGACCACATGGAGTTCCTCCACCAGTGCTGACGCCGCCGAAGCGTCGAGGATTCCCGCCATCTGCTCCAGTGCGATCGCGCCGGCCTTGCGGACTGCCATGTTCTCATCGCGGAGCAGCCGCACCAACGGGACCCCACCCATGGGATCCTTGATACGCGCGAGCATCCCGGCCGCCTCGATCTTCAGCGCCGAGCTGCCGCTCGCCAGGGCATGGACCAACCCTTCCACGGCCTTGGGACCGCCGGCTAGACAGGCCGCCGTCGCGCGCATTCGGCGCCAGTCCTCTTCGTGGACCAGTTCCGAGATCAGGGTTTCGAGCGACTCTTTGGGCATAAGTTAGATTGGGTGACTTTATGATTGAATCATTGAGCTCGGAGCATGATAACATCACCACATCGCCAAATCGCCAGATCCTCACTTAGATTCGGCCGGGTCTCCATCCCACCTGGGTCAACGCATCTTTGGCATAAAAGAGGATATTCTCGTCACGCTCCTTCTTCAGGACTTCCAACAGGAACGGTATGGCCCGCGTGCCGAACGCGGCCAGGGCGGCTGCAGCCTCTGCACGGACTACGGTGTTCTGCAGTGCGGCGACGAGCGTGGGAATCGCGGACTCATCCCGGATCTGAGCCAGGGCTTTGACGGCCGCCTCCATGGCGAACATCTCCTGGTCCCAACGATCGCCGCAGCCGTGGAGCGGCCGGCTGTCGACCGGTTGACTCGTACCGTTGACCACGGAAATCAGAGCCGGCACGGCCCGCCGGTCGCCGATGCGACCCAGGGCTTCGATCGCCAGCGGGCGTAGCCCCGGCTCGGCCATTGCGGTCATCAGAAACTCGACCGCCCGCGAATCTCCGATCTCACCCAGGGATCGGGCCGCGTCTTCCCGCACCGCCGCATCCCGATCGTTGAACAGCACGTACAGCAACGGCTCGACCGCATCGGGCGATCTGATCTTGCCCAGGGCCTCCACCGCATGCAGGCGGACCAGCCACTCCTCGTGTTTCAGCGACTCCAGCAATATCGGGACGGCAGCCGCGCCGATCCGAGCCAGCGCTTCCCCCGTGTCCGTCCGCACGGCCTTCACGGTGTCCTGCAGCAACAACACGAGGGGTTTCACCACGCTGGCGTCGCCGATCTGCCCCAAGGCCCTGGCGGTGTGCATTCTGACAATCCAGCTTGGGCTATTCAGCACCGCAAGCAACGGGTCCACGACCCGCGCGTCCGCGATCTTCGCCAGGATCGCAGCGGCCGATTCCTGCACGCTGAGATCGGAGTCCTGGAGGCACGCGCTCAACACCATGACCGAGGCCTCGCCGATCGCCGTCAAGGCAGCCATCGCAGCCTCGCGGACCGCACGGTCGGAGTCCTTGAGGAGTGCCACCAGGGGGACGACCGCCCGCGTATCGCGAGACAGGCCTAGTGCCGTCGCCGCATCTTCCCGGACAGCCCAGTCCTCATCTTTCAAGGCTGCAATGTGCTCTGCCACGGTGTCGATCATGTGTGAGGGCTCGTAGCGCCGTTCCCGAGCGCGTCGGCCGCTCTGGAGGACGGGAGGGAAGCGGTCACTGTACCGGATGCGCGGGATGAGGGCTGACCGGGCGCTCACTGCCGTACCGCGCCGCTCAGGAATTGGGTGTTCGTACCTTAACACAGGGTTTTTTAGAGGGTCAACAGGAATCCCGGCGGTTCAGGCCTGTGCCGCATGGCCGATCAGTCGCCTGAGATCCGCCTCATTTCGACATGTTGACAGACCCGGGGTCTGCTGCTTACTATGGAGCCGCTCATCCAATCGGGCAGGTGCAACTCCCTACCCCAACGCTTCTCCACTCAGGTCGTTCGACCTGTGATACAACCAAGGAGGCCACTGATGAGGACGCGGGCAGCGAGACGGATACGGTCCCCCCTAGGACCACTCTTCACCCTGTTCATGGGACTGACTCTGGGGTTCAGCGTCGCGTGGGCATTGTCATCCAGTGCCTACGCCTATGAGGTCTGGATCACGGATCAATCGGATACCGGCAAGGAAAGCGGCGGCGTCCTGTACATTTACGACGGGGCCCAGTTGGCGGCCAACCCCGCCGGGGCGAAGCCAACGGTCATGATGGATCTGGCCGGCGACGTCAACAAACTCTGCGAAGAGGCGACCAAGAAGCCGGTGCGCCGGCCGCACATGCTGTTCTTTACGCAGGATCAGTCCCACGCCATCCTGTCCTTCCTGAGCGGGCACGTCCTGTTCATGGACGCGGCCACCAAGAAGCCCGAGGCATGCCTGTCCATGGGCAAGAACGTCCACGCGGCCTGGCCCACGCCGGACCAGAAGATGGCGCTCGCCGCCAACATGGCGGATAAGAAGCTCATCCGAATCTGGACGGACTACAAGGACCATAAGTTCACCTTTGACGAGAGCAAAGACGCGATGAACCTGGGCGCGATGGAAGGTCCGGAGCGCCCGGACAACGCTCCGGTCTGTCCGATCACCGAGAACACCAGCAAATTCGCCTTCATCACGCTGCGAGGCGGCGGACTCATCGTGGCGGACGTCACGCAGACGCCGATGAAGGTGGTCGCTACGCTGGACAACAAGCAGGTCCATCCGGCCGGCTGCGGCGGAATCCTGGTGGGCGACACTCTGTATATCAACTCGGGCGGCGGCTGGCCGGCGGACAAGTTCCCGGCGTCAGCCTCGCTGGCCTACGACGTGTACGCCGTAAGTTTCGGGAATCTGCCCAAGTCGGTCTCGGCCAAGCTCATCACGTCCCGCGACGGCAAGTTCGCCGACTCCCATGGCATGGCCGCGGTGGGACGGTACCTCTGGAGCGCAGACCGGGCCGGCAACAATATCGAGATCATCGACACGAGCACCAACCTCAGCGTGAGTGGCATCAACCTGTCCGGGGTGATCAGCGATGATCCCGCCCCGGACCTGCTCGACGTGTCACCAGACGGGACCTATGTCTTCGCGGGAATGCGCGGCCCGACCCCCCTCACGGGCAATGACAAGTCCGTGAATAACGCGCAAGGCTCGACTCCGGGCGTCGGCGTCATCAAGGTCACGAACGGAGGAAAAGGCGGGGAGTTCGACGGTGTGGCGCGGATCACGAACATGAAGGACGGGAAGGAGACCGCCGACACGCACGGGCTCGCCGTCAGGAAGTAAATCCCGAGCGGTCTGCTCGGGGCGCTCAGGCGCCCTTCGCAAGGTCGCCGGAGGGGCCGAAGCGCCCTTCCCCCAGCGGTTTGTCCACGCTGGTGTATCCGCCCTGCGATGCGGCGTCGGTCTGTTCGTCAGGCGGGAGCTCCCAGCCCAGCTTGCGGAGCGTCTCGATGACGATCTTCCTCAGCGCGTCGACTGCGGTCAGGCGGGCGGAGGCAAAGGACAAGACTCGCTCGCCTTCCGACTCCACCTCGGAGGCTTTGGGATCGTGCAGAAACGAGACGAGCGGCTCGATCGCGGCATCGCCGATCAGGGCCAACGAGGCCGCCGCCCGATCCCGTAGGTGGACGTCTTTGAGGAGCCCGATGAGGTCCGGGATCACGCGGGGGTCCCGAAAGTGTCCCAGGGCGGTGACAGCCGCTTCTTTGATGAAGGCCTCCTCGCTGACGATGCACCCAGGGGTCGGTGTGCCGTCCTGACGGATCCCCTTCCCCTTCAGGGCGTCGAGCACAGGGGGGAGCGCCCTGGCATCGCCGATCATGCCGAGCGACATAATCGCGTGTCGCTTGACGGCTCCGTCCTTCATGGCTTCGACCAGCGCCTCAATCGCCCGCGGATCCCCGATCATCCCGAGCGCGATCGTCGCATCCTCGCGCACCGCCCGGTCAGGGTCCTTGAGCGCCTGAAGCAGTGCATCGACCACCCGCGGTTCTCTGATCCAGGACCGGCCGATCTGGTAGTCGGTCGTCATCCCGCCCAACGCACGAACGGCGTGGCAGCGCACCACAAAGTCACGGTCATTGAGGCTCTCGATCAAGAGGTCCACCGATGGCTGCCCGATCGACACCAGCGCCGTTCCCGCCGTCTCGCGGACCGTTTTGGAAGTATCCTTGAACAGCTTGATGAGCGCGGGCACGGCCCTGCCATCTCCGATCTTGCCCAACGCCTCGGCCGCCGCGCTCTTCACCGCTCCGTCCCGATCCCGGCAGGCGGTGATCAGCGGCTCCACCGCGTGAGCGTCTTTGATCTCACCGCAGGCCTTCGCAGCATGCTCTCTCACGCGCCACCGTTCATCTTTCAAGCCTCCGAGGAGCCGATCGACGACCGGCGGGCCGAGATGAGCCATCGCGGCCACCGCCGAGGCTCTGACCTCCATGATCGGATCATTGAACAAGATGACGAGCCCCTCCACGGCCTGAGGACCCCCGATCCTGGCCATTGCCGAGGCGGCATGGGAGCGAACCGACCAGAATTCGTCCTCCAGCGCTCGGAGCAGCGGTTCCAGCGTGCTCGGATCCGCGCGCTCCGCCAGCGCCCTGGCGGCTTCCTCCCGCGTCGCGTCGTCCACGTCCTCTAACGCTTCCAACAAGTCCGACAATGTGTCGGCCATCTCTGACCTCGATGATTCAATGCCGGGCGTCAGTAATCCCGCTGCCCACTATACGGCTGGGTTCGGCTGCATCGGACGGTGAGGGTCCGCGTCCCCCGGCCGCCCACGCACTCGTCCAGCGAAGCGGCAAAGTCCAAGATGCCTTCCAGGGTCACGATGAAAGGAAAATCGAACGTGAAGGTCCCAAAGCGGTAGGACCCGGGCTTGAGAGTCAGTGCGGAGGGGCTGGTGGTCCGCAACGCCTCCGTGGTGTCCGGATCCATACTCATGATAGTTGGGGTCACGCCCGGCACGTACCATTGCGTCGGAGGGTGGAGGGCCGTGGCGTCGATCGTGATGCGATACTCGGTCAGGTGCGGGTTAGACGGCGCGGCATGACCTTGTTCCACCGGGTACAGCCCGCACAAGACGGCGGCGATCCCGAGGAGCCACCCCCGGCGCAGTGCGGTCCGCCCGAGCGCGCGCAGCGGCTTATCGAGCATCGCGATCTCCCTGCGCCGCCGTGCCTGACGGCGCGGGCTTGGGCATTGAGAAGATCTCTTCGATGGCGCGGCTGTCCCACTCGGTATAAGTCTCCAGGCCGAGCACGCGCATCACCGTGGCTCCGGTATCCACGATCGACACGGGCTGCTCGATGACGTGCCCCACCTTGATGCCAACCCCCCAGGCGATCCATGGGACACGAGGGAGGCTCGCTCCATTGCTGCCCGGTTTCCCCGCTCTATCACTACTGAGCGCCGTCACCAGCACCGTCGTCCGCTCGAGGAGCCCCAACTCCCGGTACAGCCCAAGAATGGAGCCCATCGCTGAATCGACCGAGCGTAGCGCGTCGCGATAGGCACGGGAGTCCCACCCACTGACCGCTCCTACCCGACCTGGTTGCGGAAGATGGACCACCAAAAAATGCGGCAGGGACAGGATAGCGTGCCCGTACCCGTGTCCGCTCGTGGCCTTACGAAAGTAATCACGGATATAGTGGACGACCGTCTCCGGACTGCACTCCGGCTTCAGCGGGCCGCACATCTGATAGTCGGTGTAGGGCTCCGGCTTGGCCAACTGGTACAAGGATTCGTCCATGAAGAAGATGGCACTGTCCTTGCCCCCACTCAGGTCCAGATAATCAAAGACCGTCGGCGGCCTCGGATAGCCCCGAGCGAAGTCAAACGAGTTCCAGGTCACCCCGTGTTTCTCAACCGGGACACCCATCAGGAGCGAGGCCATAGTCGGAAGCCGAAGCGCGGGGATCACGGCGGCCGCGGACCAGGTGACCGAGCCCTCTTTCACCAGACGACTCAGGGTCGGCATCGGACCGGCCTTCAGCCCGTCCTGTCCCACCCCTTCCAGCACGATCAGGATGACGTGCTCGGCCGGACCCGTCGAGGGCGCCCCTGATTGCCCTTTGGACTCTGGAGCGGCCGCGGGACGCTTGGCCTCCGCCGAGGGCAGGCCGAGAAACACCACACCGGCCAGAATCAACCCCAACACCCAGAGACGCCGACCTGTCAAGGCAAGCAGGGCCAGCCCGCGCCTCCACACGTCGATCGCTCGAGAATGGCCCACCTGTCTTCCCCTCACGAACACTCGTCCACACCACACAGCGCTCGTCGAGTCAGCGTCTCGTACCTTAGCACGCCAATTTCTGGCTGGTCAACCGGCCCAGCCTACGCTCTTGATGCGTTGCACAGGAGCCGGACTTCAGGTAAGAGTAAGGCGCCATGCCGATGGCAAACAATTTCCAACATGCCCTCTATTCCCGTGCGGACCCTGGCGAACGCGTGGGCTATCGAACCGTGGAGGCCGGGGCGCCCCCTGATTCGCCGGCCTGGCAGGATGCGATGGCTCGACTCGGCATCCAGTTAAGCACGGCGGGCGTGCGAGCCGTCCTGTGGTTCCAAGGCACCTACCTGAGCACGGACCTGTTCGGCGTGCAACGGCTGGATGAGGCGGGCGGACTGAAGCGAGGGTACTCGCGCGGCATTCCGGGGATGGAAGCCTTACTTGCTCTCATGCGGGAAGGGTCAAATGGCCTACCACCATTTTCAGGAGGGCAGAAGCCGCCATTCCGCGACGAGGAGCAGATCAAAAAGCTGATCGATGAACAGGCGGTGGATGCCGGGAACTTCACCGCTGCTTACGTCGAACAGTTCAAGAGGTCTGTCAATCGGGATGTCTCCCGTCCGATACTGTGTGTCCGCTCTCTTTGGTCGTCCGAACATCACCATGTCGGTCGAGCCCGGGCCGCGGTGCAGTTCCTCAACAAGCTCAGAACAATCTGCACTGACCTGAGGATTGGGACAGGGGATCGGGTGCTTGTGCAGGCTCACGGACAGGCAGGGCTCGTGCTCGCGCTGCTGTCCAATCTCCTGGCTCCGGGTCCTTCTTCGGGAAGGGACCGCTTCTGCCATCTGCTCAGGTCTTCGCTCCAGCAGGGGGGAGACGCGTCCGAGGACGCCCTCCGCCCCACCGATCTTGAGTCCTTGGAATCTCTGCTGCCGGCCAGCCAGGCCCTCAACGGTGCAGCCCTCGACATCGTGACCTATGGCACGCCGGTGCGCTACGGCTGGGATCCCTCGGGTCTGGGCAAGCTGCTTCATATCGTGAATCATCGGCCGATGCGGACGGATGGCAAGCGATGGCTGGCCAAAATGGAACTGCCGCAGATCACAATGGAGATGCCCATCGCCTGGGGCGGCGACTATGTGCAGCAGCTGGCGGTGGCGGGATGCGATGCAGTGCCGTCTTCACCGGAAGCACAGGCGGCCAATAAAGCCCTCTGGGAACTCCTGGAGCCCTATGACGGATTCGAACGGTGGCTGGAGTGCGCCCGCAAGAGCGTCCGCTGCCCGATCGACGGCGCCTGTCTGCTCGTGGACTACAAAGACACCGGCACTCCCGAAGCCGGAACCGCGCGCGACCACGTCTACGGTCACGCGGCCTACACCCGTCTGAACGCGATGCTGTTCAACACGACTGAACTCGTGCATGCCTTCTACGTTCCGTCGGGCAGTCAGGCGAGCGTGTCATCATGAGCCTCGGCCTCCTGTCTCTCTGAGCTGGTGACCGATGAGTCGACGCGAGAAAGACTCACACCTCACCTCCCTCGACGGACGCCTCATTCCCTATGCGCGGTGGTTCGGTGAGCTGCCGGCCCTGCGGGCGAGGTACGCCGCAAATGAGCCCTTCCCCCACATCGTGCTCGACCAGTTCCTCCAGCCGGAGGCAGCGGAGCAACTCCTGGTCGAGTTTCCCGCGATCGCGTCGGCCGGTTGGATCTATCAGAAACACGTGAACGAGAACAAACTGGGCATGCAGGACCGGTCCACGTTCGGTCCGATGCTCGGGGCGGCCATTGACGAGTTGAACTCCCAGACCTTCGTTCGATTTCTTTCTGACCTGACCAGTATCGACGGCCTGCTCGCCGATCCGACCTTACAAGGCGGCGGCATCCACCAATCGGAGCGGGGTGGCTATCTGAACATCCATGCGGATTTCACCATTCACCCGTATCGCCGCCACTGGCGGCGGCGGATCAATGTGCTGGTGTATCTCAACAAGGATTGGCAGGACTCCTACGGCGGTCATCTTGAGATGTGGGATCGACAGATGCAGCGCTGCGTCCAGAAGATCGCGCCCCTGTTCAACCGCGCCGTTATTTTTAATACGGAGGATTCGTTTCACGGCCATCCGGAACCGATGTCCTGCCCTCCCGAGGTGACCCGCAAATCGCTGGCACTCTACTACTTCACGGCAGAATCTGTCCCCCCGGTCGCCCGATCCACCCAGTATCGAGCCCGCCCCGGAGACGGCATCCAAGCCCTCTGGATCTATCTCGACACGATGGTGCTGCGCTGCTATACCGCCATGAAGTGGCGCTTCGGCCTCAGCGACCGCGTCGCCAGCCGCGTGCTGCAAGTTCTTTCGAAGTTAACGCGCAAGTAGGCAGCCTGGATCATCTAGCGCCCAGCCATGCGAACCAGAACACGCCAGAAAACATGATGCTGGCTCCCGTGAACACGCCGCCCAGCACTGCCCGTCCCCAAGCCTGAGGCCGGTAGAGGAGTAAGGTCAGGGTCGCAATGGCAAACATGCCGCTCCCATACGCCAGAATGACCCACACCGGTGTGTTGGAGAGCATGAGGCCACCCGACCGATAATGCCAAGCCCTCGCCGGGGCGGCGAACTCCTCATACCAGGGCGGCAAGGTCATGCCCAGCAGCGTGATCGCTCCTATAGCGATCCCTTGCGGCCAGCGGTCGCTTAAGCGAAGTCCTAGATAGCCAAATTGGACCACGGTCAGCCACCATCCAATGGGCATATAGGACGGCGAAGCCAGTATTTGAAAGCCGAAGTAGTCGGTGTACACCAGCGAACCGAAGTACGTCACATGCACCCAATCTGTCCATAGCTCGAACACCCCCGCCACGAGGCCAAATACCAAGAGCCACGAGAGTCGTGAGCTCTGCGTGATGCGCCACCCGATGAGCAGCATGCTGATGACGGCCAACGCTGTAAAACCAAAGACGCGAGGCTCTGCGAGCCACGCACCCAGGCTGACCCCGCCCAACGTCACGGCCATCGAACCGACAATCAATCGATCCTCTCCATTCAATGCCGCCAGTAACTTCATCATTGTTGCCGCCAAGGCTGGGATGATATGGATCCTGCTTGAAGAGCTTGTACACTTCCCGAGCGCGTTGCTGGATCTCGGACGGCAGGTTAGAGAACGCTAGCCGGAATCGCTCCGTTGTTCTCGAGGTCACAGCTTGTCAGGTTCAAAGTCCTGCGTGCGACCTGCGCGATGTTCTGCCAGGGCTTCTTCCGCTAATTTAGTCAGTTTATCGGCGGAGCGAGAGAACAATTCGTCCCATCGCCGCTCTGAAGCGAGTTCCTCCAGTAGCCATTGCCCCAGCGCTGCCTGCTCATTGTCAGGGAGCTTTGAGGCCTCCTCAAACGCCCTTTGTAAAGTGTCTTTCATGGGAACACCCTTTGCCATGCTGGGATTCTACCGGCTTTCACCCCAAGTCTCCAGCCTGAACACGTTCGACTCGATGACGGGTTTGAACGGTGGCTGGAGTGCGCCCGCAAGAGCGTCCGCTGCCCGACGGACGGTACCTGCCTCCTGGTGGATTACCAAGACACCGGCACTCCCCAAGCCGGCAGCGCCTGCGATCACCTCTACGGCCATGCCGCGTACACCCGCCTGAATGCGCTGCTTTTCAATGCGACGGCGAGCGTAGCCGTTTCAACCCCGATAAGAGACGGTCCTCATTCCGCTTCTCACATGAGACAGTTTCTTAGGCGTTTTCTAAATCCTGAAGCGGCACTCAATCGATAGGATTTTCCAATTCGTCGAAGCGAACAGTCCGCTCAAACTTTCCATCTCCGTCCTGATCAATTTCCTCGTGGGTCTTCTTGCCCAACTTAAAAAACGCCCGCTTTCGCACATTTCCTGTGTCCCCATCGAGGAACTCCAAATAGGAATATTTTCCAAATATGTACTGCTCAATCAGGTCTGGTTTTCCATCCTTGTTTCGGTCAATTTCCCCTCGGACAGGCAACCCGTTTCGATTGTACGTATACAAGGTCTCAAAGAACCCATCAAAGTCATTGTCAAGCTTGGCACTACGTAGAACACTTCTGTCATAAGTGTAGATCTCATCCGTCCTCCCATCGCCATTGCGATCGGCAGAAGTGCCCTCAAGTGACACGTAATTCCACAAGGCTAACCCACCTAGCGCAACGATGGCTCCGAGAACAAATCCTTTGACCGAGTCTGGAATGCGGGACGAGCTGTCTGGCGTTTCAGCCGACGTGCGAGGCCATGTCGGTGATGGCTTCGAATCGGACCTCTTCTCCCTTCCACATTTCCAACAGGCTGTAAACTCGCTGGAGTGCTGTTCTCCACACCCCGAACAGATCCAAGGAGACCCCTTTTCACCGACAACCGGCTGCTCTTCCAACAGCTCTCTCGCGCGCTCATAGTGTTCATCCCTGAGGACCCAGAGCTCAGGAAAGACCTCGGCGAAGGGAACCTCACCTGCTAAGGATGACGCTCGTTGGTTCTTGATTGTGCAGGGTATGCCCACTTGATCAAGGCGGTCTTTGAGCATTTCCACTTCCATAAGGTTCTGGGAGACAAAGATCTTTCTCATTGTTCCACTCTATTTCTCCTATGGGAGGGCCGGACCTGAGTCGCGAACCACGGGGGAGCAGATGGCTCTGCCGCACCGGATGCTCCCAATAAAGTTCATTGGAACCACCCAAGGAGAAAACCAAATCCCAGATAGAAGCAGATCAGAGCACTTACCCATTGTACGTATTTCACGTTTCTGTCATGTGGAAATAGCAAGCGGAGGAGAGAGCCTTCTGACACTGTAACCTTGCGCCCTCCGAGAATCAAAATCACCACTCCCAGGATCAGGAGCAGGAAGCCGAATGCAGTAGACACATTAAATCTCTTGGATTATTCGCAGGTGCTCAAAAAGGTCATCCAACGCGGCCGCAGGGTGCGAGGCCCCCGAGGCGTACTTTTTGCCGTACGTTGAGGGGTCTGAGTCGCCCGAGAACAAAGTTGGGGACCTTTTTCAGCACCTGCTAGGGGTGCGCTTCGCGCCAGTTTCGGCCCACGCCGAGATAGACTTGCAGCAGCAAGGAAGGTCAGGCAGAGACTTTCTTGGTTTGCCGAGCGATCTTGATCAACGACCGCAATGCCTCGTTGACAGACTCGGAGTCAGCAAACGTCCGCGCCACATCAGGCGCAAGCACGACCACATTGCTGCCCCGCGCATAGCGCTTAGCATACTTGCCGCGCACGCCTCTGCTGAAATCATACTCGTTAAGCATTTCCTTCTTCATAATTTTTCCTTTCGCGCGGTGTCGCAGCCCGTGCGCTAATGATGCGCACTCTGTCGCCATGTTCTGTGTGAACCACAACCAGCGTGCGGCCACCAACAGATTGCCCCATGATAACAAACCGCTCTTCCTCAGTCGAATGGAGCGGGTCCTCGATGGTCAATGACAGTGGATCACCAAACACGGTGACCGCTTCTTCAAAAGACACGGCATGGTTCTTTCGATTCTGCTTCGCCTTCTTATCGTCCCACTCGAAGATAAGCCCCATCTACGCCTTCCCCAGCGACTACGGATGTGCCTCTCTCCAATTCCTTCCCACTCCCAAATCCACCTTGAGCGGCACGGATAACCCCAACTTCGCGCCGGTTGCTTCCATCTCGGACTTCACGAGCGTCTTGGCCCGCTCTAATTCCTTTTCCGGCGTCTCGAAGATCAGCTCGTCGTGGACCTGCAAAATCATCTTCGTGTTCGGCAGCTCGGCCTTCACTTGCTTGCTGACCGCGATCATGGCCACCTTAATCAGGTCCGCCGCCGAACCCTGGATGGGGCTGTTCACGGCCATGCGTTCGCCGAAACTGCGTTGCGTCTGATCGGGACTGGCAAGCTCGGGGATCGGCCGGCGGCGGCCCAGGATCGTCGTCACGTAGCCGCGCTGCGTGGCCTCTTCGATGGTCCGGTCTAGAAACGCCTTCACCCCCGCATAGCGCTCGAAGTAGGCATCAATGTACTTTTTGGCTTCCTGTTGCGAGACGCCCAGGGTAGACGAGAGCCCAAATGGACTGATCCCGTACAAGATCCCGAACACCACAGTCTTGGCCACGCGCCGCATTTCTTTCGTGATCTGGCCCGGGGCGAGGTTGAAGATCTCGACCGCCGTGGCCGTGTGGATATCCTCCCCGCGCTCGAAGACCCTCAGCAGCCGTTCATCCCGCGAGAGATGCGCGAGGATCCGCGGCTCGATCTGGCTGTAATCGGCGGACAGCAGCACGTGGCCCGGCGCCGCCACGAAGGCCTCGCGAATCCTGAGCCCGAACTCGCCCTTCACCGGAATATTCTGCAGGTTGGGATCGGTCGAGGATAGCCGACCGGTCGCCGCCACGGTTTGGTTCAACGAGGTGTGCAGCCGCCCGGTTTCGGGATTCACGAGCGCAGGCAGCGCGTCCACGTACGTGGACTTGAGCTTGCTGAGGCTGCGGTAATTCAGGATCTGGGCGGGCAGGTCATGCTGCAGCGCCAACTGAGTCAACGTCTCTTCATCGGTGGAGTATCCGGTCTTGGTTTTCCGGACCGGCTTGAGGCCCAATTTCTCGAACAGGACCGCGGCCAGTTGCTTCGGAGAATTGATGTTGAACTCTCCGCCGGCCAGCCCGCTAATCGTGACCATCATGCGGTCCAGTTCCCGCTCCAGCTCCTTGCTGAGGGCGTGAAGACCGGCCACGTTCAGGAGAAAACCATTCTGCTCGATCTCCGCCAACACGGGGACCAGCGGCATCTCCACGTCTTCAAACAGTCGCAGGCTTCCCTGCTGTTCGAGCCGTTCTTTCAGGATCGGCACCAGTCGAAGGACTACGCTAGCCGCTTCAGCGGCCTTCTCCGCAATCCGCCTCTCGGCCTCGGCTCCCTCGGCCGCCTCGAACAGGGCCTGAGGCTTCCCCGGCCCTTTGCGCGGCGCCTCCGCTCCAAGACGATACCCCAGGGCATCCAGCGCGACCGCCTCCAGCGAGTGTGTGCGCCGGTTGGGGTTCAGGAGGTACGCGGCAATCATGGTGTCGAACCAGGGCGGGTGCAACTCCAGGCCTGCCCGGTCCAGCGCCAACAACGCCGGTTTGAGATCGTGCGCCGCCTTGACTCGCGTCCGGCTCTGCAACAAGTCTGCGAGCGGCTGCAAGAGCGGGTGCAGAGGCCTTGTCCACGCCGAACGACCTGACCCCGAAGGAGGCCGTGCCGCAAAGACCGTCATGCCGTTGGACGCGCTGAGTGCCATGCCCTGCAGCGCGCCGCCGGCCCCGGTCGGACTTCCTTCCACGGCCGGTCCCTCCAGGACGCAATGAACCGCCACGACCTCCGCCTGCGCGGCCCCATGGGCAAACCGTCGGACCCCGGCTTCGTCCCGGATCGTTTCCACGCCGGAGCCCAGCATGCCTTGACCCGATTCGGCCGGCTGGACAGCCTTGAGCAACGTCGGAAATTCCAGTTCGCGCAGCAAGGCCACCAGGGGTTCGGTCGGTGGGGCCGACACCCTGAACCGCTCCGGTTCGAACGTCACGGGGCAATCCACTTGAATGGTCGCCAAATGCCGGCTGAGGCGAGCATTGCCCGCCTGCTCGGTGAGCAGGGCCCGCAGTTTCGCCGGCGAGACCTCCCCAACGTGCTCAAGAAGGTTCTCGATCGTCCCGAACTGCTGGATCAATTTCAGAGCTGTCTTCTCACCGATCCCCTTGACCCCGGGGATGTTGTCGGTCGCATCGCCCATCAGCCCCATGATGTCGACGACCCTGGCCGGCTCGACCCCGAACCGCTCCCGGCATTCCTCCTCGCCGAACCACTTGTCCTTCACCGGATCGTAGATCCGCACGGCCGGCGAGAGGAGCTGGAACATGTCCTTGTCGCCGGTCACGATCACCACGTCGAACCCCGCTGCCTCCGCCTGCCGGGCCAGCGTCCCGATGAGGTCGTCCGCCTCATACCCTGCGCATCGGACCACCGGTAGACCCAGTGCTTCCACCACACGATGGATGTACGGAATTTGCGCCTGCATCGGCTGGGGCATCTCGGGACGGTGTGCCTTGTACTCTTTGTACTCTTCATGGCGGAGGGTCGGGCCTTTTTCATCAAACGCCACTGCCAGGCCATGCGGCTGATGCTCGCGAAGGATCTTCAGCAGCATCGTCGTGAAGCCATAGACCGCATTTGTCTGCTGGCCCTTGGAGTTGACGAGCGGCGGCAGCGCAAAGAAGGCGCGATAGATGTAGGCGCTACCATCGATGAGATAGAGAGAAGGCATTGGCTATGGGCGATGGGCTAGAGGCGATGGGAGCAACTCTTCTATATCTATTGGCAATTGCCCCGCCCCCCCGAGCCTCGTGCCTGTTGTTATGGCTCGTCCATGACGCTGAGCGGTGGGCGGCCGAATTTTTCCCGCAGCCTATTGATCGTCCGCAGGATATCAGGCTGCCCGATGATCTTGCGCTCCAGACGACGCTTGCCGGGAAAGTCCATCAGGGAGAGACCGATCAACATGGTCAAGATACCCTGGCCGGGGAGAAACAACATCGCCACCCCGGCGAGGACAAAGACGATCCCGACCACGTTCTTGAGGGCCAGTCCGGTCAACCGCAGCACCGGATGATGATGCTCCATCCACCTCCTGGGGTGGCGCTCGTCGAAATATTGGGAGGGGAGTCTGACCAGAATGAACGGGATCGCAAGCAGGGTGCCGACGAAGCATACAATCGAGAACGCGGTGAGAGCAAACCAAAATTCCTTGGAGAGCAGGACCTCCATCGGGCAGGCATCCTAACATGGGCCCCGCTGCCACACAAGCAGGCCTGCGGCTGTCGCCGCCAAGTAGAAAGTGAACAGGTAAGTGGCGAACGTGAAGACATAGACAGTTTACGTGCGCACGGCCTCGGGCTATAATCCGCTGCACAATGAGGCCGCTGTCGCTCACCGGCGAGGACTTGACGCTCGACGAGTTTTACGACGTCGTCTTGAATAGACGGGCGGTCCGGCTGGCTCCCTCCGCGAAGCGACGGATGGCGTCATCGTATGGCGTCGTGCGGCGCGCCGTTGCGCGAACCGATCCGGTGTATGGGGTGACGACCGGGTTCGGGAAACTCGCCGACCAACGCATCTCCCCCGCCGACATCGCGCAACTGCAACTCAACCTGGTTCGCAGCCATGCCGCCGGTGTCGGCGAGCCGCTGACGCCGGAGGAGACGCGCGGGATCCTCTTGCTGCGGGCCCATGTGTTGGCCCGCGGACATAGCGGGGTTCGCCCCCTAATCGCCGAGTATCTGCTCACCTTTCTCAATCACGATCTCCTGCCCGTGATTCCCGCCAAGGGATCGGTCGGGGCGAGCGGCGACCTGGCTCCGCTGGCGCATCTGGCGCTCATCCTGATCGGCGAAGGGGAGGCCGTGCTGGGCTCCCGTCGGCGATCAGGTCGCGCTGCGCTTGCGCAGGTGAGCTTGCGCCCCCTACACTTGGAAGCGAAGGAAGGGCTGTCGCTCGTCAATGGCACGCAGGCCATGCTGGCCTTGGGCCTGTTGGAGCTCCGCCGATGCGAACAGCTGGCTGACGCGGCCGATGCCGCGGGGGCGCTGGCCGTGGAAGCGCTGAAGGGCACCCCGGTGGCGTTTGATCCCCGCATTCACCGCCTGCGTCCGTACCCGGGGCAGATGGCCGTCGCCGCCAACCTTCGCGCGTTGATGGCCGGGAGCGAGATCCGGGCGTCTCATGTCCACTGCCCCCGCGTGCAGGACGCGTACAGCCTGCGCTGCATGCCGCAGGTCCACGGCGCGGTCCGCGACGCGCTCGACCACGTCCGGCGCACGCTCAGCATCGAGATGAACAGTATCACCGACAACCCGCTCGTGTTCCCGGACAGAGATGAGATCCTCTCGGGCGGGAATTTTCACGGCCAGCCGCTCGGGCTGGTGCTGGACTACCTGGCCATCGCGATGACCGAGTTGGCGAGCATCTCCGAACGGCGGATCGAGCGGTTGATCAATCCCGAGTACGGCGATCTCCCTCCGTTTCTCAGCCCGCATCCAGGCTTGCACTCCGGCTTCATGCTCGCGCAGGTGACGGCCGCGGCGCTGGCGTCGGAGAACAAGGTCCTCTCCCATCCGGCCTCGGTGGACTCCATCCCGACGTCAGGCAACCAGGAGGACCACGTCAGCATGGGCATGGGATCGGCCCTCAAGCTCAAGCCGATCCTCTCCAACACCGAGCACATCCTCGCCATCGAATTGCTCTGCGCCGCACAAGGGGTGGACTTTCACCGTCCCTTACAGCCCGGGGCCGGCAGTCGTCGGACCCTGCAAATGATCCGCCGTCTGGTTCCCCGTCTCGATCATGACCGCGCGCTGGCACCGGACATCGAGCGCGTACGCGCGCTCGTGGCCGGCGGCGCCTTGACCGGCGTCTTGGCCGCGGCCCGATCATCACGAAGGAGTCTCTCATGAGCCATGCGTTCACCCGCATTCCTCGCGCAAGATTGGTGCAGGCCGTCCTGGCGCTCCTGCTGGCTGGTCCGTTTTCGATTATCCCCGCTCACGCATCCGAGCTGGCCACCCTGCTCGTGGCCGCCGAGGACGAGCTGCAGGTGGAAGTTACCAAGAAAGGCCTGGGGAAAGAGGTCGTGATCAAAAAGGGCACCAGGGAATGGTACATGATGATCGAGGTCACGCAGGATAACACCGTCGTTGTCCGGCAGGAAAAGGACAAGGAGGCCTACGTCGTGGAC
Source organism: Nitrospirota bacterium (assembly GCA_020027965.1). Lineage (GTDB taxonomy): Bacteria > Nitrospirota > Nitrospiria > Nitrospirales > Nitrospiraceae > JAHRHE01. The sequence goes on along the minus strand of JAHRHE010000014.1, from coordinate 16,990 downwards.
GAGAGCGAAACCCATGACCGGGCCATGACCAAAGCGGAAGTCGACGTCGCAATAGAGGATTTCATCAATAGCGTCAAGACCCAGGTGAAAAAGAAATGACCACGCCCATCCGGGCTTCGCGCGGGACGGCCCTGACCTGCAAGGGCTGGACGCAGGAAGCCGCCCTTCGCATGCTCATGAACAACCTCGACGAAGAGGTCGCCGAGAACCCGCGCGAACTGATCGTCTATGGCGGCGTGGGCAAGGCGGCACGCAACTGGGCGGCCTACCACGCGATCGTCCGGGAATTGACCGCGCTGGAGGGTGACCAGACGCTGCTCATCCAATCCGGGAAACCGGTGGGTGTGTTACGCACGCACGACTGGGCTCCCAGGGTCTTACTCGCCAACTCCAATCTGGTCGGACACTGGGCGACCTGGGAGGAATTTCGCCGACTCGAAGCGCTCGGCCTGATCATGTACGGCCAGATGACGGCCGGCTCCTGGATGTACATCGGCACACAGGGGATCGTGCAAGGCACTTTTGAAACGTTTGCGGCTGCGGGGGCCCGGCATTTCGGGGGCGACCTCAAGGGCCGGTTCGTGCTGACCGGTGGGATGGGCGGGATGGGCGGGGCGCAGCCGCTGGCCGCCACGATGAACGGCGCAGCCTTCCTCTGCGTCGAGGTGGACCCGGCCAGGATCGAGCGCCGGATCAAGAGCGGCTACTGCGATCGCATGACGGCGTCGCTCGATGAGGCGCTCCGGTGGGTCCTGGCGGCCAAGGCGAGCCGAGAGCCGCTCTCGGTCGGCCTGGTCGGGAACTGCGCCGAGGTGCACCCGGAGTTGGTTCGGCGGGCCGTGGTCCCCGATCTGGTGACGGATCAAACGTCCGCCCATGACCCGCTCAATGGGTACATTCCGGCCGGGTTGTCGCTGGAATCGGCCGCACAGCTTCGCCGGACGAACCCATCGGAATACACGGATCGCGCCCTGGATTCGATCGCCGCCCACGTCCGCGCGATGCTGGAATTCCAGAAGGCGGGCGCCGTCGTGTTCGACTACGGCAACAATATCCGGACCATGGCCTTCCAGCGCGGCGTCCAGGATGCGTACGCGTTCCCCGGCTTTGTCCCGGCCTATATCAGACCGCTGTTCTGCGAGGGTCGCGGGCCCTTCCGCTGGATTGCTCTTTCCGGCGAGGCATCGGACATCGCCGCCACCGATGACGCCGCCCTGGCGCTGTTCCCGGAGAACCGATCGTTACAGCGGTGGCTCCGGCTGGCCCGTGAGAAGGTGCGCTTTCAGGGATTGCCGGCGCGCATCTGCTGGCTGGGGCTCGGCGAGCGGGCGGCCATGGGAGAGCGGATCAATGAGCTCGTCCACCGAGGCATCGTGAAGGCCCCGGTCGTGATCGGTCGGGACCATTTGGATGCCGGCTCGGTGGCCTCTCCCTACCGGGAAACCGAGGCCATGCGCGACGGGAGCGATGCGATCGCCGACTGGCCGATCCTGAACGCGCTGCTGAACACCGCCTCCGGCGCAAGCTGGGTCTCGTTTCATCATGGAGGAGGCGTCGGGATGGGGTATTCCCTGCACGCCGGGCAGGCCATGGTCGCCGATGGGACACGGGAGGCTGCGGCAAAACTCGCGCGTGTGTTGACGAACGATCCGGCCCTCGGCATCCTGCGTCACGCGGACGCCGGGTACCCCGAAGCGGTGAAGGCCGCAGACCGCCACGGCCTTCGCATCCCGATCCCTCCGCCCCCTAAACCCTAGCTTGTCATCATTCTTATAGGGACGTATAATCTGGCACATACCCGCTCCTCTCCTATCCCGCTCCCCGAAGGGGAGAGGGCGAGGGTGAGGGGTGGAGAACCCTCATGAAACACAAGCCTCGATTCGTGATTTTCGCCCACAACGCTACGTACGACAAGCTCCACCAGGTGGCTACGCTCGGCCTGACGGCCGCCGCGATGGGCAAAGAAGTCGTCGTCGTCCTGCTGTTCTGGACGATCAAGAAGCTGGCGGAAGGCCAGATTGACGCGGTGGACTTTCCCCCTGAGTACGCGGCACAGGCCGAGGAGGTCAGCCGATTGCTAAAGGAAAAGAAAGTGCCCCGGATCTCGGAGATGTTCAAAGAGGCGCGCCAGGTGGGTCACTTCCGGCTCGTGGCCTGCAGCGCCGGGCTGGAGTACATGGGGGTGGACGCCGAAACGGTCGCCAAGAACGTGGACGAAGTCCTGGGCCTTCCCGCCATCCTCTCACTCACCGCCGACGCGGAAACGACGCTCTTCATCTGAAACACCAGGACTGAGGACGAAGCCGCCTTCGCCTGGCTTCGGCACGCCGCCCAAGCTCTGTGGCCGACGGGTCGGCGGCCCGCTGGAGCGCGGCGAAAGCGGGTGCTGAAGACTGAGCCTCGGCGTCTTCACTCCGAGAAGCCTTTTTAGTCCTCCGGCCAGCGGGCTAGCTCACCGCGTCAAGTTGTCAAGATCCAAAAGTCTGACCCCCTTCTCAAAACTCCCCTTCCGCGAAAAGGCGCCCCTCCCCGGCCGAGGCCAACAGAGGGAAAGTGGTGGTGGCCGTGGGGACAGTGGTCATGGCCTACCTGCGGGATGCGATCTGTTCCTCCGGAACCTCCTTGCCTGAGGCCGTGATGTACGTCAGCGTCGAGGGCCCGCCATAAACGGCTCCCACGCGGATCCATTTTACTTCTTCCTCCCCGATCATCATTGGAGCGCCGAGGCTCGCGGTCGGGGAAGTGGCAAAGGTGGCCGTGGCGCTGATGATACTGACGCCGTTCCGCAGCGTCACGCTGGCCGAGGCGGTCGAGCCGGCAAGAGTCCCGCTGAGGGCCGTGCTGTTCTCCGTCGTCCGAGGCCCAGCCTCGGGGGTCACGGTCACCGCCACGAAGGTCCCTACAGGGATATTGGCCGCGGTCAGATTTACCGTGAGCGGATTGGTCACGGTGGGGCTTAGTGTGATATCAGACAACGCCAGGAAGGAGCCTTGTGGATTCGCGGGCGGGGTCACCCCTCCTACCGATGTGATCTGGAGGGTGGGAGATCCTGCAGGGGGCGTCACCGGCCCTGGAAGCCCTCCGGAGGGTGGCGGGGTAATGGGGCCGGTCACGGTAGTCTCGAAGGCCTCGAGGCGAATGCGCCCTAAGCCACCCGACGGAAAAAGGAAATTTAAGAGTCCCCCTACAGACTCGATTGTCGCACCACTTCCCGTGATCCTGTTCGCGATCAGGCGGATGCCACCGCCCGATCCGCCCCCACCTCCTCCTGCCCTCCCTCCATTGGCTCTTATGGTACCGGGACTAGTAAAGGTGATTGTCCCAGGAGCGCAAATCAAGATCGCGCCACCACCCCCTCCTCCTCCACCGGCTGTAAGGCCTTGGACAGTCTGGGCTCCACCGCCTCCCGAGCCCCCAATGAGCGGGAGCAGCGTGGGGATACCATAGGTCGGTCCGGCTCGCGACCCCACCCCGGCGGTGCCGAAGCCACCTCCACTCCCCCCGCTACCAACGGTGTCGTCGCCACCACCTCCTCCTCCAGGTCCGAGTCCGGAAGTCCCATTAACGGCAACGGTGGGGTTGCCCCCCATCCCTCCGTCAAACCCTCCAGGTCCACCCTGGCCCGGGATGCCAGAGGTCCCGGCGGCTTTGCCGCTCACGTCAATGATTCCATTGATGGTCACATCGCCAGTCGCCAGGATGGTGACGGGGGTATTGGCGGCGTTCTTGGTAAAGGCCACGGTCACGTCGCTCGGTACATTGACTGTGGTGAAGTTGAAGACGCCGCTTGGCGGCAGGGTCAGGGTGGTGCTGACTGTCGGGTTGAATGCCAAATCGGCCCCCGTGCTCCCACATGAAAGGGTCTGCTGGGCAAAGGCAGGAGTGGCTATCAGCAGACAGTTGGCAGTTATCATCAGACAACGAACAGTTCGCCACCGATAGCTGAGAGTGGACAGTCTGCCGCTTGTTAATTGTTGATCGCTGATGGCTGATTGCCTAACCATGGTTCCTCCTTCTCACTACGGAGCGAGTACGGAAAAGATGTTCGTGCCAAGCTCCAACGTGCTCGAGGGACCCGCCGGAGTCGTGATGACCACGGCCCGGGGCCCGAGGGGGGCAGTGGCGGTAATCGTTAGGGTCGCCTGTGCCTCGGTCCCCTCTGGAGTAACCGACAGCCCAGAGGCCGAGATGCTCCCATCGCTGGTTCTATTCAGAAGAAACGTGAGCGCCGTGGCCCCGTTGAGGTTTACCCCCCGAAGAGTGACAGCCAAGTTACTGGCCCCCTGGATACCGCTTGACGGGCTGACGGCGGTGATGAGGGGACCATTCGTGACGCTCACGTCCCTGCCGACTACGGTTCCAGGAGGCGGCGGGCCAAAAAGGACGCTGATGGGTGCAGTGCCAATGGTTCCCGGCGGAGGCGGGCCGAAGCGGACGCTCACCGCCGCTTCGGCAAAGTCGGTCGCCTCCTGCACGATCGTGACCGTGGCCTCGGCGAACACCCCTGGAGAGGGAACGCTGGCCACGCGGATCGTGACCGTGGGTGGGGTAGGGACTGCGGCGGGTGCGGTATAGATTCCCTCGGAGTTGATAGTTCCACCCGTGGCATTGCCGCCTGTGATCCCATTCACACTCCAGGCGACGCGTTCATCGGCTGTCTCGGTAACCGTGGCGCTGAATTGTTGGCTGGCTCGGACCACTAAGGTGGCCTGAGTGGGTGACACGGTGACCTTTGCCCCGATGAACGTGAACGGCGTGGGCGAGACCGCCGAGCCCAAGGGCGTGGTTACCGTGATGAGGCCAGTGGTGGTGCCGGTCGGGACCTGAGTCGTCAGGCTGTTAACACTGGCAGCCAGCACAGGAGCGGGGACGCCGTTGAAGGCAATCGTATTCTCGGTCGGAATGTTGCTAAAGCCGATCCCAAAGAGCTGGACCTGGGCCCCGATGCCTCCTTGAGTTGGATTCACCAAGGTGATGGCGACCGGCCCGGTGGCATCCACTCGACGAATGGCCAAGATGTTTCCCACCGCGTCGTACTCATAGATGGCGGTCCGCCCCTGCTGGTCGATCACTGCGATGAGGCGATCCAGATCGTCGTAGAGGTAGTGGATCTCCTGGGCAAGGGCGGTGATGGGCAGGGATAAGAGAAGGGTGAGGGCCAGAACGCCCCCGCACGCCTGCTGAACCCGAGAGGTCCAAATCCAACGCCACTCTTGCCCCTTCATCACCAGAAGCCCCTCTTAACTCTCACTCAGTGGAGTCCAGACCACAGCATACGAGAAAGAACCTTCCCCGCGCCGTCAGGCATCTCAGCTCACTTACGCTCACCAGGGGAGTCGGTCATACCCGAATTCAATAAAGCATGCCCAATGCCCTTTAGGAACTCCAATACTGCTTGAAGTGGCCCTCCGAGAATTTCAGCCCTGACCGGGAGCAACTGGTATCCTTTAGTAAATACCGGATCGTATAAGAGGTTTTGCCAGCCCTCTACGATACTCAGCTTGAGATAACCTGTCTCGACTGGCGATCTAGGGAAGCCTGCGAGAAGTAATGAACTAAGTTTGTTCTCAAAGGCTCCTAGGGCTGCATCCCGCCCTGCCTGCGGAAGGCTAATCGGATCACCCTGTTGGTATTGTCCAATGAGGCTAACCGAGAACCCGGCTGCTGCTCCGGCGGTTGCAGGGCAAGTGAATCTGCAATAGAATTCGATTGCTCCTCTTACTGCACCCTCGGCAAATCCTCTTGCTCCCGCCTGCCGTACTTTGATGGGGTCTGCACTCAACCCGCCACCTTCCATGATGGCTCCGATTTCCGCAGTAACAGCGGTCCATGCAGCCGCATTGAGAATAACAGCGAACGCCAACAGAGTGAGTGACACTGGCTCATGCCCAGTTGGATCGAGGAGCAGAGTAGGGTTGTTGGCGGCGTACGTGTAGAGGTTCAGGCTTCCACCAGCAGGGCCAAAGGAGTCCTCCGATATGAACCGGCCTAGAGCAGGGTCAAAGTAGCGAGACCGGAAATAGTAGATACCCATGTCATCCTGCTCGCGCGCGGCAAACCGAAGCGAGTTGTCATTGATCGTGCCAGCGCTTGCAGTTTTGCCAAATGGTTCGTAACTGTACGTCGTGGAAATCCCACCCTTTTCATCCGTGAGCGCAATCGTGCTGCTAAGGGCATCAGGCAAATAGAAAATACTTCGGTCCGCTCTGATTCGAGCGAGTGGTTGATCTATTCCCTGACCCATGAGGTATCGGGCTGCCACTCCTCCGCGATTTTCTGAGACAAGATTTATCCCGTCGAACTGGAATACTTCGAGAACACCGTTGCCAGTCTTCCGAGCCCGGCGGCCGAAGGCATCGTACTGAAATGCTGCCACGATTCCGGGGCCAGCCAGCCCAAGCAGGCGGTTACGGACATCCCAAGCAAAGGACGTAGTCCCGCTGGGATCTGTGATTGAGAGCAAGTTTCCGTTGGCGTCAAATGTCATCGTCTTGTTACCAAATGCAAGCTGACGATTGGCGGCGTCGTAAGTCGCTCCGGTGACAATGGCTGGTATCAAGGTCTGCGCGAATGAGCCGCCAACGCCGATGCGGTTGCCAACGGAGTCGTACTGGTAAGTCAAGTCTCCCAGGAAACTCGTAGCGTTCCGGTAGACCTGGGCGGTAGGGCGACTGCCAGGATCATACCGGTACTCGGTGGAAACACCGTTGGGCAGAGACAGTAACGTTCGACGCCCCAACGCATCATATTCAAGGGTCACCGGATTCAGGGGAAATTGGGTCATTGTTCGTAACCTAGAGTTAGCGTCGTAAGTGTAAACCAGAGGCTCCTGACCGTTGACGGTCATTGACGTGCGACGGCCGAGGGCGTCGTACTGATAGTTGACTGTCCCAAGGGAAGTGGTCTCGGCCACCACCCGATTCAGGAGGTCGTAGGCGAACACGATAGGCCGGTGGGGATCACTCATGTCGTCGGCTTCGATGACGCGGCCCGCGGCGTTGTACTCGGACTTAGTTACCGAGCCGTCTGGATATTCCACTCTTGCTTTGCGGTTCAGGGCATCGTAAACAATCGCAGTCGTTTGCCCCTTCCGATCTGTTATCCTGGTGAGGTTGCCATTACCGTCATAGGTAAGGTTCTCGACATTCCCCAGTGGGTCAGTGCGGCGGATTAGGCGGTCCATGTTGTCATAGACCAAAGTCTGCGAATTCCCACGAGCATCAGTGATCACAAGTGGGTTGCCGTTGGGATCTCGCGTATATTTTGTTTGACCTCCTATTGGGTCCAGAATAGTGACCACGCGGTTCAGATCATCGTAAGTGAACCGAGTGGTTCTCCCCAAAGCATCTGTCTGAGTGAGGAGTCGGGAGACGCCGTCATAGGTCTTGGTGGAAGAATTTCCCAGCGGATCCGTAATTCGGACCAGATTACCGAAAGTATCGTACTCAAAGGCAGTGACATTGCCCAGGGGATCTACGGCATTCAGGGGTTGACCGAAGTCGTTATAGGTGAAAGGGCGGAGGTGCCCGAGTGGATCGGTGACCATGGACAAGTTGCCTGTGGCATCGTGCGAAAAGCGATTCAGGTTGCCAAGCTCGTCCGTGGCGCTGGTCATCCTGTTGAAGGTGGGCTCATAGGTGAATCTTCTGACGTGTCCTGCATGGTCTATAACCGCTGTGACGTTTGCGACGGTATCGTACTCGTACCGAGTGGTCCGGCTTAGCGAATCAGTAGTACTCAAGAGCTTCCCCTCGGCATCTCTTTGGAAGCGAGTAGTCTGACCGAGTGCATCGGTGACCTCGGTAGTAAAGCCCGCGTTATTAAACCGGTGACTAGTCGCATTGCCACGCGGGTCAACAATGCTGGTCGCTGTGACAGCGCCGCCTTTAATTGAATAGCCGGCCTGGAAGTTTTCCCAGGAGTCTTCCGAGGGGCAGCCGTTTCCGGGACACCCAGGTCCCGTCACCGTGGCTCCAACGACCCGATAGCGGAAACGCCACTCGCCGCCATCCGCCTGCACCTGCCGCAAGACCCGGCCGCTGGGACCATAGAAATTTTCGATGAACTTGATTCCCTTTGGATCCGTGATGGAGAGAATGCGGCCTTCGGTGTCATAGGCATAGCTCGTCATCCCTACCGCAAGATCGGTTACGGTCGCAAGCCGGCCATTGTTGTCGTAGCGGTACTGGACGGTCCGGCCCAACGGGTCGCGGATCTGCGTGAGGACTCCACCAGCAAAACTGTATGTAAACTCCAAGGCCCTGCCGACGGAGTCGACGATGCGGGAAACTCTTCCCCTGTCACCCCGTTCAATGGCGATCTTATTGCCATTCCGATCGGCAATCTCCACCAGAAACTCGAGGGAAGTTCCCGACTGAACTTCGAAAGATTTGAGCCGCCAGGTGGTCCCATCCTTGAAGCGCAGTTGATGGCCGCCCTCCGGGAGAGTTTTGAGCACCGCACCTCTCAAGGAAGGATGGGTGCTGTTGGTGAACGTCACACCAGATTGTCGCACCAGGTCTAGCCGTGAATTACCCGGCAGGATGAGGCGCAACAAGTCCGCAGTAGGGGAGGAAAGGGTGACATCAACAGACAGAGACCACCCTGGCCCCAAGGGCGACGAAAACAATCGGAGAGCGCTGAAGGGATCAAAGGGGTTGAAGCCCCGGCTGATACGAATCGGCAAGCGTCCGGGAAGCACCAGATCGGTTTTCCCCGCTGTGAAGATGCCCGTGGCCAAATCTACCGGCTCACCGCCGCTTTCTCCACCAGGAACAATATTCGGCTGCTTGTTTTGGGCAGCCTGGGCTGTCGAAATGCAGCCGATGATCCCGCACACCGCACAGAAGCGCTCAATGCCGACACCCGGATCCGAAACGATTTTGGTGCCGTCGGCGCTGACGGTTGCCAACCCGGCCAGGCGCCACGTGCCAGGATCCCCAAAGGGTGAGGCATCGAAGTACCACATTTCCGCTTTATCGCCGGGGTCCAGGCCTATATCGTTCGGCAGCGTAACGGGAATCTTCTTGCTGGGGAGACCACCCATGGGTGTGCCGAAGAAGAGCTGGTAAAGCGACCGCATGGGACCTGGCGGCGGGGGAACGGGCAACCGGTCGGGATCTAGTCGCTCAACCGCAATCTTGTTTTTGAGCTGGCCGTCCCAGCCGATGATGGTCACACCGGCGGGGAGCGTGATCTCCACTCCGGGGAACCGCGGGTCGGTAATGATCTGGTCAGCGGACGCGTTGCTGATCGGCGTGAATCGTTCGGGCCGCGGAGGCGGCGTGATCCGGAACGCCGGCAGCACCAAGGTCTGGCCGGCTATGAGATCCAGTCCCACGTTGTAGATCGGGAATCCGGCCACCGCGACGTTTGCGTCAACCATGAGGAGTTGGGCCCCCGCCGGCACATCCAGCAGGAGAAAATTCCCGGCCGCATCGGTTCTGCCTTGTACGCTTCCGATTTTTACCTCTACGCCTTGAATTGGCCTGCCATCCACCGTCAGGAACTGCCCGCTCACGGCGGTCCGGCCGGCGGCGGCCAGGACTTCCAGTGTCAATGGAATGGTCTGAGTCTTGGGCCCAGTGTCAATCGTGGCGGTGCCGGACAGGGTGAAGGAAGCCACCCCCACTTGGACCGCCGAACTAGCGGCCAGCGTGAGCAGCGTGTTCTGGCCAGTGGTGAGTGTGGGCGCATCGAACTTGGCGGCCACGCCTGTCGGCAAGCCGCTCACGCTCAGCGACACCAGGCCGGTGAAGGTACCCTGACCGGTCACGTTCAACACATAGCTCCCCTGCCCGCCCTGCAAGGTCATGGTTTGCGCCGGAGCGGCGCTTAGGGTGAAGTCCTGCCGCAGGGTCACCGTGAAATCCGAGGGACCGGCGGCGTTGCCCAACGCCGTGGTAACTGTGATCGGGCCGGTGGTGGCTTGGTGCGGTACCGTGGCCCTGATCTCCGTGAGTGTGGCCGAGGTGACGATGGCTGGGACACCGTTGAACTTCACCTGATTCTGGGACGCAACCGAACTAAAGTTCTGCCCGGTGATGGTGACCGAGGTTCCGAACGACCCACTGGTCGGGTCAAAATTTAGAATCGTCGGCCCGGTGATCACCGTGAAGATGGCTGAGGTGGCCGTGCCGCCGGGGGTGGTGATGCTGATCGGACCGGATTGCGCCCCTGCAGGTACCGTGGCGGTGAGCTCGGCGGGGCTCACGACCGTGAATGCAGCCGGGACGCCGTTAAAGTCAACGGATTGCACTTGGACGAACTGCTCGCCAGTGATCGTGACGGTCGTCCCGGGCGGGCCGCTGCCGGGCGAGAAACCGGTGATCACCGGTGGTGGCAGGACAGTCGTGAAGCGGCTGGCGAACGTGGGTAGCGGATTGCCGGCCCGATCGGTCACGCCCTGGAAAGCGAGTGTATAGGTGGTCCCAGGGGTCAGTGGCGCAGTGGGGACAAAAAAGGCGAGTAGACCCTCGTCTCCCGGACTCACGGAGCCGGGCACGGGACCCTGGGGGCCGGTCAATGTCATCGTCGTACCCTTCAAGGTCGTCACGTTGATCGGCTCCGAGAACCGGATGGCGATCAGCGGGGTCTGCGAGACGCCGGTGGTGTCCGTGGGCGGCGCGATCTCCAGCACGGTTGGCGGCGTGGTGTCCTGACCTGGCTGGAAATACAATTCAATCTCACCGGTGGGATCCTTGTCTTCATCCTCCCGACCGCCCGCAATCAAGATGTCCCCGGTCGGCAGCACGGTCGCCGTATGATTGAAGCGTTCCGCCCGCAGCTTGGGTCGCAGTCTGGTGAAGGTCTGGGAAGCGGGATCGAAGACCTCAACCGAATCCAAGGCATCCTTCTTGTTCCGCCCGCCGGCGATGAGCACGCGGGCATCGTTGAGGAGGCTGGCGGTGTGCCGCATCCGGGGATTTCGTAGCTGAGCCTCCACAAGCGTGCTCTCGCCGGTGGCAGGATCAAACAGCTCGGCCGAGCCCAGAATCTCCTCGTCCTGTCGGCCGCCGACCACCAAGACCTTGCCATTGGGCAACAGCGTCGCGGTATGATTGTGCCGCGGCACCTGCAGGGCATGGGGAAGAACAGAGAATTGGCCGCTTCGGGGATCATAGAGGAGTCCGGTTGGGACCTCGAAGGATTCCGCTTGGTCCAGCCCCAGATTGGAGACATCCCGCCCGCCCAGGATTACCACCCGGCCGTCGGGCAAGAGCGTGGCCGTGTGGCCGGCGCGCGGCACCTGGACCGTGGCCGGAAGGGGATGAAAGGTGCCATCCCGCTGGAAGAGCTCTGTGCTGAAGAGCACCCCGTGGGTATCCCGCCCGGCGGCGACCAGCACCTCCCCGTTCGGCACCAAGGTGGCGGTGTGCTCGGTCCTGGGGGCGGTGAGTTCGACTGTCAGTAGGCGGCTCCTGAGCGTCTGGGGATCAAAGATTTCGGCGCTGTCCAGGATGTCGCGCTCCTTGCGCCGGCCTCCGGTGATCAGCACGCTGCCGTCTGGCAGCAGGGTCGCGGCATGGCCGGCCCGCGGCTTTTCCAGCTTGCCGGGCCGGATGGTGCCGACCATTGTCAGGCAAAGATGGGTGCCCGGAGCCCCACCGATTTGAATCTCGAGCCGATGCGGGCCGGAGGTGAGCCGGAGTTCCTTGTCGAGGACCTCGGCGTGCTTGGAGAAATCCTGCGGGGAGACGACTTCGACCCCATCGAGCAGGATGCGGCCGCTTGAGACCGCCTCCCCATGGGGCCTCGGCTCTTCGGAAGGCTTGCACCGTAGGCTCCCGTGGTCGTCTCCCTTGTTCTTCTCCCGATCCGCGTCCTTCCCGTCGTCTTCGTCAGGATCTCCATTGATGAGGCGCATCGCAAAGGGGGCGGAGACTGAGGGAGGAACGGTAAAGCTGCGTTGGAAGGTGCTGGGGGGACCGGCCGTCCGGACGAAGCGTTCTGGACCGAAGAGTGTGCGGGGCTGAGAGGTGGAATCGGCGTAGAGCGGAGACGCCAGGAGCACGAGCCCCATCGCTGCAGCGAGAGGCCTCAGGCTCCAGAGTGCACTGGAGAGGGAGCCGACGTGGGCCATGAACCTGAAACCTGCCACGACGCACCCGATTCGCTGTGAAGGACCCCACACATCAGCGGTCTCGGAGACCACAACAGCGGTCCTGAGGAAAAAGCCTCATGCTTATACACCCGATCGGAGTTGTGGTCTATCCCTCCCTAAGGAGGGGGTCGGGGGGTCTGGGCAGAAAGGGCCTAACGTGTTGGTTTGTACCGGCTATCGGACTAGAGTGAGGCGAACGGGGATCCCTTCACCCTACCCTCTCCCCGTGGCGCATTGCATCAGGCCAACCAATGGGCGCCCCGGGCGAGAAAAGTAGAGGAACAAAGGCTCGGTTTTGTCTAGCGTGATCGCGTCACTCCCATGCGCGGGCAGTATTTCTCCACCGGGCAGCGGCTGCAGTATGGGGAGACCGGCTGGCAGAGGTTCTGCCCGAAAGGCACGAGCAGGTCATTGAAGGTGATCCAGTGGCGGCGCGGCAGTTTGGCGCGCAAGGCCTGCTCGGTCTCGTCCGGGGATGTCGTCTCGACGTACCCCCATCGGTTGGTGATCCTATGGACGTGCACGTCCACGCAGATCCCGGGCTTGTGGTAGCCCACCGTCACGACCAGGTTGGCCGTCTTGCGCCCCACACCCGGCAGGGTCAGCAGCTCATCGATGGAATCAGGGACTCGGCCGGCGTAGGCGGCGAGCAGCCGTCGGCTGATCTCTCGGATCTGCCTGGCCTTCGTTCGATAGAATCCGACCGGATAGATCGTCCGCTCGATGCGGCTGACTGGCAGGCGGAGCATGCCGGCAGGGTCGGTGGCCAGCGCGAACAGGCGTCGGCTCGCCTCAGTCGTCGTCAGGTCCTTGGTCCTGAGGCTGAGGACGCAGGCGATCAAGATCAGAAAGGGATCGCGCGACTCCTTGGCCACAATCCCGACCACGGGCTCCTGCCACTGCCGGACTTCCCGTCTCAGTATGCGGAGGGCGGCATGGATGTCCGGGGCGCGCATGCGGATTCGGTCAGAAGGGGGATCAGTGGTCGGTGGTCAGAGAAGGTCGGCGGGAACGGATCACGCGGGGCGGACCGATTACTCCATCCGGTGCTTGGCCAGCCACTTCTGGCGCCGTCGCTGGGCCTCGCGCATCTTGGCCTTTTTCCTCACGCTCGGCTTCTCGTAAAAGCGGCGTCGCTTCAGCTCGCGAAAGAGGCCCTCTCCCGCCAGCTTCTTCTTGGCCACCTTCAGAGCCTTTTCCACGTTGTTGTTGAAGACCTTGATTTCCATCGTCACCTGATCGATTCAGCGATCTCCTCGACGACCAAGAGCTCTTCGGACGTACACGCAAGAGCCCTTACGAAATAGTGGCGGGAGTGTATCATAGCTTTTTGAGTTCTACAAGACGCTGTTGAATGGCCTGGACGCGGGGCGCAATTTCATTCAGAAAGCCTTGATTCCCCTGAGCTTTTAGGTTGGTCATGACATTTTCCAGACCTCCCTCGATGGCGGCCAGCGCCATGAGCAGCCCCACCTTGAGATCCGAGGCGACGGTCGGTTTGGTCTGCGACAGCAGCCCGCGCAAGAGGGAGGCCGTTTCACAAGCCAGGTCTGCCGTCTCGAGAGGCACTTCGGTGGCCTTGCGAAGCGCAGCCGAGATCGCCTCCGCTCTGGTTCCGTCGGTCTTGGGCAAACGATAGGCCCGCACCACGTCGGCGTAGGCGTCCGCATCCGCTTGGATCAGTCCCCGCAGTCTCTCGCCTAAGCGGACCAGCCGTTGCTCCGATGAGGTGTGGTCGGCCGGCTGACTTGGCGCGGTCGTCCCCGCACCCGAGGAGCCGATCCGACAGACCATCACACCCAACGCCGCCGCGAGGGCGCCGGCCATCGCGGCGACGCTCCCACCGCCCGGCGTCGGGGTTCCCGCTGCAACTGCCCCCAGAAAGTCGGATACCGACGCGCTCAAGTCCCCCGTCGTCTTCGCCAGCACCATCTCCAGCCGTGTTTCGAGCACCTGGGTCGGGTCGAAGCGTTCCACCTTGAGAAAATACTCCGCCGCCTGGAGAAGGGCGCGTTGAGGAATGAGCCCGATGATCTCGCTCCCGGACACGTTCACGCCACGCTGCTCGGCCTCCCGCCTCACCGCCTCGTACGCGACGTGGATCGGCGTCTGCTCATAGTTCGTGAGGTTCATCGAGACCTGGACGATATGGCGACTCGCGAGCTCGACTCCGATCGCCTTGACGAACGGGAGCCCGCCGCTCGAGAAGCGGACCGTTTTGGCGATCGCCTTCGCCACCGCCAGGTCATCGGTCTGGAGGTTCACATTGTAGGCGATCAGCGGAGGCCGCGCCCCCACCACCGTCGCTCCGGCGGTCGGATGCAACGCGCGAGGGCCGTAGTCGGGAGCCCAGGCCGGGTTCGACGCCATTCGGTTGGCGAGCCCTTCCAGCCCGCCTTGCCTGATGGATTCCAGGTTGGCGCGGTCCGCCCGGGAGGCGGCCTGTTCGTAGAGGAAGACCGGAATGCCCAACTCCCGGCCGATCCGCTCACCGAGATTCCGGGCCAAGGTCACGCAGTCCGCCATCGTGACACCCCGGATCGGCACGAAGGGGATGACATCCGTGGCCCCGACGCGCGGATGGCCGCCGTGATGGACTCTCAGGTCGATGGCACCGGCCGCCGTGCGCGTGGCCTGGAACGCCGCCTCGACCGCCGCGGCCGGCTCCCCCACGAAAGTGATCACCGCCCGGTGATGGTCCCGGTCCATTTCCTCATCCAGGACCCACACCCCTTGTACTGATCGGACAGCCTCCACGAGCGCGCGGACCGTCTCCGCGTTTCGCCCCTCGCTGAAATTCGGCACGCACTCGACGAGACGGTCCATGATCTTCCGCCCAGGTTGAGGCTGAGGTTCAGGTTGAGCAAAGAGGAGAGTTTGCCCTTAGCCTTAACCTCAACCTTTTCTGTACACCACCCGGCCCTTCTTGATTACCGTGGCGCAGTGGTTCATTCCGAAAAAATACGGGATCTCCCGGTAGTCCCGCACATCCATGATCACGAGGTCAGCTTGCTTGCCGACCTCCAGTGATCCCACCAGGCTCCCGCGGCCCACGGCGTAAGCCCCGTTGATGGTCGAGGCCGTGAGGGCCTCGGCCGGGCTCATCCGCATGTGTGAACAGGCCAGGGACAGGATGACTTGCATGTTCAGAGTTGGCGAACTGCCCGGATTGAAGTTCGTGGCCAGCGCTACGGGGATCCCCGCATGAATGAGCGCTCGGGCGGGTGGATAAACCCCGCCGCCCAGATGCAGCACGCTCCCGGGCAGCAGGGTGGCGATCGTCCGCGAGCCCCGCGCCTCTTGCACCGTCCTGAGCGCCCTGATGTCGGATTCAGTCAAGTGCTCGAGGTGATCCATCGAGACCGCGCCCAGTTGCGCCGCGACCCGGGCAGCCCCGGTGCGGGCCATCTGCTCCGCGTGGATCTTGAGTTTGAAGCCCGCGCGGGCCGCCGCTTCCAGGACCGTCTTGGTTTCCGCCACAGTAAAATAGCCGGTGTCGCAGAACACGTCAAAGAATTCCGCCAGACCGGCCCGAGCGACCGCCGGGATAAACCACCGGATCAGGCGTCGGACGTACTGTGAGCGCGCGGCGCGAAACCGTGCGGGAATCGCGTGGGCCAGGAGCGTGGGGATCAGATCGAACGAGGCGCGGCGCCGCGCCGCGCGAATGGCCTTCAGCATCTTGAGCTCTTGCCCGAACTCGAGGCCGTAGCCGCTCTTCACTTCCGCGGTCGTGGTCCCGTACTCCAGAAACCGCCGGATGACGTGATCGAGGTGACCGGCCAGCGCCGACTGGCTCAGCCTGCGCACCTGCTTCGCCGAAGCCTGAATTCCACCGCCCGCCCTGGCGATCCGTGCATACGTGGCTCCCCGGATCCTGGCCTCATACTCATCCAACCGGGTGCCCGCAAAGAGCGCATGAGTATGGGAATCCACAAAGCCCGGCAGCACCACCTTCCCGCAGGCATCTAAGAGAGGCGCATGGCGGGCTTCCGGCCAGTCCCGCGCTCGCGCTCCGGAACCCACTCGAACCACGGTCTCGTTCCGGATTACGAGCGCGGCATTACGAAGCAGCCCGACGTCCCCCATCTCGGCCCCGGTGCGCGGGCGGCGCGGGCCGCGGAACGTCAGCAGTTGTCCGCAATGCGTCACCAGGAGCGCTCGACGGGACGGATTGGACATGATGATCCTTCAGGAAGAGAACGAGGTACCAGGGCCGGTACGGTACGGACCTCGGCAGGGGAAGTCAAGGCGGCGAGGCAGCGCCGATGCGGCCGGCGTCAGCGCCGGGATTCGGCCAGCGCGCAGGCTGCGCAGCCTTCGGTCGTACAGTGCCAGGCCACCCCATGATCGCCCGAGGGCCCGGACGCGACGTCGGTGGGGCGATAGCGGTGGCACCAGGCCTGTTCGAGTTGATGGGCCTCCTTGGCCGCGGCGGTACAGGCGAACCAGAAGTAGCGGTAGACGGACTGGCTGGCGAAGCGCCTGAGGGCTTCGCCCAGATCGTCGGGGCTGGCTCCGACATAATCAGCCGACCGTCCGTCTCTGGACAGAATGAAGGCGCCGGCCGACCGCCGAGTGATGAAGAGATGGTACTGCTTCAGGAGGAATGGTCCCGACATGGCAGGCTCCCTCACAAGTCGGTTGGCTCGGCGCTTACCGCGCCGCGTCCGCGGCAGAGACGCGCACGATCTCGATCTTTGACAGGGTCGCCAGGAGCATCACTGCGTTGGGGATGCTCGCTTCGGCCGGCACACAGAGCATGGCGCGACGCGCTTGCGTCCGAGCCATCACGCGTCGTGCGTCGCTGACATCGGACAAGGAGAGCGTCCCCCGCTGCGCGGCAAAAACCACCACCCGCTCCAGGAACGATTCCACCAGGAATCC
>JAHRHE010000097.1 GCA_020027965.1 Nitrospirota bacterium | reverse complement strand
ACGCGGGTGGTGGTGCAGGGGATTACGGGGAAAGAAGGGTCGTTCCACGCAACCCAGTGCAAGGCCTATGGCACGCAGGTCGTTGCGGGGGTGACGCCGGGCAAAGCGGGACAAGAGGTCGAGGGGATCCCGGTCTTCAATACGGTGCGCGAGGCGGTGAAGCAGACGCAGTGCGACACCTCATTGATCTTCGTGCCGCCGCCCTTCGCCGCCGACGCGATCCTGGAGGCCGCCGACGCCGGCATTCGGCTGATTATCTGCATCACCGAAGGCATCCCGGTGAACGATATGGTCAAGGTGAAGCGGGCCCTGCGCAACCGGGACGTCCAGCTCATCGGACCCAACTGTCCGGGCATCATCACGGCGGATGAATGCAAGATCGGCATCATGCCGGGCTTCATACACAAACGAGGCGTCGTCGGCGTGATTTCCCGCAGTGGCACGCTCACCTACGAGGCGGTCAATCAATTGACGAACTTAGGGCTCGGAGAAACGACTTGCGTGGGAATCGGCGGGGATCCGGTGAACGGCACGAGCTTCGTGGATCTCCTGCCGATGTTCGAGAAGGATCCTGAGACCAAGGCGATCGTCATGATCGGCGAGATCGGCGGCGATGCCGAGGACCGGGCTGCGGCCTTCATCAAGCAGAACATCCGCAAGCCGGTGATCAGCTTTATCGCGGGCATCACGGCACCGCCTGGCCGCCGCATGGGCCACGCCGGCGCAATCATCACCGGTGGGAAGGGCACCGCGGCAGAAAAAATGGCCGTCCTGGAAGCCGCCGGCGTTCGCGTGGTGAAGAATCCCGCCGAGATCGGCGACACGGTGAAGCTCGCGCTCGGGCGGTAGCCCTCGCGTCGTTCGCACTGTGTGGCTCGTTCTTCGTCCCTCGTCATTCGTGAAGCGTATCTCGTCAGAGTCTCCACGAGATGCAAGATACGAGCGACGAGATACGATTTAGACGGAGACTCCCCACAGAGTGCGGGCGAGCATCCCGATCCCGTAGGTGATGCCTACGGCTGCGGCGATGATGACCAGATTGATCAGGATCCGCCGCGTGATATTCATGCCGGAGAGAAATGCCAGCAGCGTGGATACGGCAATGCTCAAGGTGCCGGCAGCCGCCACCGAAACCCAAGCATCCTGCGCGCCAAACAAGACCGGCAGCACGGGCACCATGGCCCCGGCAAAATAACTCCCGCCCACCACCAGGGCGGAGCGGACCGGTTGCTCTTCCATCCTGGCTGAAGGGTGGTCCTCTCCCAAGAATCGCTGCTTCTCCCACTCCGTTTTCTTGACTTCCTTCTCGGAGCTCAGGGCTGCAAAGGCCCCGGCTCCCATGGAAAGCGAGCCGGCCACCGCCGTGGTGGAGGCGGCAATCAGCACGGTGGTGGCCTCGCCGAAGGCGGCGAAAAATCCGCTGACAGCCCCGAGAATCTCGACCAATCCGTCGTTCAACCCCAAAAAGATGTTGCGGATTCTCTCCGGGCTGATCATCCGTTCGGTCAGTCTGGTCACGATGGCATCCTCGTGTTTGAATTCGTCCACAAGGATCCCCTTGACCGCGGCCCCCAGGGGACCGTCTTTGTAGATCTGCCAGAGCGACAGGTACTTCCGAACCCCGTAGACCTCAATGGCCTCCAGCGTCAGGTGGATCGCGGTGGATCCGAAGAGACGGCACGCCAGCATAATGAACCGGAGCTTCAGACGTCGTCGAACGTCCAGGACGGTGAGCCTCGTATCGAAAAACTCCTGCCAGAAAGTCAGGTGGTTGGTCTCGACCGTGATCAGATCGTCTAACAGGCTCTTGAGGTCGCCCGCCGTGATCTCGCGGAAGGCTTTGTAGAGCGACAGGTCGAACAGCTCATCGAGAATGAGCGCCCGCGCCAGTTTTGGATCATGTTGGTAGGAGGTCGCCATCGAGAGGCCTCACAGTGAAAAAATGTCACACCTTTTCTCCCGCGTTGCAGCTCACTTCCCCAGCTCCGCGGCCGCTCGTTTCACCTTCTTCAGGGCTTCCTGCCTCTGGGCCTCCAAGTGGGCGATCTGCATGTCCAAGTCGGCCCGCGCCTCGGCGGATGCGTTGGCGGCCTGAGCCCGCAAGCCCTTGATCCTGGCGTCGAGGGCATCGACCTCGGCCTGGAGGGCCTTGTCGAGCGCTTGCTTTCGGGAGGTCGCGTATTCCGTCGTGGTGTCGACGGCCTCGCGCGTCTGGCGCTTCAGTTCCTCGGCGGCCTTGGGAGCCGCGGTCTTCCCCCAGTACTCCCAAACTCCGTACCCGGCCGCAGCCAGGAGCGCGAGGATCACCACCCCTTTGACCGCTGACCCTGACCTCTTGTTGCTCATCAGTTGTGCTCCTTTGTTCCGCCCAGCCGGTCTCCGGCTCTCCGGCGTCGGTCCCTGGGCCACCGCTAGGAGCGGTTGTAGACCCCTTGGGAGGCGTCTGTCAAACGCCGGCCGGCTCATCCGAGCCGTTTGCGTGCTCGACAACGTCGCCGTGTTCCCGTACCTTCTTCCCAAAGGAAAAACTTGACTCCGTGCATCGGACCCTGTATCACGCATCTACAGGAACGATGTCGAAACGCATCCGCAAGCCCCATCCCAAGCCCCGGCCCCAACCTCAACAGCCCAAGCCCCGCACGCCCCCACCTCCGACGACCGTCTCCGCCGTCGAGATGGGGGCTCGCCAGCGGGAGATCTCCGTGTCCGAGTTCTTTACCAAGAACCGCCATCTCTTGGGTTTCGACAACCCGAGAAAGGCGCTGCTTACCTGCGTGAAGGAGGCCGTCGATAACGCGCTGGATGCCTGTGAGGAAGCCGGGATCCTGCCGGAAGTGGTCGTCAAGCTGGAGGCCACGTCGAACGGGGGACCTCCGCCCCCGCCGAGCCAGGCGAGCCGCTTCCGGATTACGGTCACCGACTACGGTCCCGGTATCGTCCGCCAACAGATCCCGCGGATCTTCGCGAAGCTCCTCTACGGGTCCAAGTTCCATCGGCTGCGCATGAGCCGAGGACAGCAGGGCATCGGCATCTCGGCCGCCGGCATGTACGGACAGCTCACGACCGGCAAACCCGTCCGGATTATCTCCCGCACCGGCGCGAAGGCGCCCGCCCATTACTTTGAGGTCCAGATCGATACCAAGAAGAACGAGCCACAGATCCTCGAGAAGAAGCAGATCGACTGGGAGCGCCACCGTGGAACCCAGGTGACCCTCGAGGTCGAGGGTCGCTACCAGAAGGGGCGGGCATCGGTGGACGAGTACCTCGAGCAGACCATCATCGCCAATCCGCACGTCAAGCTCACCTACTACACTCCAGAAGGCGAGACCAAGGAGTTTCCCAGGACGTACCACGAGCTGCCTCCGTCACCGCGCGAGATCAAGCCGCACCCCTACGGTATCGAGCTCGGGATGCTGCTGAAGATGCTGCAGGACACCAAGAGCCACTGGCTCTCGGGGTTCCTTTCCGGCGATTTCAGCCGCGTGTCCCCTCGGCTGGCCGAGGAGATCTGCGCGGCGGCAAGGCTCTCGCCCCATGCGCGTCCCAGGGACATCCACGGGCAGGCCGCCGAGGCGCTCTATAAGGCCATCCAGTCCACCAAGATCATGGCGCCGCCGACGAACTGCCTCTCACCGATTGGTGAGAAGGCGATCCTGGCCGGCCTCTATCAGCAAATCAAGGGCGAGAGCCAGGAGAAAAAGCAGATTCCGCTGGCCGAAGGGGAGGATTTGCAGGACGACGACGAGCTCGCCCGCGTCATCCGCTACGCCAACCGTGTGCCGCTGCTCTATCAGCAGTCCGCCTGCGCGATCTTCAAGTCGGTACTCGACACCACGTGGCGCACCTACGGCGTGTCTCAGTCCAGAGGCGCGCTGCCGGCTGGCCCTATGGCGATTTTCGTCCATATGGCTTCGGTCTGGGTGCCCTTTACCAGTGAGTCCAAGGAAGCGATCGCCGATTACGACGAGATCCGCAAAGAGATCACGCTGGCCCTGCGGGAATGCGGCCGCCGGCTTGGCGCCTTCCTCAAACGACGCGAGCGGGCCCAGACCGAGTACCGCCGGCGCAACATCTTCGAGCTCTACATCGAGGAAGTCGTCGAGGCGTGCAATCGCCTCAAGGGCGGCACCCTGGCCACCGCGAAACTCAAAGAGCAGCTTCACAAGATCGCCATGAAGCGGACCGGGGGCGAGAAGACGGATGAGGTGCTGGGCAAAAAGGGAGGTGGCCCCGAAGGCCTCCCGCACTCGATCATCGTCACCCCGGAGGGCGTTGAAGGAGAGGTGCCGGTGCTGAGCAGCGAGGCGCCGGAGGAGGCCGCGCCCCCGGACGGGTCTCTCGAAGAAGAGCAGGAGGCTACCAAGCCTTCACGGCTGAAAAGGCGTGCCCCACGTCAGGCGAAGGGCAAACGAGGGGCCGCCAGGCTGACGCAGCGCGCCAAGCCCAAGCGGCGACGAAAGCCGAAAGTGCTCAAACCTGCCGGAAGACGCAGGTCGCGCGCAGCGCGCAGAAAGAGATAGGGAATCCCATGGCGCGAGCACAGCGAAAGACACACAACAGGGTCGAGAAGAAACTCGTCGGCGTGGCCGACGTCGTGATCACGGCCGCCCAACGGCGCCAGGATCCCACGCTGTCGATCCCCGTCCGTTCCCTGTCGAACATCACGTTCAACGAGCACAAGGGCTTGATCGAGATGGGCAAAGGGAAACAGGCCCGGTCGTTCTTCAACGTCGGCATGGCCAAGAAGTTCATGCAGACGATTCTCGTGGCCGATGCCCTCTGCGAGCTCCAGCGGGCGGACCTCACGACCTCGCTCCGGGAGATCTACTACCGCACCAAGCACACGATCGCCAATTCGAACGAGAACACGTTCGATGCCCAGGACGAATCCGATCCGGTCATCGAGGACCTGGAGGTGTCGCTGGAGGCGCTCCGGGAAGAGCTCCACGTACGGGCCGAGAACGGCGGCTCCGTGATCGGCCCGCTGGTGCTGGTCGACGACGGCGACCGGGTGGACTGCGCCAGGCTCGGGAAGGGCGGCTATTCCGTGCCGTCCATCGTGGAGCCGGAGTTCCTGCAGATCAAGAAATGTACGGCCGACTTCGTCCTCCTGGTCGAGAAAGGCACCCAGTGGAACCGCCTCTCAGAAGACAAGTTCTGGCGGAGGTACAACTGCATTCTGCTGACGGGCAACGGCCAGCCGCCCCGCGGCGTCAGGCGCCTGGCGCGGCGGCTGCACGAGGAAAAGGAACTGCCCGTCTATGTGCTCGTGGACAACGACCCTTGGGGCTACTACATCTACTCGGTCATCAAGCAGGGCTCGATCAATCTGGCGTTCGAAAGCCAGCGCATGGCCATTCCCAAGGCCAAGTTCATCGGGCTCTCCAGCGCGGATCCCGAGCACTACGGGCTCCCCCGCAACGTGGGGATCAAGCTCAACGACAAAGACACCACCCGCGCCCGCGAACTGCTCAATTACCGGTGGTTCCAGAGCAAAGGCTGGCAGCAGGAAATCAAGCGGATGCTCTCGAGCGGGCTCAAGTACGAACTGGACGCCCTCGCCAACAAGGACTTTCAGTACCTGACCAAGAAATACCTCCCCCGGAAGCTCAAAGAGAAAGACTGGCTGGACTAGCCCGCAGCCTGCCCCCATAAATTCCTGATCAAAATTTTATCTGGCCAGGGGTGTCCCGCCGAGGCTGGCAAGGCACGGCTGGTGCCCCACCCACATTTTGCGTCCCTCATCCGATTCGCGCCACTCACCGGAGAATGGGTCGACGGCGTTCTTCTGTCCGAACTTTCCACCCCTCAAGGAGTTTTCGCTTCCGGCTGAACCACAGGTCTGTGGCATCCGGCTTGCTCCCTCTACTTGTTGACCTGAATACCGGGCGGAACCTAAAGAAAACGTAAAGGGACTTATGCGACGGATCCTAACTGTGCTGATGCTCGGCACCCTGCTGTGGGCCCCTCCAGACACGAGCGTGGCTCGGCAAACAGCCAAGAGCCTGAGCCGGCAGGCGCTCCAGGAGTGTGAGTTCGGGCGGCAGGCCAAGGAACGAGCCGTGCGTCTGGCTCACTTTCAGAAAGGACAGGCACTGGCCGAGCGTGCAGTGGCTCTGGACGAGCGGTACGCCGATGCGCACTTTGCGCTCTTCTGTAGCATGGGCGAGCAGTTGCGCATTGATGGGGAGGGTATCGGTTCCGTGTTTGGTGCCAGGAAGGTCATGGGGGCGCTGGACCGGACGTTGGAGCTGGACCCGAAGCATCTCGACGCGCTGACCTGTAAAGGCACACTCCTGGTCAGACTGCCGGGTCTCCTGGGTGGAGACCCTCAGAAGGGGGAAGAGATTCTCCAGCAAGTCATCAAGAAAGATCGCAAGGCGGTCAGCGCGCGCCTGACGCTGGCCCGCCTCTATGCGGAGCGCGGGGACCACGAAGCCGCGATCCGCCTCGCCGCCAGGGCCTTGAAGATCGCCAAAGCCAACCGCTACAAGGGGTTGATCCCCGAAGCCCAAGCCACCTTGGCTGAGCTGCGTCAGGCGCGCACCTGACGCGATGGGGACGAAGGGTAAGATCGCCTCGGTCCCTTCGTGAATCCTCCTGGCTCTCCCCCGATCCTCGGATTACCCGCCCCAGGGCCACCGGACTGAAGTCCCGTGAGGCCTATCGAGGAGACCATTTCCATTGGCACTGGATCAATTGCGAAGAGTCACGTCGCGAGCCCAATCCCTCTCAGAAAATCATTGGTAAACACCTTCCTCACCTCTGGGGTCAGCAAGGTCTCTCGGCTTTCTATCCACTTGTCGAGGTTTTCTCCGTACATGTTCTGCAGACGATCTCTTGTCAGAAAGTGATTAAATTTACCCCAGTGCATCGTAAAGGGGATGCCCGCTTGTTCGAACTTGTTCCACACCGCCTCCGTGTAGCTCCGCGTCGTCTCGTTGTTCAGCCCGTCGACTTCCAGAACGCAGGTGGGATCAAATTTCGTAAAGCCGAGGAGAGCTTTCGTGCCTTTCACAAAGCGCATCGTCAGGAGCACGGGGATCACGGCGCCCAAATTCGCGTAGGTATCGAACGTGATCGAAAGCGCCTCGAGCGCTCTCGACAACGGAACACCCATGGCAGACACAAAGACCTTGCCTTGGGTTTTCTCACCGCGGAAGATATCCCTGATGGTTCCTTTGATTTCATAAGGCGCGAGGTGGTTCCGTACTTGCGTATTCAGTATCGGCTTCACGGCTTCGCCCAGAGCACTGGGGATCAGTTCAAAGAGTCCTCCCATGATCTCCAGACCTGACGCGCCCGGCCCCGAGGAGGCATTGTCCCAGACCGGGGGCTCATAATTGTCTGTCCACGGACCTTCGAACATGAGGTACACGGTCGCTTCCTTGGGCGGAGTCCCTTCGTTCGGATTGAAGGTCACCTGGAAGTGAAACAGCTTCGAGGCGGGTTTCTTATGCAACTCGAGATCGGAGAAGTTCAGGGTAGAAATCGCTTTTTTCAAGGCCGGGTCAAATTTCCGGAACGATCGGAACGCATGCAGAAGGAACAGATCCCGCGCCTCGATCATCAACCCATGGATGATGCCAAAGGAGCCGAAGCTCACCAATGCCGCATTGAACAAGGTGTCGTCACGGATGAGCTCTGCCCCGAGCATCCCCGGAAAGCTCGGCTTCACGACCGGATAGGATTCACGCTCCAAATACACATGTTTGGAAGGTCCCGTAATGAGGTGGATGCCGACGACAAAGTCCTGCGTGGCTCCGAACTTGAACGCAGACCCGTGAGTCCCCGTAGAGATCACGCCAGGCAAGGTCTGACCATTGTTTGATCCGGAGGCTTTCAGCGACAACCGGTCCTTGAAGAGAATGTTATTGATCTCGGAGATCGAGAAGCCACACTCCAGGAACCGCAGCATTTCACGATCACCCTCGTAATCTTGGGAGATTTGGCTCGCGGGGAGAGCAAACCCAATGCGCAACGGCTTGGTGTTGATCAGATGGTGCTCCGTGACCGCGACCTTGCTCAAGGACCAGGAACTACCCTGCGCACGCAGAGACTTTCCATTCTGAACCGCCTGGTCAATCATGGTCTGGAACTCTGCTGTGACTTGATTGTAGGCCTCCAATCGCGCGGCTGGGCTGCTTGTTGGAGGAATAACCTGAAAATCATACTGCCCTTCAATCGCCTGAACGTACGATTTGTGCCGACCTTCCCAGGAATTCATGGGGACAAAAAAGGACCTCTTCGGCATGGCGTTTCTCCTTTGCTTCGTCAGCGGGTGCAGTGAGGACTACCGTGGTCTTCCCCGCGGTGCTTCGGGGAAGGTTCCGACATCCCCCTGCGGAGCCTTACACCGGTAGGTGATCTCCGTGGGCATCCAGATCCCAAAGGTAAACACACTGGCCAGGTCGTGGAGATAGGTACGTTTCACGACCACATCGTTAATCGCCTGGCTGGCGCAATTGGCAGTCATGACTTGGGGGGCATACCAGGCTCCCCAGAAGTAGGCATGCATCGTCCCACCTTCGTACAGCTTATTGACCGGATCATCGTTGGGCATGCGAAGTTGATAGTCCGCACAGCCTTGGGCGAAAGCCAAGCCTGCTGCAAGGACGAGAACGGGAAACACCTGTCTCAGGAGTGCAAGCGAGGAACTGTTGTTTTTCATTGTCTGCCCCTCTGGCTGATTGTCTTGGGATCGAGAAGGTACACAGACTAACTCAGAGCGTCCCCACTTTCAACCTATGCGGCGTCTTTCTTATTCTGCTCAAGTTGCACGACCGGTGTGTCCTTCCTTCCTGGCTCGGCGAACAGGACGGTCTTCTCATTCCGGACAGACTGGACAGGACTCTCAGCAGAGCGCGGCGCGGCCGGCTGTTCGGTTTTGGGCAGGAGAGTGCCGATCAGGCGCTTAATCGTTTCGAACAGAAAGTCGGTGCTGTAGCCGGCCAGGAACGCCAAGCTGGCCTTCCCCACGCTGACCGACCCCAGCACTGATCCACCGGTGTTCGTCTGGGGCCAGATCAGCTCGATGATGATCAGCCCGGAGAGCGCGCCGATCACGAGCTTGATGTGGTCACGCTGGATGAGATTGGCACTGAAGGTCTTGTTCCAGACCCACATGTGGCCTTCGATGAGCAGATATGCGCAGGCGCCGAGCGCGCCGAAAATCATCGGCAAGGTGGAGTCAAGAAACGTGCCGAGTAGGATGAGGAGCGTGTCCAGGTTGAACCTCGGGAACCATTCGGGAGTGACGTCCAGGACACCCATGACGCGCTGAACCATATTGTTGGCGATGATCAGCAACAGCAGCATGAGCGTGACCAAGGCGGTCCACCGCAGAGCACGCTTTGTCTTCTCGCGTGGCGTGGGATCCGGCTTCCGATCGCCCAGGGCCTCATCGAGCACCTTGGCCGCGGTGTCGTCCGTGGCGTAGAGCGTGTCAACGGTCACGGGAAACACGAGGGCCGCGAGCTCGTTGTGCAGAATGTCTAACGCCTCTGTGTTCCGCGCGGCCCGAGCCCGGTGAAAGCGAGAGATCTGTTCGGCGGATATGCCTTTGTTGTGGGTCTTGGCGTATTCGAGCAGAACCGCCACGAAGGCGGTCAGTTCCTCTTTGGATTCGCAAGGCGCCATAGCGGCCTCCGTTCGTGGAGAGTGCAATGTGGTCCGGCCCAGTGAAGACGCGGCCGGGTCGTCTCGGCCTTCTGAGCAACTCCACGTAGCAAGGCCTGTACCTCGTCACGCACGGGCTGGGCGCAGGAGGGTCTGTATTCACAAACCGCGGAACCACTGGAGGAAATTTCTAAGGCTGGCCAGGATGCTGTCAAGCGCCACGAACTCGCCTGCACAAGTCTGTACATGTCTGTAGCAGTTTGGATACGAGCCTGTATCCAAACGAATACTTGGCGCACGCCCCTCACTCCATGATTCCGTTACGATTTCCTTTGAAGTTCCTTGGGTGATTCTTATAGAATCCCGGACTGTTTCGAATGGCATCTTTACGCGAGTCCGCGCTAGGGTCTAGGCAGAAGAACTGAATGCCGCACAGCCAACCGAAGGGGGGCCAGATGGAGAAGACATCTCGACGGAAGGGGGATCCCAAGCTGGTTTGGATCGTCGTCGCCATGATCCTCGGAGTAATCATGCTGTCCGCGTATCAAGTCTCCTCTCAAGTCTTGTCTCCCTCGTCAAAGGATCGCGACGAAACGCTCATCGCGAAAGGGGAGGACATCTTCTTTAACGAGACCTTCAACGGGAACGGCAGGACCTGCGGAACCTGCCACCGCAGGGAGGCCAACTTCTCGATCGACCCTGCCTTCATCGCGACGCTTCCGCCGAACGATTCCCTCTTCGTGGCCGAGTTCAACCCTGATCTGAAATTCAACTTTGAAAACCCCAGGCTGATGCGTGAGTTCGGGCTCATTCTGGAGAACGTAGACGGGTTTGACGACCTGGAGCACAAGTTCGTCATGCGGGGAGTCCCCCACGTGCTGGCCCAACGGACCTCAGTGGCGAGCGGCCAGGGTCCACGGACCGGCTGGTCCGGTGACGGGTCGCCGGATTTGACGCTGCGGTCATTCGCCACAGGAGCAGTCACCCAGCATTTCACCAAGACCCTGAACCGCGCCCCCGGGGTGGATTTCCGGCTCCCAACCGAGGCGGAGTTGGACGCCCTGGAGGCCTTCATGCTTTCGCTCGGACGGCAGAAAGACTTGGAGTTACCGCTCCCCCTCAAGGGACTGGTGGCGAAGCGTGGACAGGAGCTCTTCAACACGGTCGGTAAGTGCAACCTCTGCCATGTCAACGCTGGGGCGACGGCGAACTTTGGCGGCGGCAACCTCGGAAACATCAATGTTGATACCGGTGTGGAGAATCTTCCGGACCAGCCCGCTGACCTCACCGGTGAAGCGAACCCACCGGACGGAGGGTTCGGACGGCAGGCCAGAACGGACCCGCCCGGCGGGTTTGGCGACGGGACGTTCAATATCCCGCCGCTGGTCGAGGCGGCCGACACCGGGCCCTTCTTTCATAACAACCCGATCCGAACCATCGAGGGAGCGGTGGGCTTTTACGACGGCGAAGCGTTCAACAATTCCCCGGCGGGCCAGCTTCTCGGCGGCATCGCGCTCGACGGCACCCAGATCGAAGCAATCGCCGCGTTCCTCAGGGTGATCAATGCTCTGGAGAACATCCGGGAAAGCAGGGACTTGTTGGAGAGGAGCACACAGAAGGGTCTGCTCAAGCCAGCGGGAGCGAAGGAACTGGTTGAGCGGGCCGTCCATGAGATAGACGACAGCATCAACGTCCTGGCGCAAGTAAGCCTGCATCTCGACGCCGTGGCGCATCTGAAGGAAGCGAAGGGGCAGATCCAAAAGGTCAACGGGGAGGTCCTCTTCAGCGCTCCCAACGTGCAGAAGGCCATTGCCGAGCTGAAGCAGGCACAGGACCTGATCGTCGGACCGTCCTAGCCGAACGGTCACCCGGAATCGAAGGCGCTGAGGGGGCTCTGCTGGTCCGGTCAGGAGTGCTGCCCTGTGTGCCCGGCGGCGGAGGGTGCAAGGTCCCTTTCCCTGCCTCTAACGCGCGGCGTTCTTGGAGGACGGGGCTACAGGGATCAGGATACCATCCTTGCCGCCCAGCATTTCCCCGCGGTCCAGCAGAAAGCACCGGCCAACCAGGGCGGCCGTCGCGGCGTCCAGCTCATCGCCGGTGGCCGCCTTGGTCAACCCGTTGACTCCTAGGTGCTTGAGTCCGGCCAAAAGCCTCTTCCGGTCTCGGTGTTGCCGGGGAATACCCCAGACATCTTGCGCGGCGCCCGGGTAACATTCGATCACACGATAGCCCATCGCTTGAATCTTCACTTTCAGCGCGAGCCCTCGCTCCGTTAACATCCGCATTGGGCCGATCGTGACGGGGAAAAACCGGATGCCGCGCTGCAGCAAGGCCCGGTCACAGGTCCGGAAATGCTCACCGGAGCGGTCATGGATAGTCCGGCGTCCTTTGGGCAGGCTCAGCGGGGCGTCAATTGGCACGAGGTCAGGCTGCGCGTCCTGGACCGCGTGAAGGATGTCCTCATCGCTGAACGCAAGGTGCGTGTGCGCTTTCAGGCCGCGCAGAAGACACACGCCTGTCGGTCGGCGTGGCGAACCGGCGAGGTCGATGCCGACGACAACAAGCGCGCTGTGCTTCGACACCATGATTCTCCTGAAGACGGGGTTACGACAGAAGCGGACCATCAGCCCACGCGCGAGCATGGGGCAATGTGGTCAGCCGTGGGCTTCGGCAGGCCGTCTCTGGATATCATCGTCTCGCCGTTGAGGAGATTATAACAGAAATGTAGAATGGCCCCGGTCGGGACGGTCAGCCTATCCGTTCAGGACGGCAGCTCACATCGTTGAGGGGGACATGATGCGCGCGTCGGCGCTAGAAATCCTGGCAGGTATTCTCATCGTCTTGGCTGTGGTTAAGCTGGCGGTTGTGCTTGTCAACACCCGAGCCTGGATCGCTCTGGCCAGGGCCCTCTATACAAGGCCCATGGTGACCTCGACGGTGTCGATCGTCCTGGCCGGCGTTGTTCTCTATTTCCTGCTGACATCCGGGCTGACGATAGTACAGATCTTGGCGGTAGCCTTGTTCGTACTGCTGCTGATCGTCCCGGGATTTGCGCCGTATGCGAGCGTGCTGCTGGGCTGGCTTGAAAACAAGGATATTGGGCAGATCGTAAAAGCTCAATGGCTCTATGTCGCCATCTGGCTGATCCTGCTGGGCTGGGGAGTCTATGAGCTGGTGTTTGTGTAAGAACTTTGCTTTGTTTCGACCCAGCTTCCGCAGTCCGAAGGACTTCGAGCCGTACACCGGTGACCCTTCACCCACGGGTCTGCTTGTTCGCGGCCACCTCACCGGTCACCGCTTTCAAGACCCAGACTTACTTCCCTGATCCCTTTGGCGGGCAAAGACTTTCGGGGCGCTCATAGAATGTCCCGACTACGCCTGTGTAGCTGAGCGTCTTCTCGGCCCCACAGGTCGCAAAGGTCGACCACAGCCCGTGTGACGTGCGCGTCGTGTGAGTGGTCAATTTTTCGAGTACTTCATGAAAGACAGTCTGGCGGAGCAGGTCCACTTTTGAAAATGCGCGCTGTTTGGCGAGCTCTAAGCTCTCCTTAAAGGTTCGGCCTTCGGCCTTGTCTTGGTGGGCAATCGAAGCGCCTAACCACGGATGATTGTTCTGCAGGGTTGCCGCGTCAAGCCTGTGGGCATCGTAGTGGACGGAGGCAAAGATGGTATAGATCATTGCCGCCTCTTGTTCGATGGCACGCCGGTCGCCCTGGGCCAGCTTCTCGGCCTCCAGTTCGGCCAACGGCGTTAAGATAGATTTCTGGTACTGTGGCAAACTCGGGTTGGACAGTGCCATGCCAGCACAGATGACCAACACCACGCTGCCGCCAGCAGCAGCTACCATTCTCCAGTCCATCGCTTCTTCTACGCCTCGACGCAGATGATGACACAATTATACAAGTGCGTTCAGACTAGTCAACGAAATCGCCGGAACCTGATCCGTAAACCCGCCGCCGCTCAGCTCCAGCCGTCCGGGGGAGTTTGACCGGCCGGCCGGTGACCCGCACCCCACGTCTCTTTTTTTTTCTGGGCCACCTCAAACAGGACTTGTCGTGCGCGAGGGGGGAGCAACGAGGCGAGGGCGACGCGTGACAGGCGGAAGCCACGCCGCTCCCGGAAAACTGTTAAAATAAAATATGAAGATATCCAGGCGTGACTCCCTGTTTGGCCCCGTATTTTTTACCCCCTCCTATCTTGAGCCGCTATTTCAATTGTATCCTGTGCTCAGCCTTCGGCTTTCGACCTTTGAAGTCGAGGCATCAGCTCCATGAGCCACAATATCCTCATTGTCAGCGCTCATCCGGATGACATGGAAATCGGCATGGGTGGCACGGTCGCCAAACTGACTGAGTCCAAGGCCATCATCACCTCGGTCGTCGTGACCGATGGCGGACGGTCGTCGAACCCATTTGGCTGGACGGAGCAGCGGATGGCCGAGGTGAGAAGGGAGGAAGCCATCCGGGCGGCTGGCGTCTTAGGGGTGAAGGACGTCGTGTTCTGCGACGAACCGGATGCGGCGGAGGAGATCAATGCCACCGCGGTCAAGCAGAAACTGACGACGCTGATGGAGCGCCTTCAGCCGGCCGAGGTGTATACGCTGCATGAGGAACTGGATCGCCATCCTGGACATCGCTTAGTGGGCAAGCTGGTGAGAGAATGCCTCCTTGAAACCAGCCTCACTCCGAGCGAGGGCCTTTGGGCCTTTGAAGTCTGGGGCCTGTTCACCGCCTGGGACCGCCTCGAGTACATTGACGGCTACGTGACGAAGAAGTCACTCGCGATCGGAGAGCATCGCAGTCAGGTGGCCACCATCCCCTACGGGGAGGGAGTCCTGGGTTTGAATCGCTGGCGCGCCGTGTTTGCTGATCCCAAGGCCAGCGCGCCCGGCGGCGTGTATGCGGAAGTCTTCCTCCGGGTCGCGCTCTCCCCCGGGGCGGCGCGTTCGCCGAAGGGACGTTGACCAAAGGCGACTGAGCCGGCCGCGACGAACCCCAACCAGCCCAACCAGGGTCATCTCAATCTAGCCCCAAGACAGACTTCAGCCGGTGATCCCCTTGTTGTGCGTGGTCGCTGGTGGGTGGCCGCTCGGCGACCAGCGGGGAGCCTGTGCCGGGCAAACCCACTACGAATGACAATTTCGCGAGTGTGGTGTAAGCTCGGTTTGGGTCCATGAGTACGTCAACGATGAGTTCCAATACTGAGATGAAGCGAGTCGGTCTCAAGCCAGGCCAGGTGGCTGCCAGGTGGCTCTTGTTTTTGACCTTTCTTCATTCCATCCCATCTCCTTTTTACTTGGTCATGCTTGTCGGTCTTGTCCCGACGGCTGCGCTCGTTGCTGGCGGCCTCGCTAGCCTGTGGGTAGGGGATCGTCAAAGTGTGTTTATGGGGATCTGGTTGTCTGGTCCTGCGTTGCTCTGTGGCGCCGTGTATTACTGGATTGCCTGGTTCCTGTCCAAATGGATCTGTCTCATTCAACAGAGCGCCCGGCGGACGGTCGTTTTGGTCACCGTGGTGGT
>JAHRHE010000198.1 GCA_020027965.1 Nitrospirota bacterium | reverse complement strand
CCGACGTTCACCGTGTCGTGGCACTTGTTGTCGATGAAGCGGAGATGATGGGGATGATCGCTCGGGTCGGTCCCAAACATCTCGACGCATTCAAAGAGGAGTGCAGAGCCTGCCGTACCACTGAAGTCCAGCCCGCGCACTTCCCAATGGTGACTGCTGGCAAAGCTCATCTGCACGCCACGGACAAATGAGCCCGTCGCACTGATGATGGGACGAGACCCGGGCGCGTTGCGTACCACCGTGTAAGCCGCATCAGTACCAGCGGGCAGCACTTGAATCGTCTGGTTGGGATATATGCCAGCCTTCATGACGAGCGTGTCCCCGCTAGACAAGCAGGCAATCCCGCCTGCGACCGTTTGCCGATAGACCCCAGGATCGGTCGTGATCGCCGAACTGTCCACGGCAGTACAGGCATTTGCGTTGTTGCCAGATGGCACAATCCAGTAGAAGGTCGCCATGCCCTCACGCGGGACGGCCAGGAAGAGCCACAAGGCAACGATGCTCAATGACAGAATTCTAGCCATTTCCGTAGATACCGCAGGTACGCATCCAACTGGACATGGAGGTTCTTACTCATATTCAGTGGACCCGGTTCGACTATTGGGCGACCAGTCCCGTCGAGGCAACCGGCGCCTTGCGGTCGAAAGGGACGATGTTGGACAACCCTCCCGGATTGCCCACCAGATCCACGGCCCGCACGGCGGCGCGGCCTTCGTCATTGACAGGAATCGGCATCGTCGGTTTCGTGCCGAGTGGTGATTGCGGCACGTTCGTACCAATGCGATCGGTCGGCGCTGTACCAGGAATGCAGGTCGGCGACGTTCGACAGACGAACATCTCGTAGTGATCGACGTCGGCTTCGGTATTGCGGTCCCAGACAAACGTCGTCTGTGCGAAAGCCTGCACAGTCATCAGGACTAGCCACGCGAGTACAACTATGATCAGCTTCATCTCTCCTCCTTCACTGCTCCAGCCGCGAGGTCCACGTCACTGTTCGCATTCCAGGTTAAGACCGCTGTTGGCATAGTTCTCCTCTCTTAACTCCCGTAGCGCACGCTGCCAGGTCGCACGACGTTGCTGGTCCAGCGAGCTGGGGCTGGCCCCGTGAAGACCGCCGATGCACTCGGAGAGAGAAAATCATTGATCTGTTTCGAGACCTCATTCGATTTGGCACTTTCGTTATTGCTCGTGTCATAGGCGCTCACCGCGAAGTACCATGTGCCGTTTGAGGGAAAGGACGTGAACGTATGGGATGGAGCCGATGGCGTCGCCGTCAAGCCGACATCGGTTGGTGCACCGTATACCCCTGGCGAGATGCCGCGATAGACGAAATACCCCGCCAAGTCTGGCTCCGCATTCTGCGTCCAACTCAGCGTTGCAGGCATCGGTGGATGCCTTACGCCAAGGTGAAGACGCCTGTGGCTGCCGGAAGAATCGTCAGCGTGTTCGGCGACGTGATCGTAAACTGCGCCGATGACAAGGACGCGAAGCAGAGCACTCGAGACAAGGACGCGAAGCAGAGCACTCGACCAGCACCTGCTCCAGTTGAGTTCCGCAGCAACGCGAAGCGAATATCCACCAGCGACGAGCCGGAAGCCGTGAACACGATCCCTGCCGTCGTGTAGGTGAACTTGTATTGCTTCGCCGATGCGCCGACGGTCCAATGCCCTGTCGCTGGGCCGATATTGCGGCCCCCAGCCACATAGCCGCCCCGCGCCGAAATCTCGTTCCCGATAGACGCGAACGTCGAGCGCGTCGAGAGCACAATGATGTTCGCGGACGCTGCCGTCCGATGCAGCGACATCTTGAACACCCCGGCCCCCAGCGTGATGGTCCCTGCACCTATATATTTCTTCGCTTTGGCGTATATTTTCCACGTCCCCACCGCCATAGTCGTGTCCTCCTTCTCTAAGTAACCGCGTCCTCTGAGAACGACGCGCCCGTTTGCAGCAGATGTGCAAGCAACCCATCCCCATAGATTTCCAGTTCGATCTCGTCGCCTAGAAAACGGATCAAATCCATCAACTCATGCGCTTGACTAATCATCCACGGATGGCAGTGAAAGAGCCGCCCGCTTTCCTTCACCGTCACTGGGATCACAAGTGCCGCGTCATTCTCCGGTTGCGCGTAGGCATGATGGCTCTGCTCCGTGAGACAGGAATCACAGCCATAAAGATGAAACCGCTTGAACCCGAGGAGACGAAGCAGCGGAATCGCCCGCAAGAGCACCGTCGAGCCACCTGGCACCGACCACCACGTCTCATACTGCGTGGTGAGGATGTCTTTGATCAGTCCCGTGCTAGTGTGCCAGACGTAGGTCCGATCCTTGGGCAATCCCTCAAACACGGGCGGATCGACCTGCGAGGCAATCAAGTATTTGCAGCCGTCCACGACGGGCTTCGTGAACCGCACATTGAAGGGCCGCGCATCTACGATGATCTGCGCGGAAGGCGTCAGCCCATGCTCTAAGGCCCAGTGATAGGTGCCGTTCATCGTCACAAGCTTGACGCCTTCGGCCCGCTGCGTGAGGATCTGCTGCTCGAACTGCAGTAGGCTCGGCCCTCCACCCAGGATCATGACTTCCATGTCATTGGCGGGATGCGGCGAGATTTGCGTCCACCCTTGCGCGATGTTGTGCTTCACGTTCTGCCTGACTTGCTCCTCCTCGATATTGAGGATGCCGGACGCGACGATTTCCCGCGCATGGCGCCACGCACTCACGTAAAACAGACAGCGCGTTTCCTCTTCCGCCGACCAATGAATGACGGCATCCCACTCGCTGAACTTCCTGAGCCACCACGTATAGGGTTGGATCGTCAGATGCAACGGCTCGTCGATCAGTTTCCCGCAGACATCTTCCGTCGTGGCGATAGAAAAGAAGACGTGCTGCGCTGCCTTCAGGATATGGTGCAAGACCTGCTCGACCCGCACGGTCGGGATATGCTCCATCACATCGGTACAAAACCCGTATTCTGCCGTCACGGGCAAAGGCTGCTCCAGATCGGCCTTCACGAAGCGCAGCATGTGCGCCTGCGTCGTCAACGCCTCCTGAATCTCTGGATCGAGCGAATTCCTGACGAAATCAATCATCGTCACGCGCAGTCCGCCACCCACTGGAGGCGGAAGTGCCAACAGCAAGGCCCCACGCCCCGTGCCACAGCCGAAGTCAATCACTTCAGAGCCAACTTTCGGCCTTGCCTGCGCAAGAAACACGGAGGCTAATTGCTCACCTGGGGCGATGGCTCGATACTCCGGCATCGCCCACAGTTTCCCGTACTTTAAGGCTTCTGGATTGCCTGCCCCTACTGCTACTTGAGGCGCAAACCCTTGCATGAAGCCGTCAAAGGTGCCGCTCATCGTACTCCGTGGTGGGGCCAGCCATCGCTGGCCCCACGCTGAGTCGAAGACTTACAACTGAGTCGTCAGGACCGAGATCGCGTGATTGTCCCGGAACTCAAACGCCTGCCCGAGATAATCCGTAGCCACCAACCAGCTCCAGTTTTGCAGGATGTAATCCATCTGCACGCGCACATCCATTTGCATGGCGAGCAGAATGGCATCCCGTTGCCCAAGCAGGTTCGCGTCATTGTTCGACGCAATGGACGCCGTGTTGGTTGTGAAATACACCGGCACGCCGTAGATTTCGCCGAGCAGCCCCGTGCGAATCGGCATATTCCCTTGGCCGATGCTCTGATATTCCACGAAGCGATTGATTCCGAGCAGAATGTTCTTCTGTCTCGGATGCGCGATGAGGAACCGATCATCGAACGGGACGTTGGCCACGTCGAGGAGTTCCAAGAGCAACCGGAGCCCGACATCCGTGATGTCCACGCCCGTCGCGGGGGCTGTGACGGTCGTCCCATCCCCTTCATAGCGCTGGTTGCCCTGAAACCCCGATTCTAGGGCAAGAATATGGGCATCCAAATCCTCGGCCAACGATTTTCCAGCCGACGCTGTGTAAGCCGCCCGCAGGTCATACTTCGATTGCATCCCGACGCGATCTGGCACTTGGAACCGAATGCCGCGATGCCGCGTGATCACGCCGTTGAATTCACCCTCCGTGTTGACGCTGTTCGCATCATCGCCGCCCTCTGAGACGGTAATGACGGTCAAGCGCCCAAGGTCAGGAATGTGCAGAGTGTCGCCAACAGAGCCTTCAAACGGGTAGCGTTTGACGACTTGCGCGGCGACGAGATTGATCTCCCGAAAGGCACGGAGTTCTTCGCCCCACACTTCTGGGATATAGTTCGCTTGCGTGGTAACGGTCTGTGGTGCAGTACCTAGAGCCATGACACACCTCCAAGGTCAGATTCAGGTGTACTGGCCCTCTGAGCATTGTCCGAAACGGAGTGCTGGTCGGTCGGATTATTCCCGGATGGGCGCGGGGGCCGCGAGCGGCTTACCCGGTATCCGGCAAGTACGACCGGAGGGAACTTCTGTCACCGCGAGCGGGCTACTGATCCCGCAACACGCGGTTCTCTGCATACGCCTTGTCCACCAATACCCGCCATTTCGGGTCGTTGGCATAATCGCGGCGCTGCATGATCTTGCGAAGCTCGCTTTGCTTCCACATCTTCGCACCACCGGTTTTAGCCTGCGGGGTAGGCTGCTGTGCGGCGAGCTTCATCTTCTCCACGTCTTGATCGGTCATGCCTGGTGTCCCGTGTGGATTCGTCCCTTGACTATACTTTTTGACGGCGTTTGTCAACTTATCCCAATCGCTCGCGCCTTCGGACGTGAAAGCCATCGCCTTAATCACATCCAGATTCTCCTCTGTCACGACATCAGGAAACTTGCGGAACAGGCGGTTATCCAACGCCTCGGCATAGAGCGGCGTGAACATTTCGGAGACCATCTTCTGCGCTTTGGAGGTCAAATGCTCGTCAAATTCCTTGAACCGATCAGCCGGATTGTCCAGCAACGTATCGCCCGCTTTTTTGTAGTCAAACGGATTGATCGTGACCTGCGACATGACAGGCACGTTCGCAACCGGAGGCACAAGCGGCGGAACCGTTGCGACGGGAGCAGGCTGCCCCTTGAGCAGCAAATTCTTTTCGGCCTCCACCTGACGCATCCGCTTCTCAGCATGGACGCCGCTCTTCGCTAATTGCTTAATCAGTTCTTCTGGCGTTCCCTTGAATCGCTTGATATAAGCATCAATGTCAGCATCATCACTTGATGCGGTGGCTTCACTCGTCGCCGCCGGTGCAGCTAACTCTTCTTCCAATTCCTTCATCAACGCAGCTTCCTCTGGATCTGGTGCAGCTTGAACTGGATTCGCAAAGCGCTGGACGGCTGGCTGAATCCGTGCGACCTGCTGTGGTGCGGGTTTCGTCAGCGGCATGGGCTTACCGGGAGGCGCGGTCTGTAATGGAATCGACTGTGGTATGATCGGCGGCCCCAAGACGCTGATATTCCCTGTCGGCTTCACAGGGCCACCCACATCGCCTACTTTCATCGGACCTGGACCAGCCATCGGAGCCTCCTTAAAGAGTTCTGCTTTTGTCGCGGCATCATAGACAAA
>JAHRHE010000197.1 GCA_020027965.1 Nitrospirota bacterium | reverse complement strand
GGGTGGGGGCATCCCGTCTATAAAGTGGACGATCCCCGGGCCGGGGTCTTGCGCGAGATGGCCCGGAAGCTCGTGAGCGAAACGGGCAACACGAAGGTGTTCGACATCGCGGTGCGCGTCTTCGAGACCATGCACCGGGTCAGTGACCTGCCCGTGAACGTCGACTTCTTCTCCGCCGTTGTCTACCACGCCCTCGGAATCCCCATCGACCTGTGCACGTCGATCTTCGCCGCGGCGCGCATCAGCGGATGGTCCGCGCACGCGATGGAGCAATACAACGACAAGCTCCTGCGCCCCCGCGCCCATTACACTGGTCCGCCCCCGCGCCCATTCATCCCGCTCGCCAAACGAACCTGATGGTCTGATCGTGGCTGGACTGCCCCGCGGCTACGAGCCCAGCCCGGGCGCCTCGCGCTCGCTTCGCTGGAACCGGAGGAAATGGCGGTGCGTATCCTGAATCTGGCGTAACATCCGCGCGAAACAAAGACATTTGTCTGGTGTCTTCATGATGAAGGGGGTACGAGAGTGAGACATTTCGGGAGGCCAGGAATCCTTGCGCTGGGCCTCGTGGTGGTCCTCGCGACGCTGGCGCTCCAGCCGTCGCTGACGGCCGGGCAGGCGAGGACCCAGCAGAAACTGGTGATGGCGTTTGTGCCCTCCCAGGATAGCGAGCGCGTGCTGGCCAGCGGGGTGCAGATCGCGCGACTGCTGAAGGTCGCCACAGGCTACGACATTGAAGCGACTGTTCCGACCAGCTACGCGGCTACGATCGAGGCCCTCTGCGCGGGCCGGGTGGACATCGCCTGGTTTGCGCCCCTCGCCTACGTCCTGGCCAACGCGCGCTGCGGCGCCGAGGTCGCGCTCATCAGCGTGCGCGCCGGCCGGCCTTACTTTGGCTCGCAGATTATCGTCCGCGCCGACCTGGGGGCCAGGAGCCTCTCCGACCTGGCGGGGAAGCGGTTTGCGTTCGGGGACCCCGCCTCCACCTCATCGGCGCTCTGGCCGGCCGTCTACATGACGCGGAAGGGGGTCAACCCGACCACCTTCTTCAGCAACGTTGTGTATGTAGGAGGGCACGACCGGGTGGTCACCGCAGTCTATCAGGGCAGCGTCGATGCGGGCGCGACCTTCGGCGATCGATTCGGCAGCGATGCCAGGAACCTGGTGGAGCGGACTTTCCCCGATGTAAAGCAGAAGGTCGCCGTGCTCGAATATGTCGGACCGCCGACCATGCCCTATATTCCGAGCGACACGGTCAGCCTCCGCAAGGAGCTGGCGCCGGAGGTCAAACAGAAGATCGTCAAGGCCATGTTCGATATTATCAAGACCCGGCCGGGTCAGCGGGCGGTGATGGATCTGTACTCGCACGAGGGCTATGCCGACTACAACCTGCTGATCAGCAAGTACGAGGTGGATCGACGGCAGGTGCCCTCGCTGGATGCGTTCTTCAACCCGATCCGGGAGGCGGTCCGGGTGCTGGGGCTGGATCTGTCGAGACTCGTGCGCTGAACCTGGACGATTTCTGCGTGGCAACGGGGAGGGGAAGGCGCATCCGCCACCCCTCCCCTGTCCATGCTAGGAGGACGGGATGGCTGGCGCGACCGTACGCATCGAGCACCTGACCAAGCTTTACCCCGACGGCACCCGGGCGCTTGATGACGTCAGCTTCGAGGTGCACCCTGGGGACTTCCTGGTGATCATCGGGCTCTCCGGATCGGGCAAGTCTACGCTGATGCGCTGCATCAACCGGCTGATCGAGCCTACCTCCGGAAAGATCTACATCGACGACGTCGAGATCACGGCGCTTCCTGTGGGCGAGCTGAGAAAGCTGCGGCGGCAGATCGGCATGATCTTCCAGCAGTTCAACCTGGTCAAGCGGTCCTCAGTGCTCACCAACGTTCTGGCGGGAAGGCTGGGCTACGTTCCGGCCGGCTGGTCGCTCACGAACTACTTTCCATCCGATCTGCGGCTCCGAGCAGTGGAGAGCCTGACCCGGGTGGGGATTCCGGAGAAGGCGCACACCCGGGCCGATCAGCTCAGCGGTGGACAGCAGCAGCGGGTCGGCATCGCCCGGGCCTTGATGCAGGAGCCGCGGCTGATCCTGGCGGACGAACCGGTGGCCAGCCTCGACCCGGCGACGTCGCACTCCGTGCTCAAGTACATCGAAGAGATGAACCGGCGCGACGGCATCACGGTGATGTGCGCACTGCACTTTCTCAGCCTCGCCCGCCGCTACGGCACGCGGCTCATCGCGCTGAAGGGCGGGCGGATAGTGTTCACCGGGTATCCGAAGGACATCGACGAGGCCCGCTTCCGCGAGATCTATGGCGAGGAGGCCGTCGAGGTTGAGATCGCCTGATGGCTAACGAAACCCTGACCCGCCCCGTTCCTCCGGCTATCCCCCGCGCTCGGGTCCGGCCGTGGACATTTTTCCTGATGATCGTCGGCCTGGCCGCGATCTATATTTACGGGTGGCAGGTCACACAGATCAATCTGGGGGAACTCGTCACGAGCACGAGGCTCATCAGGCCGTTGGTGCGCGATCTGGTGCGGCCGGATATCCTGGCCCGGGTCCCCCTGCGTCAGGAAGTCCGCGTCCCGTTCAGTTTCACCCCCGAAGGAGCCCCACCCATGCCGGCGCCGGCCGCGGACGGACCGCGTATCGCGCTCTCCGCCCCCGTCGGGCGTCCTGGCCAGACCGTCACTGTCCGGGGGGAGGGCTTTGCCCCGGGGAGGCCGGGACAGATTATCTGGACAGACCAGTCCGGCTCGTCCGCGCCCGGTGAGGAGTTTGTCACCGACGGCGAGGGGCGCTTCACTGTCCCGGTCGAGGTGATCGATCTGATCGGGCAGCATCACACTCTGGGAGTGCAGGTGACGCTCCAGGGCAGCGCGCTCCGTCCCAGCAGCGCCTTCACGCTTGTGCTCGCCCGGTTGGTAGAGACAGTTTTCCTGGCGCTTATGGGCACGACTATCGCAGTGCTTTTTGCGGTCCCGCTGAGCTTCCTGGGCGCCAAGAACCTCATGGCCCGCACTCCTGTCGGCGCCGCAGTGTATGTGGTTGTGCGCACCATTCTGAACATCACCCGATCGATCGAACCGCTCATCATGGCCACGGTCTTCGCCGTGTGGGTCGGAATCGGCCCCTTCGCGGGCGTTCTCGCGCTGGGGTTGCACTCGATCGCCTCCCTGGGGAAGCTGTACTCGGAGCAGATCGAGTCGATCGACCCGGGGCCGATCGAGGCCATCACCGCCACGGGCGCCAGCCCGCTCCAGGTGGTCAGGTACGCGGTGGTGCCGCAGATCGTCCCGCCCTTCATCGCGTTTACCATCTACCGATGGGATATTAACGTGCGAATGTCCACGGTCATCGGGATGGTCGGCGGCGGCGGCGTGGGATTCCTGCTCATCCAGTACATCAACCTCCTGCAGTGGCGGCAGGCCGCGACCGCGGTCTGGGGCATCACGATTGTCGTCGCGGCTATGGACTACTTCAGCGCGAAGGTTCGCGAGAAAGTCGTGTGACCCGCCCCCATCTCCTGTTCGCCGGCAACCTGCGCGCCGCCGGCATTCCGCACGCCTTCACTACGCGCCAGGGTGGATCGAGCACGGGGCCCTTTGCCTCCCTGAATCTCGGCCGCGGCGTCGACGACGATCCGGAGACGGTCGCGACGAATCGTCGCGCGGTCCTCCAGACCCTCGGACTGCGCCCTGCGCAACACGTAGAAGCGGATCAGG
Source organism: Nitrospirota bacterium (assembly GCA_020027965.1). Lineage (GTDB taxonomy): Bacteria > Nitrospirota > Nitrospiria > Nitrospirales > Nitrospiraceae > JAHRHE01. The sequence goes on along the minus strand of JAHRHE010000197.1, from coordinate 293 downwards.
TGCACGGGTCGGTGGTGGCGGTGGTGGGCGCCGAGGATGCCGGGCGATCCATTGCCGGTGCGGACGGCCTGGTTACGGCCGATCCGGGGCTGGCTCTGGCGATTCACGCCGCCGACTGTGTGCCTCTACTGCTTGCCGACCCGAAGCGGCGCGTGGTCGCCGCGCTGCACGCGGGATGGAAGGGAACCGCCGCGGGGATCGCCGTCGAAGGCGTGCGCATCCTGGCCGATCGCTTCAAAAGCAACCCTCGAGATCTGCTCGCTGCGATTGGTCCCAGCATCGGTCCCTGCCAC
>JAHRHE010000096.1 GCA_020027965.1 Nitrospirota bacterium | reverse complement strand
CTACCGGGGGGCGCCTCCCTCGGACATCGACGCGATTGCGGACTGCCTCGAACGACTCTCGCAGCTCGCCCTGGACTTCCCGGAGCTTCACGAGCTCGATATGAACCCCTTGATCGTCTTTGAACAGGGGAAGGGAGCCGCGGTCGTCGACGCTCGCGTCTTCATCTCTTAGGGGCACCAGGCGAGTGGCGCATCGGTCCACCCCTGACCGCCGGCTCCAGGAATATCAGGCACTTCAGACTCCCGGCCACGGAGGCCAGGCGACAGACTCCGACGGATCAGATTTCAGTTGTGTAGATCCCAATTTCTTCTTGACAAGCAATCGGCCGATAGAGTACATTGGCAACCTCCCCAGTGAACCCCCCCATGACGGCGTGGGGTAAGTGAACAATCGGAGCCACGACGCTCCCCTGGAGGAAACACACTCCAGACCGGAGGGGCGAGAACGTGCAGCGCCCATCTGTCAGCAGGATCGTGGCTGCCCCACAAAGCCCGAGCCCTCCCAAACTGACTGATAGATGGGTCGGAAGGCGTTATCCAAACATTCGCACGTTTGTGTGCCCGGCGTGATTCGAGTCTATTCTTTCTTGGTTGACCGGGGTTCCCGCTCGAGAACCTGAGAGCCGGTACGGAGGCTTCGTGGGTGCCACAGTGAGTCCCCGAAACAATTGTTCTTCTTGGCCCCGCATTCTTGTCCTGGGCCTGCGGTCTCCCGAAGTAGGAGCTCAGGTACGAGATATCCTGTCGAATGCTGGTGGCTTTGCGGTGTCGCTGGAAGAGGGAGAAGGTGGCCTGGTCGACCTCATCATTCCGATCCTGACCCCACGTCTTGACCCTCGGACCGTCCTAACCGAGCTTCGCATCTCGATGCCAGGGGCGCAGCTGCTACCGATTCTCCACAAAAAGCATCTCTCCGACGGATTCGACCGGCCGCCTCCCGGGGTCACGGACTTTCTCGTGAGTCCGGTGCGGGGGCGCGAGCTGTTGGCGAGGGTCCGACGGCTCCTGCCGGGTAGCGTGACGGAAGAGATTGAAGGTGTCCGGGAACGCCTGCACGAATCCATGGCGCTGGACCGGCTCCGTGGGGCGGACCCGGCCTTCCAGGCAGTCAAGCAGCAGATCCTGCGGATCGCCAAAACGGACGTGATGGTGCTGGTGACGGGCGAGACCGGTACCGGTAAGGAACTTACAGCCCAGGCGATTCACTACGTGAGCGGCCGGGCCAGCAAACCCTTCGTGCCTGTAGAGTGCGGCGCTCTTCCACCCGAGTTGTTCGAGAACGAGTTATTCGGCCACCACCGCGGGGCCTTCACTGACGCTCGGTCTGACCAACCGGGGCTCATCGCCGAGGCAGAGGGAGGTACCCTCTTCCTGGACGAGATTGACTCGCTGGCACCCGGAGCGCAGGTCAAGCTTCTCCGCTTCCTTGAGCACCGCACCTTCCGGCCACTGGGTTCTCCCCGTAGTGTACAGGCCAACGTCCGCGTGGTGGCGGCCACCAACACAGACCTCAGCGCGAAACTTCGGGAAGGCAAGTTTCGCCAAGACCTCTTCTACAGGCTCCATGTGGTTACGCTCCTGCTTCCGCCTCTGCGTGAGCGGATCGGTGATATCGGGCTGCTGGCGGACTACTTCCTGGACCGGCACGCGCCGGCTGACGACCGTTGGCGCTTTGCGCCAGATGCGGTCCAAGCCCTAAGCAAGTACCGGTGGCCTGGCAACGTGCGCGAGCTTGAAAATGTGGTATGTCAGCTCGTCCACATGAGCTCGCCTCGGCTGATCCGCGCTGCCGATCTGCCGTGGCCGACCCGACCGCTCCAACCGATCGACGGTGACTCCACCGAGTCCTTCCGCACAACGAAGGCCCGGGCCATCGCCGAGTTCGAGCACAAATATCTGGCAACACTCCTCGAGGCCTACCGCGGAAACATCTCCCGGGCCGCCCACGCGGCCCGACAGGACCGTCGCACATTCCGCCGGCTCATTCAGAAACACCGGCTGGACCCCTCCGTTTGGGCAGGGACGAGATAAGCACGCGCTCACCTCGCGTTTGTCCTTTCCGCTGCGCATGATCCTCACACCAGCCCAGGCCTAGCCCCACTCCTCTATTCGACAGCACCACTCACGGAACTTCATCAGCGTGGTGTCACGATGCAGGATTCGTCTTTCGTCCGAAATTCTCGCGAAATCGCTCCTTCGATTGCCGAACGGACGGAACGGACGGAGAAGAAGCCAGGGTGGGGTAAATTGACCCCACCGTGGGGCTGCCTGCCCTCAGCCTCGCATCCCTCATGGTATCCGCACGTTGCGCACAATCTCCAACTATTGGCTGAGGGGACGCTATCCCCTCTTGCGCCAGGCAAGCGACGGGCTTTCCTTCCACGTCCTTTTGAAATTAAGCGCTTTCCTCGGTGCAGAACGCCTGGCATCACGCGTGCATCCTCTTCTTGCGCCGAACCGCAGGGATCTGGACCGCATCCGGAAGGGGAGGAGGCTGTGAAGAGCCGAAACGATGATGGCCGCAAGCGAGACGAGGCTGCCCGGGAGATCCTTCATTATTTGGCGAGTAACCCCGATGCTGAGGATACCCTGGAGGGGATCGCGAGATGGTGGTTGGAGCGTCGGCGCATCGAACTCACGATCAACGAGGTAAGGGATTCTGTGGAGATGCTCTTGAACCGCGGCCTCATCCTCGCTTCCCGACAGCGGCTGAAGGCACCCTGCTATCGCATGAACCCGGCAAAGCAAACAGAAATCGCCAAACTCCTCGAACGAGATAACCCGCATTTCTTGTCGGGAAGCAGCGCGACGGACGCCTCCTCTACCGCATGAGCACTCGTGCTCGGGGAGGATGTTGGATCGGCCGAGAGAAGGCAAGGGGAAAGGGGGAAGGCTGACAGGCAACAATGCAACAAGATCGTGAGGAGGAGGGCAAGAAAATGATAATGATGATTCGCCATGCATACCAAAGGGTTCGTTACCTCCGTGACCAGCGCGGGATTGAGACCGTGGAATGGCTCCTGATCGCGGCGCTCATTGTGGCCATGGCCGTCGTGGTGTACCCGGGGGAGCTGCAACCGGCCCTGCAGAAGGCGATCGCCTTCATCTCCGGCAAAATCACTGCTATCAAGTAGAGGCGGTCTCTGGTCCAGGGCGGCTCCTTCGGGAGCCTCCCTGGGCGATCACGAGATTGGAGAAAACCATGACCCACGCTCGACAACACCGGAATAAACGCGGCACCTCGACGATCGAGTTTATCCTGGTGCTTCCGACGCTGGTCTTCATTCTCTTCACCATTGTCGAGCTCAGCCGGATGTGGCTAACGTTTGATATTGCGACAACTGCCGTGCGCGAGGGGGCACGGGTGGGGGTGGTGACCAATCCGTTCGATCCTGCCCCAGCGACCGCCCGGATCAACAGCATTCTCACCGCGGCCAACATGACCCCCACCAGCGTGTCCGTCATCTGTGTGGTCCCCTGTCAGCCTGGCTCTGTGGTCCGGGCAGACGTGACATTGACGTTCTCGACACTCTTTCCCATCATGCTGCCGATGCTGACGTCGCTGCCGATGCAGCAGAGCGCCAGCATGCGGTACGAGTAGGAGGACTGCCGTGCGTCGACGACTATTGATAGTGGTAACGCTCGCCGCGGTGATTGGCTTGGCGACCGCTTTCCTCGTCTACCAGACCATCATCCAACGGGTGGCTGTGTATGGCCAGCCGGTCGAGCAGATCGTCGTGGCCCAAGTCAACGTGCCGGTCGGAGAAGCCATCACGCCTCAACATGTCAGACTCTCTTCCTGGCCGAACCAGGCCGTCCCCGGTGGCGCCCTGCGGAGCCTTGCCGAAGCCGAGGGGCAGGTAGCCCGCAGTTCCATCGTGGCCGGCGAGCCTCTGCTTAAGTCAAAGCTCATTGACGCCGCATCCGCTGCGCGCGGAGGACTGCTCCCGATGCTCGTCCCGGAGGGTCTCCGGGGGGTGACGATCAAGGTCGACGAGGCGGTCCAGGAGACGGGGTTCATTCTGCCCCACAGCCGCGTGGACCTCATCGCGAGCATGCGGTCCGAGGGCAGTCAAATCGACCATGTGGGCAAGGTGATCCTGCAGAACGTTCCGGTGCTGGCGGCGGGGCAGACCGTCGAGATGCGTGACAACAGCCCGGTCAAAGTCACCACGGTCACCCTCGCGCTGACGCCCGAGCAGGTCGAGCGCCTGGCGCTGGCGCAGACGGAGACGAGGGGGAAGGTGATCCTCGCGACACGGAATCTTCGGGATGACCGGATCGTCGCCACAGCCGGGGTGACCAAGGCGCGACTCCTCGGCTCGGAGCAGCCAAAGAAGGCCACCAGCCTCCAGGCCCAGGTGAGCGATGGCGCGGAACGGTCCGCCCCCAAGGGTGAAACCCACACGGTCTCCGTCGTCCGGGCGGGCCAGGCCAGTGAACAAACCTTTGTCCGCGACGCCGGCGGTCTGTGGGCTCCGGTCAACACCCGGTGAGGTGAGAGGAGCTGCGATGCGAGCACAACGTCCTGCCGTAGCCTGCCGCGTCCTCCTGGGGTTGGTGTTCGCTGCGCTTTTGGTGGTCCTCCGCCTGCCCGCGACGGCCCAGGGGCCAGGACTGGTCCGGATCGAGGTGACCATCGGCAAGTCGCACGTCGTCGAGGTCAAGGAACCCTTCGACCGGGTGTCGGTTACGGACCCGAACATCGCTGATGTTTTTGTCATCAAGCCCAACCAGATCCTGATCAATGGCAAGGCCCTCGGCGTCACCTCGCTGGTCGTCTTTTACGCCCAGAAGACCCAGTTCTTTGACCTGGTGGTGCAGACCGATCTCGAGCTCCTGCGAGAACGGTTGAAGCAGATGGCCCCCCACGACACGGTCGAGGTGCGTCCGGCACAAGAGGCCATCATCCTTCAAGGCACGGTCTCCAGCGGGGAGATGGTCACCGCCGCCGCCGAGGTCGCCGCGGTATTCGCCCCGAAGGGAAAGGTCGTCAACCTCCTCACCGTGAGGGGCGTCAAGCCCCAGGAAGTCCTGATTCAGGTCCAGGTGGCGGAGGTGCAGCGCACGGCCCTCAAGGAACTCGGCTTCAGCTACCGCTTCCTCGGTGCCACCTTCCAGGGAGGGGCGTTCCCCGGTGCCCCCTTCTTCCCACCGCTTGGGCTGATCAGCGACCCCAATGCACCCGACCTCGCTTTTAGTACCCTCGCGAGCTTTTTCTTCTCCTCCCCCAACCGCGACTTCTCCGGGATTGCCCGGGCCCTGGCCGAGCGGGGTCTGCTCCGGACGCTGGCCAAGCCCAACCTCGTCACGGAAAGCGGCAAGCGAGCCAGTTTCCTCTCAGGCGGCGAGTTTCCCTTTCCGGTCCCACAGACCGCCGCCGCAGGGACCACCACCATCACCATCGAATTCAAGCCGTTCGGCATCCGCCTCATTTTCCTCCCGGTGGTGGAGGACGGGAGCAGGATCAACTTGAGCGTGGAGCCCGAGGTCTCGACCCTCGACTTCAGCAGCGGCCTGCAGTTTTCCGGCTTCGTCGTCCCCGTGCTCAGGAAGAATAATGCTTCCACCACCGTGAACCTCAGAGACGGCGAAAGCTTTGCCATCGCCGGGCTCATCAATAATGAGGTCCGGCAGTCAGTGGCCAAAATTCCCATCCTCGGAGATATTCCGATCCTGGGCGCCCTTTTCCGTAGCACGTCGTTCCAGAATAGCGAAACGGAGCTGCTCTTCATCGTCAGCGTAAAACTGGTCCAGGCGACTCCGCCCGGTTCACCGACGGTCCCCGATCCCTCCAAGCTCCTGGAGGTCACCGAAGCGGAGAAGTCGGAGTTTACGCTCGTGCCGGGGATTCCCGGCGTCGGTGCGGAAGTGGACCGTCCGTTGGGTCAGAGTACCCTCCGCGGAAAATAAGGGGCGGTGCCCCATGGCAACGGTGCTGCGAACGGTCATCGTCGATTCTGACCAGGACTCCCGCGCCAACCTGCGCCGGATCGTGGGGGCCACCGCGTCGGTCGTCGTGGGCGAGTTTTCCAGCATCGGTGAGGCGTTCCGCGAGGCCCCCGCGTGCCGGCCGGATGTGCTGGTTGTCGAGATCCCTTCCGAATCGGAGGGAAAAGACGACGGGAAAGGGCCTGCCGCCTTCGAACAACTGGCCCAGGCCGTGCCAGAGACCGCGATCCTCGCCACCGGGCTCAGCTCATCGGCCGATCTCGTCATCCAGGTCATCCGCGCGGGGGCCCTCGACTTTCTGAGCCGCCCGGTCAAGAGCGACGAGCTGCTTGCGGCCCTCGACAAGGTGATCCGCTCTCGCCGCGCGGTCGCCCCGGAGCGTCGGCATGGGCGCGTCACGTCGGTCTTCTCCACCAAGGGCGGCCTCGGGGTGACCACGGTCGCCACCAACCTGGCCGTCTGCTTCGCCGAGGGCGCCCCTGGGCGGGTGCTGCTCATGGACCTGGACATGCGACAATCCGACGTGGCCACGTTCCTGAACCTCCGACACCCCTACTCTGTCCTTGACGCGTTTGAGAACGTCTCGCGGATGGACCAATCGTTCCTGCAGGGTCTCCTGGCTCACCACCCGACCGGTCTCTGTGTCCTTCCGGGCCCGGCGCGGATCGAACGCGGCAAGCATTCTGTCGAGCAGGTCCAGACGGGCCTCGAAATCCTTCGATCGCATTTCGACCATGTCGTCCTCGACCTCCCCCACGACATGGACCCTGGAACCATCGCAGCACTGGAGACCTCTGACGAGATCCTGTTTCTCGTCAGCCTGAATGTGTCCGCTCTCCGCTCGGGGGCGGCCGGCCTTGCGGCCTTTCGCCATCTGGGCCTCGACCTCCGGAAAGTGCGCATCGTCGTGATGCGCGAGGGAACCGGAGAGGACGTGACCCTCAAGCACGTTCGGGAAACGCTCGAGCTCCCCGTGTACTGGAAGACGCCGAGCGACTACCCGACCGTCGTGACCGCCATCAACAACGGCGAGCCCGTGGTCATAGCCTCGCCGCGCTCAAAGATCGCCAAGAACCTGCGGCAGCTGAGCGAGATGCTGATTAACGGGCACGTGACGGAACCGCCACCGCGCGGGACCTCGCTCCTCCGCCTGGTGCGGATTCCCTCTCGCTGGCCAGGAGGCAAGTAGATGAGACGGGTCCGCAGCCGGACCGAGAACGCATCAGAGCCCGCTGTCGCCTCTCCGCCTGGCACAGAACAGAATAATAATAAAGGAGACGGCAGCGGCTTCGAGCTGAAGAGCCGAATCCATCGCCAGCTGATCGAACGGATCGACCTCTCCAAGCTCGACAGTCTCCCACCGGAGTCGGTGCAACAACAGATCCGCCGTCTCCTCGAGGATCTCCTCGCGGGGGAGGAGACGCCGCTCAGCCGCCAGGAGCGGGAGCAGCTCGTCATCGATGTACAGCACGAGACCTTTGGGCTCGGGCCCATCGAACCGCTCATGATGGATCCGACGGTGTCGGATATCCTCGTGAACGGGCCCTATAATGTCTATGTGGAGCGGCGGGGCAAGATCGAGCGTGCGGACATCATTTTTCGGGACAGTGCCCACCTGCTCCAGATCATCGAGCGGATCGTTTCGCAGGTGGGCCGTCGGGTGGACGAATCCTCTCCGATGGTGGATGCGCGCTTGCACGACGGCTCGCGAGTCAACGCCATTATCCCCCCCCTTGCCATCGACGGGCCGATGCTCTCCATTCGCCGCTTTGCGGTTGAGCCGTTCAAGATGCCGGACCTCCTCGGATTCGGCACGCTCACCCCGGTCCTCGCCGAGTTCCTCGCTGCCGCGGTACGGGCGCGCCTCAACATGCTCATCTCGGGCGGCACCGGGAGCGGCAAGACGACCCTGCTCAACGTCCTCTCAACCGCCATCCCCAACACGGAGCGGATCATCACCATCGAGGACTCGGCCGAGCTGCAGCTCCAGCAGGAACATGTGGTCCGGTTGGAGACGCGCCCCCCGAACATCGAAGGACAAGGAATGGTCAGCCAGCGGGACCTGGTGCGAAACGCCCTCCGGATGCGCCCGGACCGCATCATCGTTGGTGAGGTGCGGGGCCCCGAGGTTCTGGACATGCTCCAGGCGATGAACACGGGTCACGACGGGTCGCTCTGCACCGTGCACGCCAATTCGACGCGGGAGGCCCTGGCGCGCCTCGAGACGATGATCCTGATGGCCGGCCTCTCGGTTCCCGTCCGCGCTATGCGGGAGTACATCTGCTCCGCCCTTGAGCTGGGCATCCACATGGCGCGCTTCAGCGACGGGAGCCGGAAGATCGTTCGGGTCACGGAAGTCAGCGGCATGGAGGAATCGGTCATCTCCACGCAGGACATCTTTGTGTATGAGCATGCGGGGATCGACCAAGATGGTCGCGTGCTCGGCTTCCACCACGCCACCGGAGTGCGGCCTAAGTTCACCGAACGGCTGGTTCGTGCGGGGATTCACCTGCGACCTGAGATCTTCGATCCTGCGCCGCGACAGGAGGGGCGCCGATGAACCTGGTGGCCGCCATCGCGGGATTGGCGTTCCTGGTGGTCGTGACGCTCATTGTAGGGTTCTGGTGGTTCGCGGAGACCGGCCGGATGATCCGTCGGCGGCTCGGCACCCGTTTCTGGATCCATCCAAAAACGGACCCGCGAATCGCGCGGGCCGATCCCCGAGAGGTGGACTCGACATGGGCGAGGCTGAGGAGCCCGCTCATCGCCCTGGCCGAGCAGGCAGGCCTTGACATGAGGGACCGCAGCCGCATCCTCGTCCTCATGGGTACCTGTGCCGTCGTCGGGGGAGGCGCCGGGTGGCTGCGGACGGGTCAGCCGGTGTGGGGGGTGGTCGCGGCCCTCGTCGCAGGCTCCTTGCCGATCCTCCACCTCGCATACAAACGGCACCAGCGTCTGCAACGCTTTGAGAGACAGTTTCCTGATGCCCTCGATATGATGACCCGCTCCATCCGCGCCGGTCACGCTTTGGGCGCGGCCATTCAAGTGGTGGGAGAGGAGATGCCGGACCCGGCGGCCGAGGAGTTCCGAAGGGTCTCTGAAGAGACCCGGCTGGGAATGGACCCTGGGGAGGCCCTCTTCAGGCTTCAACGCCGCATTCCCACGGGGGATACGGCTTTCTTCTGCACCGCCATTACGATCCAGCGGAGCGCCGGCGGCAACCTGGCCGAGATCCTGGATTCCTTGAGCGAGGTCATTCGCGAGCGATTCAAGGTCTTGAGCCACGCGCGAGTGCTCTCGGTGCAGCATCGATGGAGCGCGATCTGCGTGGGTGTGTTCCCGATCGTCTTGGCAATCATGTTCGAATTGGTCAGCCCTGGGTACTTCGAGCCGCTGCTTAACTCCCCCCTCGCGTCGCGTCTCATCTGGGCAGGAATCATCCTCGAGGGGATCGGTTTGTTTATGATCTGGCGCATCGCGCAGATCAGGGTGTGAGGGAGATGGCCGCCATTAGTTATGCGATCCTTGCCTTCGCCCTGGTTGGAGGGGTCGTCTGTCTCGCGGGGGCCTTTCTACTCCGACGTTGGTCTCTGGTGCAGCCCCAGCGCTTTCAAGCCTCTGTGCCCGAGGCTGGGCCAGCATCCATTCTCCGCTGGGAGGAGCGGACGAGGACAGGGTGGCAGCGGATCCTCGAGCGTGTGGGTCGGGTCTTTGGCCCGCGGGATAGCGTCAGGCTATCACAGCTGCGGCAGCGGCTGACGTGGGCGGGCTATAACAATCCCCGCGCCGTCGGGTTATTCATCGGCGCGAAGGTTGGCTCTGCGATCCTGTGCGGCTACGCCTATACCCTGTACGGCCTGGCCGTCCAACGGGCCCTGCCGCACCTCCTGCTGTTGTCGCTTGCTCTGGCGCTGGTGGGGTCCTTCCTCCCCGAACTCTGGCTGCGCAATCGCACCCAGGCTCGCCAGCGGGAAATCCAGCACGCCCTCCCCGAGGTCCTGGACCTCTTGATGGTGTGCGTCGAGGCTGGCATGGGTTTTGACGCCGCCGTTGGACGGGTCACCCAACATCCCGAGGCCCACCGGAGCCCCCTCCACCAAGAGATGCTGCGCATGCACCTTGAAATACGGGCCGGGCGGCGCCGTGAGGAGGCATTCCACGCACTCGGGGAGCGGACGGGGGTAGAGGACCTGAAGGCGGTCGTGGGCGCCTTCATCCAGACGGACCGGCTGGGCACCAGCCTGGGCAAAACACTCCGTGTCCACGCCGAATCGGCACGCCTGAAGCGGCGACGCCGCGCAGAGGAGCGAGCGTACCTGGCCCCCCTGAAGATGGTCTTCCCCACCGTGCTCTTTCTCTTGCCGGTTTTCTTTATCGTCGCCGTGGTCCCGGCACTCCTGAGGCTCTTAGAGGCCTGGCAGAAGATTGGGAGATAGCGGAGGGAGAGATGAGAGTCATAGTTGGCTTGGCGATTCTGGCGGGGCTCGTGAATGCGGCCCTCCCCGCGGTCGCGCAGGAGGTGACCGCCGAAGTGCGGACTTGGGATGGGAAGTCCTGGCGGCTGACTCAAGCCTCCTTCGAGGTGTTTTACACCATCATGTCGAAGCCCGAGGAGGGTGCCGTTCCTCAGGGTGCTAAGGCTCCGGATGTGAGCATGACTGGTTCGATCCAGGGGCTCGGCACTCTCTTCAGGGAGGAGCCGCGGGCGAAGCAGGGGCATGGCCAGATGGCGCTGGTGATTCTTTCCCGCAGAGGGGTCGAAACCGAGATCCCGCTTGCCAGCATTCGCAGCATCCAATTCTTTCGGCAGCCCGTCGAAGATAGTGCCTTACGGCCCTACCTAGCGGTCACCCACTTCCGTCACTCGGCCGCTGCGGTGCTTTTGGATGGCTCTCGAGTCGAAGGGGACTATGTGAACCTGGGCACGGCGGTGCTACGGGGCATGACTCCCCAGGGGCGGGTGGACATCCCGTGGCAAGAGATCGGGGATATCCATTTTGAGCCCGCTGAGAGCCCCAAGACCTCCGAGGGCCGGGGCGCAGCTCCGCCGACCGTTCCCGAGGCTGCGGAGGCACAGAGGCCGTGAAGGCGGAGAACGCATCTGTCCTGCTCGACGATGCCGAGGTCGTGTTGGACCAGCCCTTTTCCCAACAGGGGAGCGAGAAGCCATGAAGGGCGATGCCCTGAAGGGTCAGCGGGGTAGCATCTTGCTCTTTACCACCATGAGCCTGACGTTCATCCTGATCATGGGTGGGATTGCCATCGACCTTGCTTACTTTAGTGCTGCCAGGGCCGAGCTTCAGCGCAGTATGGATGCGGCCGCCCTGGCCGGCGCCGGAAATCTGGGCTTCGACGGCACGGTCTTCTCGACAGTGCGATCACAGGCATGGCGGTTTGCCAACCTGAACCCCTACCGGGTGGGCACCATCAACTTAGGCCTGAATTCCGGGAACGATACCAACGGAGACATCGTCCTGGGGATCTGGGACCGGGCAACCTTTACCCCGTCCCTGGACGGCACCCGGGTCAATGCCGTCCGGTGCCAGTATGCGACCCAGATTTCGACGTCGTTTCTTCGGCTGTTGGGGCTGAATACTCTCGCCGTCTCGGCCC
>JAHRHE010000196.1 GCA_020027965.1 Nitrospirota bacterium | reverse complement strand
CCATTGCGCAATATTCCTCACTGCTGCCTCCCGTAGGAGTCTGGCCCGTGTCGCAGTGCCAGTGTGGCTGATCGTCCTCTCAGACCAGCTACCCGTCGTAGCCTTGGTAGGCCGTTACCCTACCAACAAGCTGATAGGACGTGAGCCCATCCTTGAGCGCCGTACCCACGGTACAGCTTTCCTTCCGTCCCCGTGAGGACGGAAGCGTACGCGGCATTAGCCCGCCTTTCGGCGGGTTATTCCCCACTCGAGGGTAGGTCACCCACGTATTACTCACCCGTTCGCCACTCTACAAGCGTATTGCTACGCCTTCTCGTTCGACTTGCATGTGTTAGGCGCGCCGCCAGCGTTCGTTCTGAGCCAGGATCAAACTCTCATATGTGTGTTCTAGAATTGGATCCAAGGGCCACCACTTCAATACACCTTCCCTTGCTCGCTCTATTCAGTTGTCAAAGAACAGGTGCTCTCCGCAGAGCCGCTAACAGTACTATATTAAAAGGAGCGTGTCAAGCCGCTGACGGCACCTCAGAGCGAACCGAAGGCCGGGATGGTATCACGCCGTGTTCCCTGCGGGGCGAGGGGTCCAGCCGCACCCGCGCGGGGTGGGATCGCCGGCGAGTGCGGTATGAGGTGACCCCTTCGCGTAGTCAAGCTTACCCGAGCCTCGCCTTGCGGGACTGGAGGCGGGTGTATGATAATGACCAACCGGGGCTCGGACACAGGGGATTGGCATGAGAGTGCGCCGTCGGACCTTCTTGCAGTTGAGCGGTCTGGGGCTGGTCGCCGGCCTGACCGGAGGATGCGACTCCGTGGGAGGCGTGTTTGGCCGGATGTTCGCGATGCCTCCCCGAGAGACCCTGTATTTCACACCCAATGACAAGTTCTACGTCGTCAATTATATGGACTCCCCGTTTAATATCTCGCGAGACGTGAACGTGGAGCAGTGGCGGATGTCCGTCTCCGGCGAGGTCGCCCGCCCGATGACCCTCGGCTGGCGGGATGTGTTGAATCGGGACTCCTTCGACCAGGTCTCGACGCTCATGTGCATCGACACGCTGCCCGGCGGAGACAGCCTGGGGAATGCGCAGTGGCGGGGTATCTCGCTCAAGGCCCTCTTGAAGGACGCCGGGGCGGACCAAGAGACCGCGCGGGATGTCGTGTTTCGGGCGGCCGATGGCTATGACGACAGCATCCCCTTCAGGCGCGCGATGCAGGACGACGTCATGCTGGCATACCTGATGAATGGCGAGAAGCTGGCCAAGGAGCATGGCTTCCCTCTCCGACTGATCGTCCCAGGCCTGTACGGCATCAAGAACGTCAAATGGATCATCGGAATCGAGGTCTACAACGGGGATTATCAAGGCTACTGGCAGCGAAAAGGATGGACGGATGAGGGGACCATCAAGATCTTCTCCCGCATCGACAGCCCGGGTCATTACCAGCCGCTCCAGGGCCCCGAACAGTCATTCAAAGGCATCGCCTTCGGGGGCCCCCACACGATCAGCAAGGTCGAGCTGAGCTTCGACCGGGGAAAGTCTTGGCGGGCGGCCGAACTGGAGCCGCCCATGTCCCCCTATTCATGGGTGATCTGGACCTACCGCTGGAGTCCCACCAAGCCGGGCAAGTACCAGGTGGCGGTCCGCGCCACTGACATCAAGGGCCAGGTGCAAACCGAGGAGTTGGTCCGTCCCCAACCCGCCGGCGCCTCCGGCCTGCACACGATCGTCGCGGACGTTGAGCAGGTTTAGAGAGCGGGCTAGTTGGTGGAAGACGCGCGATTGCCTCACCGCGCATTCGTTCGGTCCGCAGCTACAGCACAGCACGCTAAAGTCTGGCTTGAACCCGTTGGATAAGCGCATCTCTTGAGCATAGTTTGAATCCAGAGAATCTGGGACGTTCTAATTTTTGAAGTTCCGGACTCGCCGATGGGCCGCGGCGGGCACGAACGGAGCCCGCCATCTTTCTTGCCCTATACTCGTTCCCTTTCGACCATGACGGCGGTGCCGTAACAGAGCACCTCGGTGATGCCGCCCATCACTTCAGTGGCGTCGTAGCGTACACCGATGATCGCGTTCGCGCCGAGGTTGCTGGCTTCCTCGATCATGCGCTGATAGGCATCTCGGCGAGCCCGGTCGCACAGGTCTGTGTAGAGCGTGATGTCGCCCCCGAACAGCGACTGGAGGCCTGCCCCAATGTTCCCGATGATGCTCCGGGACCGGACGATAATCCCGCGAACTAGGCCCAGGTTTTTCGTGATCCGGTGGCCAGGCAGTTCGAAGGCGTTGGTCACCATGGTGTTGACAACCGGAATCTTGCCCTCCACTGGTCACACCGTTGGTAGGCATGTAGGTCTCGACCCAGTGCAGTTCGAGCCTACATCCATTCAACTGCTCCAAACTTATCGGAAAGGGCGGGATGGCTACGGATCAGGACGCGGCCTTGAAGCCGTCGGTCACGCAATAGGTGGGCATGAGCTCGCCGCCGTGCCCTTCGGACTTGTGTGTCCAACTGCGCAGGATGCCTTGTTTATCGAAGGTGAGCACATATTCATCGCACCAGGTTCCTGCTGCTCCCCACTTATTCGCAGGTCCCGGATCTTCGTAATACACGTGGTAGACCCAGACTGGATCCCCGGCCTTGGTGGACGCCACCAGCTTCGGTTTCCCCAGCCGCTGCTGAACCTCCTCCTGAGTAGCCCGATCCTGCGCCGATTCCAGGTAGAGTGTCTCCTTGGGGATGAACAGGGTGCACCCAACGCCCAGCAGAGCCAGGCTGAAGACTGCAGTCCTGACCAACCTCCTCGCCCCGAAGCTGCTGAACCTGCCTGCCTGGCGCACTGCTGTCATGGCATATCCTCCACGAGCCGGGAATGTCTGCATGAGTTCAATGTCAAGCGTGATCGGACCCGTCACACGGCTGGCTTCTGAACCCCGGACTCACAGCGGTCCGGCATCAACTCCCCCCCGTGGAAGAACGATCTGTGTGTCCAGCGCCGGAGAACCCCCTGGGGGTCGAACGTGAGGACGTACTCGTCGCACCAGAGGCCGTTCGAGGTCCAGCGACTTCCAGGGTCTTCTTCCCGCACCTCATAGACCCACTGGGGTTCACCTGCCGGAGTGCTCCCCATCCGCCACGGTGGCCCCATGTGCTGTCGAATCTCGGCCTGTGTCGCCTGCCCCTGGGCTGACCGGAGATAGCGGGATTCTTTGGCCTCGAAGACTGCGCACCCGCTCACCACCAGTAGCACACCAATCCAGGCACTCTGTCGCAGCAGTGTCATAGGTCACCTCCTGCGGAGCTGACGGCTGTGTATCGTCAGGGAGCACGGATGACAGACCTGGAGCAGAAGTCCCCAGTAAAGACCGTGCAGGAGGGATTGCCCCGCTCACAACGCCGGCTTTTCGATGCCGATCGTCGAGTTACAGGAGACCGGCATCATTTCGCCCGGGTGGACATACGAATGGTGGGTCCACTGCCGGAGAATGCCGTGTTCGTCAAAGTTGAGCCGGTATTCATCGCACCACGACCCGATCGAGGCCCAGGTATTCTGACTGCCCGGCTCGAGTTCCCGCACTTCATAGATCCAGACCGATCCCCGACTCTCGGTGGACGCGGTGGATCGCGGTGGCCCCAGTTGCTGACGAACCTCCTCCTGGGTGGCATGATCCTGCGCCGATTTCAAGTAGAGCGTCTCCTTTGGGACAAACACCATGCATCCCATGGTCAGCGCGATCAGACTCAAGAGAGCGGCCTTCAACAGCGTGTTCATGGTGCACCTCCCCGTCAGGCATGATGGCCCTGCAATGCTTCATTCTACACCCGCTCAGCGCGCTTGGGCGAGGGGGAGGGGGTGAGTCAGGGCTTCGCATCCGCGCCGTCCGGCACGCAAAAGGTCGGCTGCAACTCCCCGCCGTGAAAATATGACTTGTGCGTCCACTGGCGCAGGATGGCCTGGCCGTCGAAGGTGAGCACGTATTCGTCGCACCACATCCCCGGCGCATTGTACCGGCCGCCTGGCTGCTGTTCCCTGACCTGATACACC
>JAHRHE010000195.1 GCA_020027965.1 Nitrospirota bacterium | reverse complement strand
GAAGCACCCCCGATCCTGCCAGCATTGCGTCAATTGCTCCCAACAGCGTGGTCGCTTCCCCGGGACGCCCCATGGCTGCCGCAACCGCGGCCGCTCCATCAAGTGCCTCGGCTACAGCCAGCGAATTGCCAAGCGTTGCGGCCAGTGTGAGGTTCTCGTTCCACAGACTTGCCGCACGCGCGTAGTCCTGCTGTCGTTGTGCCACCCATGCGAGACGATTCAGCGCAAAACTGATGCTCAATTCATCGCCGAGTTCGTGGCACAACGCGAGGCCCCGATCGAGCAACTCCGTCGCCGCCCCATAGTCTTCCAGCAGGCCGTGCGCAACAGCTAGATTGTTCAAGGCCCTCAAAATGTTGCGCTTATCGCTGCGTTCCATTGAGGAGGCGAGGGACTCATTAAACAACTCGCGAGCGCGCTGATACTCACCTTCGAGGATCGCCAGCACACCTAAGCCGGTTGGCGACCCTATGGCCGGTCGATCACCGAGCTCGGTTCTGAGCGCCAGGCCCTCCTCAAACACTCGTCGGGCCCGATCGTAGTCGGACGTCTCGAGCACAACCCACCCGAGTCTCTCCAGGGTGATCTCGACGCCGCGGAGTTCTCCCAGGTCCTTGAACAGGGTGAGGCTTTCCTCGAGTAACGTTGCTGCATTTCCGTAGTCGCGATTAAGGTGTGTCAGGATTCCCTTGGCCCGCAATACGTGCGCGACGACCCATTTGTAGCCGATCCGGCGGGCGAGGGCGAGACTCTCCTCGAGCAGTCTGGACGCACGCTCGCTGTCACCTCGAGCTTGCTCGGCCATCGCCAATTGCCACAGGGATGAGGCCACCCCGGCATCATCACCCTGCGCTCTTCTGAGTTCGAGGCTCTCCCCTGAGAACGCAGCCGCCTTCTGAGCGTCGCCCTGCTGCCCGGCGAGAGCTGCGGCCGCAAACAAGGCCTGCGCTCGTACTGCTGGTGGTGACGTGGCCGGTTTTGCCAGCAGCCGCTCCAGCCAGGAAAGTCCCTCAGCCCAGTGCCCTCGGACGTGCCAGTACATTCGAAGAGCACCGGCCAGGCGCAGACCGAGAGAAGGGCTCTCGCTATCCAGAGCCCATTGCAGCGCCGCCCGCAGATTCCCTTGCTCCTGCGCCCACCGGTTCAACCAGGCGCCCTGGCCGGAGCCCACTCGAGCCGGCTCAGATCCTTCAGATAGCGCAGCAAAATAGTCTGCATGGCGCTGACGCGCGCGGTCGAGTTCGGTGCGCGCAGCCAGCTGCTCTAGTCCAAACTCGCGGAGGCTCTCCAGCATTCGAAAGCGGGTTGTGCCTCGCGCGTCATCCTCCCGCCACAGAAGACTCTTGTCGACTAAGGAGGTCACATCCGCGACGATATCGGCATTGAGTGTCTCTCCGGCACACACCGCCTCCACCGCCTCGAGCGTGCACCCGCCAACAAACACCGCAAGCCGGCGGAAGAGGGCGCGCTCCCCCGGTTCCAGCAGGTCGTAGCTCCATGCGATGGTCTCCCTGAGGGTGCGATGCCGCGCGGGAAGATCCCGCGGCCCTCCGGCGAGGAACTCGAGCTGTCGCTGCAATCGCTGGTGCAGCAGCGGCAATGGCACGGCTTTGACGTGCGCCGTAGCCAGCTCAATGGCCAGGGGCAGCCCGTCGAGGTGGACGCAGATCTCAGCGATCGTGCGCGCGTTGTCCGGCTTGAGGGCAAAGCTGGGCAGCACCGCTCTCGCGCGGTCGAGAAAGAGGGCAATCGCTGGGAATGTGGCCATGGCCTCAGCCGGAGGAAGGCGATTGATATCCGGCAGCGTGAGTGGATGGAGCGAGGACTCATGCTCCCAACGCAGGTGTAATCGTTCGCGGCTCGTGACCAGAATCTTCAACGTCTGGCATGCTGAGAGCAGGTCGGCCACATCAGAGCTGGCTTTGATAACATGCTCGAAATTGTCAAGCACTATCAGCAGGCTCTTATTTCTCGCCAGGTCGGAGATGCGCCTGACCAGCGACCGGCCCGCTTCAAGTGTCTCCCCAGGGGCGTGACGTACCCCAAGAGCATGGGCGGTAGTGTAAAGCACGAGTGCCGGGTCACGAACCTGCGCGAGGTCGACGAAGACAGCACCGAGGTCAAGCGCATCCCGTAGATCGTAGGCTACTTCAAGGCCCAGGCGCGTCTTGCCCACTCCTGGAGGGCCGGTGATGGTCACAAGTTGAACCTCGGGACGGAGCAGCTGTTGCTTGATCGCAGCCATCTCGGCCTCACGGCCGATAAGAACTGTGGGCCTGGCGGGGAGTTCGTGGAAGCGTCTGCGGTCTCTGCGCAGCCTGCCCTGAGCAGGCGGCGAACGCTTTGCCCCCTGGTGCGGCTCAGCCCTTTTCATCTGTGCAAGCCACGGCACTCCATTGACGATGCCGTCAAACAACGATGTATTGGCCGTTCCTTGATGGGTCTCCTATACCAGCTTGCCAGAGGATATCGGCCGGCGCTATCTGGCGTGCGCGCGGGCCATCCGGGGATCGAGGGCGTCGCGGAGACCGTCCCCCAACAGGTTGAACGCCATAACTGCCAGGGAAATCGCCATCCCGGGAAATGTGGCAATGTACCATGACGAGAACAGATAGGTCTGGCCTTCTCCGAGCATCGTTCCCCATTCCGGCGTAGGAGGTCTCACCCCCAGCCCCAGGAAGCCGAGTCCGGCCGCGGTCAGGATGGCGGTCCCCAGCTGCAGGGTGGACTGCACGATGAGCGGCGCCATACAGTTGGGGAGGACATGGCGCAGGACGATCCGGCTGTCACGGACACCCATTGCCCGCGCCGCTTCGACGTAGGTCTGTTCCCGCACCGAGAGGACCACTCCACGCACGAGCCGGATGTAGGTCGGCGCCGTCGCCAGGCCGACCGACACCACGACGTTGATCACCCCCACCCCCAGCACCGCCACCAGGGTCAACGCAAGCAAGAATCCGGGAAAGGCCAGCAGGATGTCGACGAAGCGTTGGAGCAGCAGGTCAACCCTGCCACCGGAGTAGCCCGAAAGCAAACCCAGGGGGACACCGACCAGCACGCTCAACGCGACCCCCAGCGTGCCGATCAGGAATGAGACACGTGCCCCGTAGACCACGCGGGTAAAGAGGTCCCGCCCGAGGTTATCCGTTCCGAACAGGTGCGCCCACGACGGCCGCTGCAACACGCGCTCGAGGTCGACCGCATTCGGTTGATAGGGTAAGATGAGGGGTCCGACCGCCGCCGCGACCGCGAAACCCCCAAGGATGATCGCCCCGGCGACCGCCGTCTTTCGGACGGCCAGACGCGACACAACCCCGCGCCGGCGGATGGTGGGGGATGCGCTCCAGCTAACCGTAGTGGATGCGCGGGTCAACATACCCATAGAGGACGTCCACGGCCAGGTTCACGACGACGTACATGGATGCAAAGATGAAAACGATGCCCTGGACAACTGCGTAGTCGCGGGATGAGACCGCGCTCACCAGCAGCCGTCCGATCCCCGGCCAGGCAAACGTCGTCTCGGTCAGGACCGCTCCGCCCAGGAGCGCGCCAAACTGCAGCCCGACCACGGTGAGAATGGGAATCAAGGCGTTCTTCAAGGCATGCCGGAAGACCACCCCGCGCGCGGGTACGCCTTTGGCGTGCGCGGTGCGCACGTACTCCTGGTTCAGCACCTCTAACAGGCTGCTGCGGGTCATCCGGGCGATGATGGCGACAGAGAACGCCGCGAGCGTGATGGTGGGCAGCACGAAGTGCGCAGCCGTGCCGTAGCCGCCGGCCGGCAGCCAGTGCAGGTAAACGGCAAACAGCAGCATCAACATCAAGCCCAACCAAAATACCGGAATGGAGATCCCACACACCGCGCCTGCCATGACGAGGCCACTGCCAGCATGACCGTCTGAGGCAGCCGCAGCGCGATTTCCTCAGTTACGGGCGCCCGGGTGACGGCCGATCTCCCGAGGTCGCCGCGCCGGAGCTGATTGAGGAATACCAGGTACTGAACGTGCAGGGGCTTGGTGAGCCCCAACTCGACGCGGATGCGCCGGACTTCTTCATCAGAGGCGGTCACGCCGGCAATGATGCGCGCCGGATCGCCGGGAATCAAGCGGATCAGGAGAAACACGGCGATGGTAACCCCGAGCAGCGTCGGGATGGCGAGAATCAGCCGGCGAAAGATGTACTGCCCGAGAGCCAACGGGCTAGTGGGTCGCTAGTCCACGCTTACTTCCACGTGGCATAGATAGCATCCCATTTCTCAATCGGAAGCACACGGACCCCTTCCAGATTCTTGACTGTGGCCACGTACCACTTCTGCGTCCAGAGGAAAACCCACGGCGCATCGTTCCAGATCATCTGCTGGGCTTCCCGGTAGACTGTGCGACGCCGCTGCGGGTCGACGATCCTCCGTGCTTCCTCGAGCAGCCGGTCCACCCGGTCGTTCTTGTAGAAGGCCGGTCCCAGTCCGGCCGGTGGGTGCGAGGATGAGTGGAATTGTCCGAAGAGTGCACCGTCGCAGTCGAGTACCGGCCATGCCCAGCCCAGGACGATCATCTGCACGGTGGTGCGCTCCAGCGGCGCCAGAATGGTGCCGACGTAGGTCGGCCAGTCCATCGTCCTCATGTTCGCGCGGATCCCGACGTTCTGTAGCTGGGCGGCGACGGCCTGGGCGAACTGGAAGTCCCCGATATACCGGCCGGTTGGAGTGAGGAAACTCACCTCGAACCCATTCGGATAGCCGGCCTCCGCGAGCAGCTGCTTCGCTTTGACGGGATTGTACGGCCAGCCCCCCGGCGCGACTGCCTGGTGGCCGAACATCAGGGGCGGGCATGGAGAGATGGCCACGGTACCGAGGTCAAATAGAATGCTCGAGAGGATCGCTTTCTTGTTGATCGCGTAGTTCAGCGCCTGACGCACGCGCACGTCCTTCAGCGGCCCCCACTGCGTATTCAACACCAGGAATATGGTCCGATCCGTGGGCGCCTCGACGACGGTGACACGCGGGTTCTGGCGCAGTCCTTTGACGTCCGGAGCGGGAGGCAGCATCGCCATGTGGGCATCACCGGCGAGCAGCTGGGCCAGACGCGTCCCTGCGTCGGGGACCACCCGGAAGAGCACTTCCTCAAACACAGGCTTGCTGCCCCAGTAATTCGAGTTCCTCTCAATGAGAATGCTGTCGCCTCGCCGCCACTCCTTGAACATGTATGGTCCCGTACCGGCTCCAACAGGCGCGACGGAGAACCGATCGGCTGCGCGCGCCACGGCCGCGGGGGAGATGATGGCCGCGGTGGCTCCTCCCAAGTTTGCCAGCAGCAGCGGGAATACTTCTTTCAGCTGCACCCTGACCGTGAGGTCATTAATCACCTCAACCGATCTGATCGAGGCGTAGTTCTGGCGGCTGGGCACCCGCACCCGGGGGTCGAGCAGGCGCTCCAGACTGAATTTCACCGCCGCGGCGTCAACCGCGGTGCCGTCGTGGAACCGCACGCCCGGCCGGAGGGTGAAGGTGTAGCTGAGCCCGTCCGCAGAGACCTGCCAGCGGGTGGCCAGTTTCGGCCTGATCTCGCCTGGACTGTACTCGGCGTCGATCAGCGGCTCATAGAAGTAATCAATCATGTTGATGACCGTCGTGGTCGTCTGGCTCGCCGGATCGAGCGTATCGGCGTCGATACCGACCGCTATCCGAAGTTGTCGGGGCGCCGCTTGCGCCCCGACGGGCAGGTGCTGGAACGCGAGCAATGCCACGGCCAAGATGACGACAATGCCGGTACGGCAAGACCTAGTCATCAGGATCCCTCCTGGTTTCACAACAAGCCCGCGGAATGCCTACTGATTACGACACACCGCACCCTGTTCACCTCTCTGCGACGGCGTCCCAGCCTCAGGGCGGCCCCGGCGAGCCGCGAGAGGGCGGCGCGCGGCCTGTACCGAAGGATTGCAGGACCCCTTTGCCATGGAAAACCTCGCGATGTACATCGGCGGCCGCTGGGTGGAAAGCCAGGCCGGCGCGCGCTTCGAGGCGCGCAGCCCCTCCACCGGCGAGATCATTGCCACCATTCCTGAAGGGACGCGTGAAGACGCACAGCGCGCCATCGCGGCGGCCGGGGAGGGCAGAGCCCGGCTGGCGCGGTTCTCTACGTGGGAACGATCGGCCCTCTGCGCGAAGGTCGCCGATGTCCTTGAACGACACAAGGAGGAGCTCGCGCGCACCCTCTCGCTCGAGCAGGGCAAGCCC
>JAHRHE010000013.1 GCA_020027965.1 Nitrospirota bacterium | reverse complement strand
CCTCAGGGTCAATGGCATCCAGTTGCGAATAGAGTGCGGAGAGCTTCACGGACAGCTGAACGCGAGGAACCTTCCCCAAGTGATCCTGCTCGAGAACCGGAGCGGGAGGCCACAGGGCTGCGGCCTCCCCCAGGCTCTTCAGGGCCTGAAGGCATCGATCCCGATACTGATCGGCTTCTCGCTCGCTGACGGTGGCCTCACCCAGAAGATCCACCGAACACGCGCGCCCGCTCTTCCAGAGCTGGGTCAGCACCGTCATGGCGCTGTCGATCGAGGCGCCGGCAATGAAGGTGCGTGCCATTTGCTCGACCTGATGGCGAAGGGAGTGCACGCTCAATCGTGCTCCGAGACGGGTGGCCGACATGGCTCGCAGTCCCCAGTGCATGGGACCGGCCAGCTTCTCCATCCCGCCGAAGTACTCATCGACCAGTTTCGCCACTTGTTCATCGCGTTGCAGGCACGGCAGGACGTCAATGAAGCGAAACAGCCGGACCTTGAAGTCGTCATCCTTCATGCTCCACCGCAGGAGATTGGCGGACCACCAGCGCGAGTCAAACACCGTGGGGGCATGGCCGGCGGACCGTGTGGCCAGTGCCTCCCCGATGCGGCGGATCTCCGGCTCAAGTGTCAGATCACCGACCTTCATGCCCACCTCGCGAGTGAAAAGCGCCCGACTACCGTCTGCTCTTCAGTATACACCGCGGCAAGTTTTGCTTGAAATTTTAATGCTTGTTCTGTAGTATAAGATCCTTAGAAGAGTGCATCAGCCTTCGCCGACAACACCCCAACCAGGAGGGAGACGAGTGGAGAAGCAGCCTCGGCAGCTTGATTACCCTGTGATCATCCTCTTTGCCACGGTCACGTTGGCGACAATCGTCGCCGTGCCGGTGTTCGGGTACCTCCACGGGTTCACCGCCTTCGACTGGATCGTGCTGGCGGTGCTGTACGCGGTGAGCGGACTGGGGATTACCGTGGGGTACCACCGCTTGATCTCACACCGGAGTTTTGACTGTCCGGCCTGGGTGCGCGCTTGCCTGCTGGTGGCCGGGGGATGGGCGCTCGAAAACTCCGCCCTGCGCTGGTGTGCCGACCATATCCGCCATCATGCTCGTTGCGATCAAGAAGATGATCCCTACAACGCGCTCAAAGGCTTTTGGCACAGCCACTGTGGTTGGATTATGGTGAAGTCACCGTATCGTGAAGAGAAATACGAGGCGAAGCTCCGGAAAGATCCTCTGATTATGTGGCAGCACCGCTACTATATCCCGATCGTGGTTTCAGGGCTGGCCTTACCGTTCTCCCTCGGCCTGATCCATGGAGGCTGGATCGGAGGGCTCGGCTGCTTTCTGCTGGCTGGTGTGTGCCGAGTCTTCCTGGTGCTGAACTCAACGTTTTGCATTAATTCAATCTGCCACCTGTGGGGCAGGCAACCACACGGAAGCGAAGACAGCAGCCGCGATAGTTGGTGGGTGTCTCTGGTCACCTTCGGGGAGGGCTATCACAATTACCACCATACACATCTGCGCGACTATCGCAACGGACCAAAATGGTACAACTTCGATCCGTCCAAGTGGTTGGTCTTTACCCTCTCGAAAGTGGGGCTCGCCTACAGTCTGCAACGCGCACAGCCTTGAACCGGGTCGTTCATTGATCCCTGGTATGCCGTCCGGCTCATCAGCCGGGCGACTCTTCCTCTCCAGCTCGCAAAGCGCCCATCGCGCCTAGCCACCAGCATCCTCTCGACCGGGTCCCCCCTGCAGCGGCACTTGTCTCCTCGACAGTGAGTGGCGTATCATGAAGTCTGCATCGGCTGTCATTCTGCGGAGGCGGCGGGCATGGAACGGCTTCAGATGGCTCGACACAGCGAGGCTGAGGTCATCCTGGATTGCATCAGCGACGGGGTGATCACGATCGACCTCAACAAGCGCATCACGTTCATCAACCGTGCCATGCGTGAGATGCTGGGCTTCGGTCAGGAGACGGGCGGACAAGTGATGGCGTGCGATGTCCTCGTACAGAGCAATATCTGCTCAACGGATCAGTGCGTACTCGAACGGGCGCTCAGGGGGGAACGGGTGTCCAACTACGAGGCGTTTATCAGGTGTCGAGACGGCCGCCTGATCCCCACCAGCATCAATACGGATTTTCTGCGAGATGATGACGGCCGCCTCATCGGTCTCATCGAGGTCATCCGGGATATGTCTATTCCGAAAGAGCTGACTGCCAAGGCCGCTGAAGTCAAAGAATTGAAGCAGCGGCTTGGTGAGCAAAGTAAGTTCGAGAATATCGTCGGACGGAGTCGGCGCATGCGAGAGATTTTTTCGTTGCTTCCTGCCGTGGCCGGCTCGAAGACATCAGTGCTCGTGACGGGGGAGAGTGGGACCGGGAAGGAACTTATCGCCTACGCGATCCATGCCAACAGTCTACGCAAGGACAAGCGGTTCGTCGTGGTGAACTGCGCTGCCCTCTCCGAAGGGATTTTGGAAAGTGAGCTGTTCGGCCACGTGAGGGGAGCCTTCACCGGCGCCTTCTACGACAAATTGGGCCGGTTTGAGTTGGCCAATGCTGGCACCATCTTTCTTGATGAAATCGGCGAAGTCAGTTTGACAACCCAGGTGAAGCTGCTTCGGGTACTGGAAAAGGAAGAATTCGAGCGAGTCGGCGGCATCAAGACCATCAAAGTCGATGTCCGCATCGTGGCGGCGAGCAATCGAGACCTGGCCGCCGCCGTCAAAAATGGAACCTTCCGTGAGGACCTGTATTATCGGATTCGTGTGTTCCCTATCGAGCTGCCTCCTCTGCGAGAGCGACGCGAGGATATTCCTCTCCTGATTACTCACTTTGTGGACAAGTTCAACCATGAGCTTGGGAGGAAGATACGGCAGGTCTCATCCGAGGCGCTGGATGTGCTGAAGAGTTATTCCTATCCGGGGAACATTCGGGAGCTGGAGAACATCATCGAGCATGCCTTCGTCTGCTGTGAAAGCGACGTGATTCAACTCGAGCATTTGCCGAAGGACATCCAAGCGCGTCCAAGCCAGAGGCCGGAGAAGGTGGTCGGTGGCTCCTCTCTGCGGCATGTCGAGCTAGATGCGATTCTGCGGGTGCTAGACCGTACCGGTTGGCGTTACGGAGCCGCCTCAGAGCAACTTGGCATCAGTCGCTCAACGCTCTGGCGAAAGCTGAAACGCCTCCACATTCGATCCTCCCATAATGTTTCGCCATAGAACTCACCTGTTTCGTATCAGTAACGTTAAAAGTATTCAAGAGTATCAACAGCTTAAAGTATGGTATTGCACTTGTGTGTCAAGAATGATCTAATGTGGAACGTCTGACCGACTGGTCCATCATGAAACACAAGATGAAACCAAGTGATTTCGTTGTTAAATACCACCATCTTGATTTCAGGTATGGAGGTTGCTCCATTCAGACTCCTCCCAGGCAGGGACGCTGGCTGATGCGTATCTCGAGGCCTAAACGGTTACAGAAGCTCGTCTGCCCGGGCTGCCAGTGGTCGGTGATTCTGGAGCCGGCAGCTAAGCAAGGCGATGTGATCCTCTGTCCGGCCTGCCAGGATCCCCTCATTATCGATCGCCTCGGGGATCAGTTGAAGTTGAACCAGTGGCGCGAGACCCCTCAACGGGTGACCTGAGCGTGCGCACCCTTGCTTCACAGGATCACCCGAAGGAGATATGTTATGGAGTGCCCCCGCTGCAAGGGAGTCATGGTGAAGGATGTCTTCGAGGACCTGAAGGACGACACCGGATCCTTGCACTTCAAAGGCTGGCGCTGCCTCATTTGCGGTGAGATCCTGGACCCGCTCATCGCGATGAATCGTGAGACTCGTCCCTCCCCTCTGATAGGACGAGCACGGAAGAAATTCGCCACACAAATGGGCTGAGTAGCGCTCCAACCTCCGACCGAATTACCCTGCCGTGCCGGAGTGCGTGGGGACCGGACGCAAACCCGCGATCAGGATAGGGAGTGTGTTCAGACAAAGGAGACCAGGATGGGAGAGGTGAACGTCGGCGGTGAGACGGCCGGAGGTGGAAAGGGCACAGAAGCTCTCATCCCGGGTGTGAAGCACGTCATCGCGATCAGCAGCGGCAAAGGCGGTGTGGGGAAAACGACTGTCGCGGTCAACCTGGCTGTCGCGTTGGCCCAGTCTGGGGCAGGGGTGGGGCTGATGGATGCCGACGTGTACGGGCCCAATGTTCCCATAATGATGGGAGTCCACAAACCGCCTGAGCAACAGGACGGCAAGATTAAGCCGGCTGAAGGACACGGGGTTAAAGTGATCTCGATAGGGTTCTTTGTTCCAGAGGAGACCGCGGTCGTCTGGCGAGGCCCCATGATTCATACCGCTATTCAGCAATTCTTCCGGGATGTGCTCTGGGGGGAGCTCGATTATCTTTTCATTGATCTTCCTCCCGGAACGGGGGACGCCCAGCTTACCATCTCACAACTCGTGCCGCTCTGCGGAGCGGTCACCGTCACGACGCCCCAGGAAGTGGCGCTGCACGATGTCCGGAAGGGGCTCATGATGTTTCAAAAGGTGAACGTGCCGCTCCTGGGCATCATTGAAAACATGAGTTATTACGTCTGCGGACATTGCGGTGAGCGAAGCGAGATCTTCTCTTATGGAGGCGGTGAACGAGCGGCAGAAAAATTCGGGATTCCCTTCCTGGGGAGGATTCCGATTGATCCGGCCATCAGGCAGGGTGGCGACACTGGGATGCCCATTGTCGTTGCTGATCCGTCGTCTCCTCAGGCTGCGGCGTTCAGGGGTATCGCGGCTGCCTTAGGAGCGCGCGTTCATACCATGAACGAAGGCGGCGGCGGGAAGCCCTCGGTGTCGGTTGAGAGCCTGCTAAAGAAGATCAAGCGACCGCTCGGGGGCGGGTAAGGCGTTGGGTGCAACGACAATGCGTAATCAGCGCCGACAGCTCAACCGCGCCACGACGAGGAGGGAGAATGGCTGAATTCGTCAAGGTCGCTGGCACGGCCGATGTGGCGCCTGGAACGGGGATGGTGGCAGAGGTGAACGGCCAGTCCGTCGCGCTGTTCAACGTGAACGGAACCTTTTACGCAATCGACAATACCTGCGTGCATCGCGGCGGACCTCTGGGGGAAGGCGAGCTAGAGGAAGACGTGGTGACCTGCCCGTGGCATGGCTGGCAATATAATGTCAAGACAGGGACTTCGATCACGAACCCATCCGCCTGCGTCAAGACGTACCAGGTGAAGGTCGAGGGCTCTGAGGTCAAGGTTCTGATGTGAGTTCCCGCCTGTGTCTTGAGTCATCCGGCTGCATCTTGCATAATGGGCCTTGATGGACCGCGATGACCTCCTACCCCTGTACCGCCAGATGCTGCTGATCCGCCGGTTTGAGGAACGATCGGCGGAGATGTACGCCCTGGCCAAGATCGCCGGCTTTCTCCATCTCTACATCGGCGAAGAAGCCATCGCGGTGGGGGCCATCGCGGCCATCAGAGCCGACGATTATGTCATCAGCGCCTAC
Organism: Nitrospirota bacterium; assembly: GCA_020027965.1. Taxonomy (GTDB): domain Bacteria; phylum Nitrospirota; class Nitrospiria; order Nitrospirales; family Nitrospiraceae; genus JAHRHE01. Next base: position 31,435 of record JAHRHE010000013.1, on the reverse strand, counting down.
CGAGACCACGGGCACTGCCTGGCCAAAGGCTCGGACCCGCGTCACGTCATGGCCGAGCTGTTCGGCAAAGCCACAGGTCTGTGCAAGGGCAAGGGAGGCTCCATGCATCTGGTGGACGCCAAACGAAATTTCATGGGCGGGTACGCCATCGTGGGCGGACACCTCCCGCTGGCCACCGGATTGGCCTTTGCCGTCACGTACCAGAAACGCGATCAGGTGGTCCTCTGCTTCTTCGGGGAAGGGGCGGTGCCCAGCGGGCAGGCCCATGAGGCGTTCAATCTTGCAGCCCTGTGGAAGTTGCCGGTGATCTTCGTCTGTGAAAACAACCGCTACGCGATGGGTACGCCGATCACGCGTGGGATCGCCCTGTATTCCGACCTGACAGACAAGGCCCGCGCGCACGGAATCCAGGCCGAGACCGTGGATGGGATGGACGTGCTGGCAGTTCGCACCCTCATGCAGACAGTCGTGAGCAAGGTTCGGACCGACGCGCAACCCTATTTCGTCGAGGCGGTGACCTACCGGTTCATGGGACACTCCATGTCGGATCCGGCTCACGGACACTACAGGACCAAAGAAGAAGTCGATGCAGAACGAAAGAAAGATCCGTTGGTGCTGCTCCGGCAGACCATGATGCAGCAGGGATTGGCGACAGAAGCCGACTTCAAGCGGCTGGAGCAAGAGGCGGGAGAGACTGTGGCTGCCGCGGTGAAGTTTGCCGATGAGAGCCCGTTCCCGGCTCGTGCGGCCCTTGACGAAGACGTCTATATCGAGTAGCCCGCCATGCTGATCTCATACCGCGAAGCATTGAACCAGGCCATGCGTGAGGAGATGCGGCGCGACGAGCGCGTGTTTCTCATCGGCGAGGACGTCGGCCACTACCAGGGGGCCTTCAAGGTGAGTAAAGGCTTCGTAGAAGAGTTCGGCCGGGGGCGGGTTCTGGACACGCCGATCACGGAAGCCGGCTTTACAGGGCTAGCCGTGGGAGCCGCTATGGCCGGATTGCGCCCGATTGTCGAACTGATGACCTTCAATTTCGGGATCTTGGCCCTGGACCAGATCGTGAACAACGCAGCGAAGATCAGGTACATGTCCGGCGGGCAGTTGTCGGCTCCGATGGTCATCCGGGGTCCAGGGAGTGCCGCGCACCAACTGGGAGCGCAGCACTCCCAGAGCCTGGAGGCGTGGTTCTGCCATGTGCCGGGATTGAAGGTCATCGCGCCGGCGACTCCCCGTGATGCCAAGGGGTTGCTCAAGAGCGCGATCCGGGACCCGAACCCGATCATTTTCATCGAGGCGCAACTGCTCTATGCGACCAAGGGAGAGGTGCAGGAGGGCGAGTACACGGTCCCGATCGGCCAGGCGGAGATCAAGCGTCAGGGAGATGCCGTCACGATCGTGGCCTATTCTAAAATGCTGCTGCTCGCACTCGAAGTGGCGGAGGAGCTGGCCTCAGAGGGCATCCAGGCGGAAGTCGTAGACCCGCGGACCTTGAAACCTCTGGATCTCCAGACCATCGTGGCATCCGTCAGGAAGACGGGCCGCCTGGTGATCGTGGAGGAAGGCTGGCGGTTCGCCGGGCTTGGCGCGCAGATCGCCGACAGCGTATACACCGACGCATTTGACTATTTGGATGCCCAGATCGTGCGCGTCACGGGCGAAGATGTTCCGATGCCTTACGCCAGACCGTTGGAGGATGCGGCGATCCCCGATCGGGCCCGCGTGCGTGCTGCGGTGAAACAAGTGCTTCATAGAGCCTGAACGCAAGGAAGGAGGGACACGAATGTCCGCTCAAGCTACAGCACCAAGCTATGTCGAGATTACCGAGACCCTGGTTCGCCTGTACGTGTTCCTCTCTCAGTATCTCGATCGTTGCCTGAACGAGGCCGCGCGGCAGTCATTCCCGGAGCAGGATCTCCAGGCCCATCTCTCGGAGACACGCGCCAAAATGTTGGAAATCCTGTCGGTGAACCGGGTGGTGAAAGGCAAGGTGGAGAAAGAATGTGATCGCACGCTGTCACTCGGGACCGCGTGTCTCAAGGGCGGCGCCGCAAAGCAGGCGGCTCTGGAGGAGATCAAGGCGGAACGAGCTGTGCTCCAGCACAAGACGATGGCCCTGAGCGATCTCCTGGCCGTGTTTCGGGCATCGTGACTCGGCCGCATTCGCGTGCGACTCGAGTGTGTGGCAAGGGCAAGGATGGAGCCTGCAGAGAAACACCTGGTAGCGGGTCTTGATGATCGCAACCGGGGATTCAATCGGCTCGTCGAGCTGATGCTCTCAGAAGGCTCGTACCGGGCGGTGTTCAGGTACGAGCGCACGATGGTCGTCAGCGGCTACTTCGTGACGCAGGCCGAAGCAATCAATGAGCTGATCCGCCTGCTGCAGCAGCGCGGCTTTGCGCAGCTCCGCAGCCAGCTCAGTTTTCGGGGCGGAACCTATTTTGGCAGCCGGGAACCATGGGTCGAGTATCCGGACCCGGGAGGGACGTTCGTATCTGCACGGGGATTCTTTCGATGGTTGCGCCGGCTTGTTGGGGAAGGTGCGCGGTTCAGAGCCTGATGGCGTATACTTGTCACTGGGTTCTCCTCCGGTGAGCGGACTGCTCAGCTCACCGCCTTGAAAAGACTGAGTGGGACATTCGGTCCTCTAGAGACCGTCTGGGAGAGCGCTGATGGCCAGCCGGGTAGTCATGCCGAAGTTGACGGATACGATGGAGGAGGGGGTCGTCCTCAAGTGGAAGAAGCGCGAAGGTGACCCTGTCGGCGCCGGGGACATCCTGGCTGAAATCGAGACCGACAAGGCCGTCATGGACCTGGAGGCGTTTTCCTCCGGGACCCTGCGGCGAATCTTGGTGAATGAAGGCGAAACGGTGAAGGCGGGGGCTCTCATCGCTGTGATCGCGGAGCCGGACGAGGATATCACGGGGGTCCTCGCAAACACGGCGACAGCCGTCCGATCCGCCGCGGGAATGCCCACTTCGTCCCCTGCCGTGCCCCCAAGGCCGGGTCCAGCCGGTCCTCCGATGGGGCGCATCCTTGAGGATCGTCCCGTCAAGGCGTCGCCACGGGCCAAAGCGCTGGCCGCCGAGCACGGCATTGATCTGTCCACGATCAAGGGTTCTGGGCCGGACGGGCGCATCGTCGAGCAGGATGTCTTGGACGCCCGACGGGCCAAGGCGCCCCTCCGTCCCGGCTCAACCGATCGCCCCTTGAACCAGATGCGGAAGGCCATCGCGCGGACGACGACCCAGAGCAAGGCTCCGGTCCCGCATTTTTACCTGACGACCGAGATCGCCATGGAGGAAGCGGAAAAGCTTCGCAGCCGGCTCAAGCAACGATCCCGTCCCCATCCGAGCCTGACCGATCTCATCGTGAAAGCGGCCGCGCTGGCCCTGACCCGCCACCCGGAGATCAATGTTTCCTATGCCGGTGACGTGCTTCGTCAGCATGGTAGCATCGATATCGGGATTGCCGTGGGGCTGGATGACGGCCTGATCGCTCCTGTTCTGCGTGATTGCAAATCCAAGACGCTTGATGAGATTGCAGCCGAATCGCGCGCGCTGATCGAGCGAGCGAGGAACAAGCGCCTCCAGCCACAGGAATATACGGGCGCCACCTTTTCGGTCTCCAACCTGGGCATGTTTGAGGTGGAAAACTTTATCGCCGTCATCATGCCGCCCGAGGCCGCGGCCATCGCCGTGGGTGCCGTGCGCGATGTGGCGGTTGCCGATGCCGGTGGCGTGAAACCAGGCCGACGTATGAAAGTCACGCTCTCATGCGATCACCGGGCGCTTGATGGCGTACAAGGAGCACAATTCTTGAAAGAATTCAGGCGGATCCTTGAACATCCTCAAGAATTGGTTCAGCCGTGATGCTAGATAGAATAGACAATGTCATGACATTCATCCCGACGAACGAGATTCGCAATTCGAGCCGCCGCCTCCCACCCTGGTTCAAGGTCACGATCAGGCAGGGCCCAGACTACCAGGACATCCGGCGGATCATGGATACCCTGAGCCTTCATACCATTTGCGAAGAGGCCCGCTGTCCCAACGTCTGGGAATGCTGGAACAACCGCACCGCCACGTTCCTCATCCTGGGAGACATCTGTACGCGCCGTTGCCATTATTGCGCGGTGACGACTGGCCGACCGCTGGAGCTTGACCGTGAGGAGCCATTCCGCGTCGCCCGTGCGGTTGAGGCCCTCGGCCTCCGGCATGCGGTGATTACCTCCGTGAACCGGGACGAGTTGGTGGACGGGGGCGCCTGGGTCTTTGCCGAAACGATCCGGCAGATCCGGCGGTTGAGTCCGGCGTGCGCCGTGGAGGTGCTCGTCCCGGACTTCGAAGGAAACGAAGAGGCCCTCGCGACTGTTGTGGCCGAACAACCCGACATCCTGAATCACAATATCGAGACCGTCCCGCGTCTGTTCCCCTCGATCAGACCCCAAGGCAAGTACGGACGCTCGATTGAGCTGTTGGGCCGTGCAAGACGTCTGGGGGCCATGACGAAATCGGGTCTGATCGTGGGCATGGGTGAGACGATTGACGAGGTCCGGGAAGTCATGCGCGACCTCCGGTCGGCCGGCTGCGACATCCTGACGGTCGGCCAGTACCTTCAGCCGACGAAGGAACACCTGCCGGTTGTCCGCTTCTACCATCCTAGGGAGTTCTCCGAGGTCAAGGCTGAGGGGCTGGCCTTAGGCTTCAAGCATGTTGAGTCCGGGCCATTGGTTCGAAGCTCATATCACGCCGAGCAGCAGGCGGCCCCCCGCCACGGGTCCCATTGACGTCGGTTTTCCGCTCGTTTAGAGTAGGCCGATCGTATCCGTTCAAGGGAGATCGAACGGTGCTGTCCGAACAACTTCGATGGGTGAAGGAGCATCTTCGACAGGCGTTCGCGATCGGCCCGGCCGCTGGGGAGTTGAGCTTCGAGGACCTGGCTTTGCTCGACCGGATCGCCACCGCGGTAGTCGCGAGGCGGATGGCCAGCCCGGCCGTCCTGTTTCTGGAGTCCACGGGCCCACTGAACTTCCTCGGCAGCCAGGCGCTTCATTTCCTGACCCCCCTCCTGGACCTTGCGTGCGACGCCCGTGACATCGAGCGGGTCGCATGCCTGCTCGAACGTCGTGATGCCATCCCCCGGCTCATTACCCTCATTGAGACCAAATCGGCTTCGTCAGGAGCGCCTGCGCGATGACCGGCTCCGCTCCCGTCCCTGACAAGCCCGTTGCTGGTCCGCCCCTCTCTGTCATCATTGCGACCGATTGCGGGAGCACCACCACCAAGGCCATCTTGATTGAAAAAAAGGGAGATGGGTACCGGCAAACCTACCGGGGTGAAGCCCCGACCACGGTGGAGGCTCCCTTCGAGGACGTCACACGCGGCGTGCTGAACGCCATCGCGGAGGTGGAAGAACTATCCGGACGCAAGATTCTTGAGGGCGAAACCATGATCATGCCAAGCCGATCGGGAGGCGCCGGGAAGCCACCAGTCGGGGTTGACATCTACATCTCCACGAGCAGCGCCGGTGGGGGGCTTCAGATGATGGTGGCCGGTGCGGTGAAGAGCATGACCGCCGAGAGCGCCCAGCGGGCCGCGCTAGGGGCAGGTGCGATCGTGATGGACGTGCTGGCCTCCAACGACGGCCGGCTCCCTCACGAGAAGATCGAGCGGATCCGGTCGCTCCGGCCCGACATGATCCTCCTGTCCGGTGGAACGGACGGAGGGACAGTCACCCACGTCGTGGAGATGGCCGAGTACATTGCAGCGGCTGACCCGCGCCCGCGTCTGGGCATGAGCTATAGGCTTCCGTTGATCTATGCGGGAAACAAGGACGCGCGGGACCGTGTGAAGGGAATCCTGGGAGAAAAAACGGCGCTGGTCATCACTGAGAACCTTCGCCCGGTCCTGGAGCGAGAAAATCTGGCGCCGGCCCGCCAGAAGATCCATGACTTGTTCCTCGAACACGTGATGGCCCAGGCGCCGGGCTACAAAAAGCTGATCGAGTGGACCGGCGTGCCGATTATGCCCACGCCGGCGGCGGTGGGCCTCATCATGGAGACGCTGGCCCGCCGGGAACACCTGAACCTGATCGGTGTGGACATCGGGGGGGCCACCACCGACGTATTTTCGGTGTTCGGCGGCGTCTTCAACCGCACGGTCAGCGCGAACCTGGGGATGTCGTACAGCGTGTCCAACGTCCTGGCCGAGGCCGGCCTGGACAACATTATGCGCTGGGTGCCGTTCACGATCGAGGAGGAGACCCTTCGCAACCGCATCAAGAACAAAATGATCCGCCCGACCACGATCCCCCAGACGCTGGACGAACTGCAGATCGAGCAGGCGATCGCGCGTGAGGCCTTGCGCCTGGCGCTGATGCATCACAAGTCGCTGGCAACCGGGTTGAAGGGCGTGCAGCAGGAGCGAACCATCTCGGATATCTTCGAGCAACGCGCCTCCGGGGAGACGCTCATCGACATGCTGACACTGGACCTGATCGTCGGCAGCGGAGGCATCCTGTCCCATGCTCCCCGCCGGGTCCAATCCATGATCATGATGGTCGACGCCTACGAGCCGATGGGGGTCACCGAATTGTCCGTCGACAGCATTTTTATGATGCCCCATCTGGGCGTGCTGTCGTCAGTAAACGAGCAGGCCGCCACCGATGTGTTCGTTCACGATTGCCTCATCTACCTGGGCACCTGCGTAGCTCCGATCGGTCAAGGCAAGGACGGGGAGCGCTGCACCGATTTCGAGATTGCGTTTTCCGGGGGTCGGTCTCCAGAGAAAGGGACGCTCGCGTTCGGGGAGCTGCGGCTGATCCCTCTTACCCTAGAGGAACGGGCCAAGATCGAACTCCGCCCGGCCAGGCAGGTGAGTCTTGGCGAAGGCAAGGGGGTGCCGGTCACGCGGGACGTGCGGGGCGGCGTCGTGGGACTTCTGCTGGATGGCCGCGGAAGGCCCTTGCAGCTTCCGGGTAAACCGGAGGATCGGCTGGCAGCCTTGACCCGCTGGCACCAGGCGGTGAACCTCTATCCAGGAAAGAGCTAATAGCTTATGGCCCATAGCATATGGCCGGAGCCTGATCGTGCTCGGCCATGTCTCATTCTTTATTTGCCATTAGCCATTAGCCATATGCCATAAGTTCTTTGCTATGGGTCACGCGTACACACCCGGCCTGATGGTGACCGAGCGGACCATCGTCCGCAAGAGGCGGTTATTGCCTATACCCGGCCAGGTGATTGTTCGTGTCGGTGACCGGGTTCAGTCCCAAACAGTTGTGGCCAGGGCCGAATTGGCTGGAACAGTGCACGTGGTGAACGTCGCCAATTTGTTGGGGATCGCTCCGGACGAGGTCCGAGAGTATCTGGTCAAGAAAGAAGGACAAGAAGTCCGGCAGGATGACGTGATCGCCGAGAACAAGCCGCTTATCAGGTGGTTGAAGACCGAGGTGCGCTCGCCGATCAATGGGAAATTGGAATCGGTCTCCACGCTGACCGGGCAGGCGCTGCTTCGTGAGCCTCCTCGATCGCTGGAACTGCTGGCTTACGTAGATGGCGCGGTCGTTGAGGTACATCCTGCGCAAGGGCTCACGGTGGAGACCGAATGCAGCCTGGTCCAAGGGATCTTCGGGATCGGGGGAGAAACCTGGGGCGAGTTGGTCCTGGGTGTAAAATCACCGGACGAGTCATTGACCGCCGGCCGATTGTCTCCCGACATGAAAGGCAAGATCGTCGTCGGGGGCGCCTTTTTAGATGCGGCCTGCATGAAGCGGTCCGCCGAGCTCGGGATTGCCGGCTTGGTCGTGGGGGGCATTCACGACGAGGATCTTCGCGAGTTATTGGGCTATGACCTGGGCGTCGCCATCACCGGGACCGAGCGGGTGCTGATTGACGGCAAGCGGCGTGTGCCTCTGACGCTCGTATTGACCGAAGGATTCGGCAGCATTCCAATGGCTGCGAAAACCTTTCAGCTGCTGGCGCATCACGCCGGTCAGAAGGTATCTGTATCCGGAGCCACGCAGATTCGCGCCGGTGTCCTACGCCCCGAGATCATCATCCCGAAGGAAAGCCCCTCTCACCTGCGGGGAGAGGGGAGGGGTGAGGGGCCAGTTGCAGGCGAACGCGCTGGGATCCGACTGGGCGACCAAGTCCGCATCATCCGGGACCCCCTTTTCGGTCGGATCGGATCGGTAGCGGGACTTCCGCCGGACTTGAAGCAAATCGAAACCGAAAGTCACGTTCGCGTGCTGGAAGTGACCTTGTCTGACAATACCACCGTCGTGATTCCCAGAGCCAACGTTGAGATCATCGAAGGAACGTGAGGAAGTGGGGAGTGATGAGTGGCAGGAAATTTGTTGATTGGCTTGGCCTGATCCTGGTGGTGAGCGCCGTTTGGTGTCCGCCCGCCTACGCGGATGAGCTCTCGGCTCCCAGGGAAGTGCGGGTCTTCGACACGCCGAGCGACGCAGGAGGGGGATTGAGCGTCGTCTGGGCGCCTGCTGGGTATGACGGACCGACTGTCGAGTACCAGGTCCTTCTCCGTGAGAAATCTGATCCGTCATCAGCGATGAAGGTCATGGGTGCGTTCCCATCCGACACGCACTATGTGCGCAATAGCAGGCTCCCGTGGTGGACGCGCCCGGCTCCCCAGACCTTTCATCTGTATGAAGTCAAATCGTCGAAGGAAGTCGAGGTGAAAAACGGTGTCATGTACGAGGTCGCTGTTGCGGCAAGGAGAACCGGTGAGCACGTCGAAAGCGGCGCTGTCGAGGCGGTTCCGGCCCCGAACTGGGTCAACTGGAATCAGATGAACAACCTCGTGCTGGTCATGTTGTTCGGCTCGTTGGTGTTTGCTTCGATCAGGACAGCCAAACGGCGAGAGATCTTCCTGCGACGGATCCCCGGACTCGACGCAGTGGACGAAGCGATCGGCCGGGCCACCGAGCTTGGCAAGCCGATCCTCTACTTGACAGGCGCTGGAGACATGAGCGAGCCGTCCACTATTGCGGCCGCCGTCATCCTTGGACGCGTAGCGAAACGGGTTGCTGCCTACGAGACTGACTTGCTGGTGCCGCACCGGGATCCGATCGTCATGGCCGTGTGCCAGGAAATTACGAAGCAGTCATACCTGGAGGCAGGGAAGCCGGACGTCTTCAAGGAAGACTCCAACTTCTTCATCACGACCGACCAGTTCAGCTATACCGCGGCAGTGGACGGAATCATGCTGAGGCGGAAGCCGGCCGCTAACTTCTTCATGGGCTCGTATTTCGCCGAATCCCTCCTGCTGACCGAAACCGGAGCCAGTACCGGGGCCATCCAGATCGCGGGGACGGACTCCGACCATCAGTTGCCCTTCTTCGTGACGACCTGCGACTACACGCTCATCGGCGAGGAACTCTATGCTGCCAGCGCGTATCTCTCCCGAGAGCCCATTCAGGTCGGCACTTTGCGAGGGCAGGATCTCGGCAAAGCGTTCATCCTTGGTGTCCTGGCGCTGGGAACCGTGCTGGCGACCATCGGCGTGTTGTTTTCGACCGACATGCCCGCGATCGTGCTGGACCTGTTCAGGGATCTGAAATGAATTTCCTCAGACGGCAACTCCCCCTCCTGATCACCTTTGCGATGGGTGTGGTCTTCGCCTGTCAATACTATGTGCCGCATCCCGTTTCGGAGCTCTTGCTGACGACCGTCACCAAATGGCTCCAGATTATCGGCGGGTTTGCGTTGGTATTGGGGATCACCAGTCTCTTTCACCTCCATGCAGGGAAGATCCGGCGGAAGGAGCCTGGGTGGGGGTACAGCGGTGTGCTGTACGCGAGCATGGTGGGGACCATCCTGGTAGGGCTAGGCTACAGTTTCTCCTTCCAACAGTGGATTCTGGGCAAGGAGACCATTGACGGGGTGAGGACCATGTTCGGCTGGATCTACACGTTTATGATGGTGCCACTCCAAGGGACAATGTTCGCAATCCTGGCGTTCTTCATCGCATCGGCGGCCTACCGCTCGTTCCGCGCACGGAGCCGTGAGGCGGCTGTCCTGCTGGTTGCGGCGGTGATCGTCATGCTGGGACGAGTCCCGCTTGGCGAGTACCTGGTGCCGATCAGTGGAGATGCCACGCAATGGATTATGAACGTGCTCAACGCGTCGGTCCGGCGGGCCATCCTGATCGGGATCAGCTTGGGGGCGATCGCGCTGTCTATCAAGATCATTTTCGGAATCGAACGCGCCTATCTGGGCGGGGGAAGAGAGTGACGGGTGACAGGTGACAACTAACGGAAGGGACAAGATGCCTATCTTGGGCTATGCGTATCAACGCGTCACGCGTCACCTGTCACCGGTCACGGGAGGAAGGCCGTGACGTTTGCCGAGCGCATGCTGCGGATTGATCGCCGGATCATTTTTCTGCTGATCGGGCTATGTACTCTCTTGCCACTCCTGTATCCCGTCGGTCTGGCCATCAAGGTGTCGCCGGAAGTGCGTAGTGTCTATGATAAGATCGAATCCCTCCCCGCAGGCTCCGTCTTCCTCCTCTCGATGGATTTCGATCCGGCTTCTAAGCCCGAGCTCTACCCGCAGGCCATCGCCCTTCTCCACCACGCCTTTCGAAAAAACCTCAGGGTGATCGCCATGACGCTGTGGCTTCCCGGCACCGGTATGGCCGCTGAGGTAATCAGCCAGGTGGCCGATGGGATGGGAAAAGTGAGCGGCAGGGACTATGTGTTCCTAGGTTGGAGTCCGGGTGGTAGTTCAGTCGTCATTAATATGGGGCAAGATCTGTACAAGGCCTTTCCAAGCGAATATTTCCGCCACGAACCCACCAAAGACCTGGCAGTCCTGAAGGGCGTGCGCAACTTGCGGGACGTCAGCTATGTGGTGAGTCTAGCGGCGGGGACCACCGGAATTGAAACCTGGTACGTGTTTGGAAAAGACAAGTACAAATTTGAGTTGGGCGGAGGGTGCACAGGGGTGATCGCGCCGGGCCTATACCCCTTGCTCCGCAGCGGGCAGATCAACGGCCTGATCGGAGGCCTCCGCGGCGCAGCGGAGTATGAAGTGCTCACGGGACTCAAGGGCCAGGCCTTGGCCGGCATGGACGCCCAATCCGCGACGCATTTCGCGATCATTGTTCTGGTGATCCTCTGCAATACCTTCTTTCTGTTCATCCAGCGTTCACGCAAACAGGCTGACCAGCGGTGACGAAGGTGGTCGCGTATGCCGTTTGAGACTCTCCTCGGCGCATGGGTAGCAACGGGGCTGACCCTGTTCATTCTCACCTTCCTGTACAAAGACAACCCGTTGTTCAAGCTGGCGGAGCACCTGTATGTCGGTGTCTCGGTTGGGTACACGGTCGTGAAAACCTACGACACAGTTCTGGTGCGGCTGATCTATATGCCGATTGCGGAGCAAGGCGAGTGGTCGCTGTTGATCCCCATCGGGATCGGGATCCTGATGCTTGCGCGGTACTTCCCCAAAGTTGCCTGGCTGTCTCGCATCGCTTTCGCGTTCATCGTGGGGGTCGGCTCCGGGCTGGCGATTCCACGGATCATCTCGTCCTTTATTCTCAAACAGGTCGAGGACACGGTCCGCCCGTTGTTCTACGCCGTCGAAGGTGGAGGCGTCACCTTTACTGTTGATCTGATGGATCCAGCCAGTAACCTGAACGCCGTGGTGCTCCTCATCGGGGTCGTCTCAGTCCTGTTTTATTTCTTCTTTTCGGTCGAGCATACCGGCCCCGGTCGGGCGGTGGCACGCACCGGCATTCTGTTCCTCATGATCGCCTTTGGCGCCGCCTTCGGTTACACGGTCATGGCGCGTATGTCCCTGTTGATCGGGCGCCTGCGAGACCTGATTGTGTTCGCCGATCCACAGTACGGACGTCCCTCACTCTGGCTCCTGCTGACCACAATCGGTTTGCTGATCCTGTGGACGACCCGTCAGACTGAACGATCGCCGGATGGTTCGTGATCGATGGGCCTTGGGTTGCGGTCCGGATCGTCGCGCGGGTAGAATGCGGCAGGTGTGAAGTTGATGGATGACGCCATGACAGAGTCGAGGAACCACGTGACGCAATGCCCGCGCTTGCGCAATCTCCAGTTCTCGCCATTCAAGGAACGGGACGAGCAGTATATCGTGCTGTGGGATCCCACCGGTCTTGCCCCAGAGAAACTTCTTGTCCCGATGTCCTACTTCTATCTGCTGCAGTACTTTGACGGCCAGCATTCACTCGACCAGATCGGCGCCGAATACCTCAAACGGTTCGGGGAATTTTTCATGCCCGCACGTCTGCACAAATTGGTGGCTGACCTCGACCAGAAACTGTTTCTTGAAGGAGAACGCGTGGAGGCGGCCAAGCAATCGGCGGTGGCGGCGTACCTTGAAGCTCCGGTGCGGAAGGCCGTGTTTGCAGGCAAGAGTTACGAAGGGGACGGAGAGAAACTTAAACTTCAACTTGAATCATTTTTTACTTCCCGTGAGGGTCCTGGGACCATGCCGTCGGAGAACAAGGGAAAGCGACTTGCAGGTTTGGTCGCGCCCCATTATGAACTCAGAGCGGGCGGTCCTGTCTATGCCTGGGCCTACAAGGAGCTGAGAGAAGCCCAGTCTCCTAGCCTGTTTGTGGTCCTCGGGACCTGCCATGCCGGGCTCAAGAATCTTTTTGCCGTCACGGATAAGGATTTCGAAACACCTCTGGGGACTGTCCCCGTTGATCGTGAGCTGGTGGAACGGTTGCGTCTGAAGGGTGGCGGCCAATTTGTCTCGGAAGCCAGCAGCCACAAGAACGAGCACAGTATCGAGTTTCAGCTTCCCTTCCTGCAGCATACGGTCGGCAGCACGAATCCCATCACGATGGTTCCCGTCCTGTGTTCATTCGGGCCGTCCTGTCTGAACGAACCGGGGCAGCGCGCAATGGCTCAGATGGTCGAAACCTTTATCGGGACGCTCAAGGAGGTGATCGAGGAGTCAGGGAGGGAGGTCTGTATCGTGGCGAGCGCCGACCTGGCGCATCTCGGGATGCGTTATGGGGATCCCCAGCCTCCGACCGACTTTTCGTTTCACCGGTGCATGCAGTCGGATTTGGAGATGCTCAAGCATGTGGAGAACCTGGATCCTGACGCATTCGCCCAGTACATTCAGAAGGAGGAGGACCGTCGCCGGATCTGCGGCTTCTCGCCCATCTATACGCTGTTGAAGCTGATTCGAGCGGAGAAAGGGCAAGTGCTTCGCTACGATCGAGGGATTACCGACCAGTTTAATAGCACGGTCACGTTTGCGAGCATGGCGTTCTACTAACAGGCTGCTGAAAAAGGCCCCCAACTTTGTTCTCGGTCGCTCGTACCCCTCAACGTACTAATCAAGTACGCCTCGGGGTCCTCGCTCCCTGCGGCCTCGTTGGATGACCTTTTTGAGCAGCCTGCAAATCATGAGTGTGGCTCGGGGTTCGAGGCCAGAGTCCATAGTCAGCAATCCACCCATCGAGCCTCGTGCCACTCGCCACGCACCCTGCGTTACTCCTTCACCGTAATCTTCATCGTCACTGGTTCCAGCGGGTTGTCGCGGTCATCGCGCGGCAGGGCGACGATCTTATCTGCCACCTCCATGCCGCGTATCACTTCGCCATAGACGGTGTACATCCGGTCCAGGCCGGCGGCGTCCGCCACGCAGATAAAGAATTGGGAGCCATTGTCATTGAAATCACGCGTGCTGTTGCTCTCACGGGGCAGCTTCGCCATGGACAGGGCGCCGCGCTTGTGCGGGCGGTCATTGGGCTCAGGCGTCAGCCAGTACCCAGGCCCTCCCGTTCCGTGGAGGCTGCGATCCGGGTTCTTGCTGAGCGGATCGCCGCCCTGGATCATGAATCCCGGCTGTGCGCGGTGGAAAGAAAGCCCGTCATAAAACCCCATCTTCGCCAGCGCGAGAAAATTCTCGACGTGCCTCGGCGCATTATCCGGGTAGAACTTGATCTCCATTTCGCCGAACCTGGTAGAAATGATCGCGCGCGGGTTTTTCTTCTGGAATTTCATGGTTGCGGACATGTCACAAATCTAGCAGCCAGCGCGTCCGAGCGCAAGAGCCCCCGATTGGGACCTGAACAAGACAGGCATCACTGATTCTTTCGGCGTTCTTCATTCCTCATTCACCTTTCGGAGTGAAGTCCGTCACCCGGTTTGATTTGCACCCACATCAGCGCGCCAACCAATGCGACCACCGCGGCGACGTCGAGGGCGGCGGCCCAGCCCATGCGCTCGGCAAGCCACGGGGTCAGCATGGGCGACAGGCTTCCCCCCACATTGGCGCCGGTATTGAGGAGCCCGGAGAGGGTTCCGGCGTGGGGCTTCGAGAGGTCCACGGTCGAGGACCAATAGGCCCCGACCGTAAAATAAAGCCAGCCGGCACCCAGTGACAGCAATGCAATGGCCGTCGCGGCCCCGTCCACCCAAGCCCCCAGCCCGATTGAGACGGCGGCCAGCAACATCCCGCTCATCCCGACCCAGGCACGCCCTCGGTTGACCCCGAACCTCCCCACCAGCCGGTCAGTCACCCACCCGCCCACCGGGCAGAAGAAGACAATCGCGAGAAAGGGAGTCGAGCTGAGCCACGCACCACGTAACACCTCAAACCCACGCACATTCACCACATACAGATAAAACCAGGACAGGTACAGATACGCCACGTAGCCAAGGCAGCTATAGCTGAGGACGAGCCACCAAATAGTAGGGGTGCGGGCGATCGCCAGCCAAGGCACCGATCCCGACGTCACTGGGGGCACTGGACGGGCTGCTCCTTCAATCAAGGCGAGTTCGGCGGCGTTCACATGAGGATGCTCACGCGGCCGGTCCGTGGCATAGCTATACCAAAGTCCGGCGATCAGGATGCCCAGCAAACCCGAGGCATAGAAGGCAACCTGCCAACCGAAATTGACCATGATCCAGGCGGTCAGAGGAGGCGTGATGGCGGAGCCAATGCCGAGCCCGCCGATCGCGATCCCGATGCCCAGCCCGCGCTCGTTCGTTCCCAGCCAATTGGCCACCGCCCGATTGAAGTTCGGCAGTGCGGCAGCTTCACCCACCCCGATCAAGAATCTGACGAGGATCAGCGAGCCGAGAATGCCCACCAGACCGGCAATGGGAAGGACAGGTGCGACTGCGGTCAGCGCAGTGAAGCAGGACCACCACAGCAGTGCCACCGTCAGCACCAGACGGGCCCCCCAGCGATCGCCAAGCCAGCCGCCCGGAATCTGGCAGAGGGCATAGCCGACGACGAATGCGGAAAACACCTTCCCCATCTGCAGGTCGGTCAGGCCAAGTGCGGGCATCATCTGACGGGCGGTCACCGAGATATTCACCCGGTCGATGTAGGTCACCACACTGATCGTCAGCAAAAGCGAGAGGATCGCCCAACGGATGCGGGAAGGTGGGGGCGGATCTGTAGGTGTGGGCCTCCCGGAACTCAGGCCAGAGGGCAGGTGCTGGGTGATCCCTGTCACGGTGAGTCTCCCGCTGTCCTTCAAGGAGGACGCATTATAACCAGTTCAGGAACACGTGGCCACCAGTGCTGACGGCCTGCGATACCCGTAGCCATGGTGAGTCAGAGTTGGGTTTCTAGATTTCCCCGTCGGTATTCGGTTAAGATGCGTTCATGAGCAAAGTTTCACCAACGGAGGATGAGTGACCAAGCGCTCCAGGATCCTGTCTCGCATCCTTCTCGTTTCTCTGCTGCTCGGCGCCGTTCTTGCCGGCTGCTACTTCCTCTACGATCCCGAGTACGTCAAGGGTGTGCTGCTCCAGCAGGTTGAACGCCAGGTCGGCAGAAAGATCGAGGTCGGCCAGGCTCGGCTGGAGTTCTTTCCCAGGATTCGGCTCGAACTCTCGGACGTGTTGATCCGAGACATCGATGCATCGCGTATTTTTTTTAAAGCCAAGCGTCTTGATCTCGTTCTTCGCTCCACCCCCCTGTTGAACTTGCGCCTGGTTATCAAGCGACTGTTCATTGATCGGCCGGTGGTCGAGGTGCGCCGTGACCAGACCGGCCAATGGAATGTGCTTGCGTCCCCGGCTTCCGTGACGGACGGGCCGCAGAGTGCCGGCAATCCAATCAATCTGGCGCTCCTGGTCCAGGAGACGACACTGGTGCAGGGAGAAGTCACGATCGTGGATGAATTCCGCTCCGGCGGGGTGCGATCTGCCCGGCTAGACCGCATGGACATCAAGATTCTGACCGGAGTGGACGGATCCCTCGCTGATGTGCGCATAGAGGCGATGCTCCCAGGTGGCCGTGGAGCTTCAACCCTGTCCCTTGCCGGCCGCGTAACCCAGGCCGGGGCTCCGGTGAGGTTGGCACCGGGCGAGGCGGGAGCCACGATGCTGGCTGTCCAGCTCGATGGGAGGGCCGAAGCCCTGAATCTGGACCTGCGACAGGTCGCAGATTTCTTCGGCCCAAGGCCAGTCCCCGAGAGAATATCGGGCTCGAGCAACTTGCGCGGGACGATCAAAATGGTGCCGGGAGTAGTCGGGTATGACGTCCTGTTCTCTGACATGAGCGTCGATATGGGCCGACTTGCCCTCACAGGGCAGGCCAGTCTTTCGGGCCTGATGGCGGCGCAACCGACTTTCTCAGTGACCTTCGCATCGACCCCCGTGAGCGTGGAGGAACTGCAGGACCGGTTCCCGATGCACTGGCTGCACCCTCAAATTCAGACGATCATGGCAGAGCATGAGATGGGGGGAATCATTGAAGTGCTGAAGGCCACGGTCACCGGGACGGTTTCCCCTGCCCCCCATATCTCGATGACGGGCGAGTTCCGCCTGGCGGAAGGCCATGCGGTCGTTGGACGGGCTAGAACTTTGGCTCAGGATCTGGCCGGCATCGTCGTGGTTGAGCCGGATCGAGTCAGAGTGCCGAAGTTCACCGGACAATACGGATCCATGCGAATCAGCGAAGGGAAAGTGAGCCTCTCGTTTCTGGAGGCCGGGCCATGGTTGGAAATCGGTGTCGGGGGTGGCATGCCGGCGAGTGATCTCGTTTCCTTTTTAGCCGGGTCCGTCCAGAGTGCGCGCGCCGCTGCTGCCTTGGCCGCGCTTCAGGATGTCAAAGGAACGGGCACGGTGAGCTTCCGACTCGCGGGCTCGCTTGCCGAAGCCGAATCGCTGCGATTCGTCGGCGGGGAAATTGCGGCCCAGGATCTCAGCTTTCGGAGCCCGGCAGTGCCTGAGCGAGTCGAGGGAGTGAGCGGTCGCCTGCGGATGTCGCCCAAGGGGCTGGAGTTCGACAAGGTCACCGGGCGGGTGGGATCAAGCCAGTTCGATCTCCAGGGAACCATTTCTGCGGGAGAGAAAGAAGAGTTCCAGAGCTTTAAGGTCCAGACCCAGGGTGACGTTGGCCTGGTGGTCCAGATGCTTCCCGCCAACATCTTCTCCTCGCTCGGTCCGCAGGGGAAAATCGGCGCGACTGTCACCTTGTCCGGTCCGATCGAGACGCCGCGAATGAAAGTCGCCCTCGCCTTGAAGGAAACTGGTCTGGTCTTTCCGGGCAATGTTCGGAAGCCGGTCGGCACGCCTGCGTCACTGGAGCTCGAAGGGGAGTTGTCCAGGCAATCCGTTCTCACCGTGACTCGCGTGGAGCTAGCGATCCCGCCACTTCGCATGATCGGGAAGGGCACCGTGCGATTGCGCAGTGAGTTTAGCGTGGACGCCACACTCGTGTCAGGTCCGGTGGCCTTGGAAACTTTGCCGCGCGGCGTTCTGCCCGAAGGCATCGAAGCAGGCATCCTCGAGGTGTCGCTGGACGTGAAGGGAAAGGGAAAGCCCAGCGATGACTGGCAGGTCAACGGGTGGGTGGCCCTGACCGATGGTGTCTTGAAGGGGGGTGGCCTCGTTGCTCCGGTCACCAACCTGTATCTTCGTCTCAAGCTGGTCCGGACTGGTGCCGAGATCAAGCGGCTAGCGTTTCGAATGCAAGAGAGCGACGTGAATGTCACGGGAACGATCCGGAAGTGGAAGACCACCCCGCTGGTCAATCTGAAGATCGAGTCGTTCCAGATGGATCTCGATCTTCTGGTACCGAAGGGCGAACGGACCCCGCTCAGGGAGGGACTGGAGCGCCTGGCGACCGCCACGCGGCTGGTCGCTACGCTCAATATTGACAGCGGGTTCTACAAGAGGGTCGAGATTTCGGATGTCTCGGCTCGGATCAGCATGAGAAACGGCGTCCTCGACGCGGACCGGATTCGCGCGCTGGTAGATGAAGGGACGATCGCGGGCCGTCTGGTAGCCCGACTACCGAGGGAAAAGCCTGCTGACATGGAGGTCAGCTTCGATGTCACCGATATGCCGGCGGAAAAGATCTCGCAGATCCTCGAAGACGAGGCCCATCTCATCCGCGGGTCGCTGTCCATGAACGGCATGCTGAGGTGGAACGGCAGGAACCCTCGTGGCGTCCTCCAAACCCTGAGCGGCAAGGTCGACGGCCGGATCGGGAAAGGACGAATCGAGCGAGGAACGACCGTGCCCAAGATCCTGTCGGTCCTGAACCTCCCGGCTCTCCTCCAAGGAAAAGTGGATCTGGCGCGAGAGGGTCTTCCCTTTGATAACTTAGCCGTCACTTTCCTCTTCAGGAACGGGTTGATGACGGAAGGAAGCCTTGTGATCGATAGTCCTGTCGTCAAGATGACTGCCGCAGGCACCTATGACCTGACCTCGGACCAGTTGGACACCGTCTGGGTGGTAAGCCCGCTCGGGTCATACGCCCAGCTCCTGAAGAGCATTCCCCTGTTCGGGAAGCTCTTCGCCGGTGAACGCAGGGGCATTGATACGGCGATCTTTGAGGTCAAGGGCTCGCGTAATGATCCGAAGGTGACCTACCTGCCCATGGAATCCCTCAAGACAGGTTTGACAGGGATGGCCCAGTTCGCGTTCGATCTTCTCAAAAACGTGGTGATGCTGCCGAAAGAGCTCATTGCACCCAGCAAGGGAGAGTCTTCGGCGACTGAGAACGCGCCGGCGGCCGACCATGCTGCAACAGCCTCGCCTTGACCGTTCCTACCCCCCGTGATAGCATCACTCAGTGTTACTACCTTGTTGAAGAGTGACGCACGCACAAGGGGCAATGCTCATTCTGCAAGCGACCGGAGACAGCATGACCGTCGACCGGGCTATCCTGATGATCGCCGCGAGCGAGTCTGACTCGAACCTCTACTATGCCACGCGGTTCGTAGCCCCGGACCCCTTCATCTTTCTTGAAGTAAAAGGGGAGCGGCTTCTGGTGATGAGCGATCTGGAGCTGGACCGGGCGCGAAGTCAGGCCTCGGTCGACCGCGTACTGTCGTATGCTGAGATCGACCGGCGTCTGCGCGCCCAGGGCGCGGCAGAGCCCGGCAGTGCCGACGTCGTCCATGCCGTGCTGCAAGAGCACGGGGTGAGGAGTCTCCTGGTACCCGGGAATTTTCCATATGGACATGCTGCGCGACTACAGGAACTGGGGTACCAGCTCGAGACGAAGCGGGAACCCTTCTTTGAACGACGTGCCATCAAGACCGCGGACGAGGTTCGCTGGATCGAAGCGACCCAGCGGGCGACCGAGGCCGCGGTGACTGCGGCCCATACGGCCCTCCGCGCGGCGTCTCCACGGAAGGGCGTGCTCTGGCTGGAGGGGGAGGCGCTGACCTCCGAGCGCATCAAGAAGCTCATTAATGTCAAGCTGATGGAACTGGACTGCATTGCCCAGCATACGATCGTGGCTGGTGGTGACCAGGCCTGCGACCCTCACCACGAGGGGACTGGGCCCCTGCCGGCGAACCGCAGCATCATCTTTGATGTGTTTCCTCGGTCGGGCCAGACGAGATATTTCGCCGACATGTCCAGAACCGTCGTTCGCGGGAAGCCGTCCGCCGAGCTCTCACGGCTCTACCAGGCTGTGAAGGATGCGCAGGAGGAAGCCATACAGAAGATCCGTGACGGGGCCGACGGGAGCAAAACTCATCAGGGGATCTGCGATCGGTTCGAATCCATGGGCTACCGGACCGGCCTCGTGAACGGGCGTATGCAGGGGTACTTCCACGGGACGGGCCACGGAGTCGGACTGGATATCCATGAACCACCCCGCATCAGCCGGACCGGGTCGATACTGCAGGAAGGTGAAATCGTCACCGTCGAGCCGGGGCTCTATTACCCGGGCCTCGGCGCAGTCCGGATCGAGGACATGGTACTCGTCACCCGTGACGGATGTCGGAATCTCACGAACTTTCCGAAGACCTTCGAACTGGACTAAAAGACCGTGACGCGTGACGCGCGACGCGTGGCGCGTTGGTGGAGAGAAAATACCCTGATTCTCACGGCGGTTCATCGTCAAGCTCGCGTCACCCGTCACTTGTCACCTGTCACCGAATCATGCGCCTGACCTTCTCTATCCAGCGATACAACCCCGAAACTGACGTGCATCCGCATGAGGAGGACTACCGCCTCGAGGTCGGCCGTGGCACGACCGTGCTGGATGTCCTGATCCGCATCAAGAACGAGCAGGACGGCACCCTGGCCTGCCGGTACTCCTGTCGCTCGGCCATCTGTGGCTCCTGCGCGATGGAGATCAATGGGTCGGAGAAGCTAGCCTGTCGCACATCAGTTCGGAAGGAACTCGAACGGCATGGGCGGATCAACATCGCCCCCTTACGGAATCTACCCGTCATCAAGGACCTTGTAGTGGACATGTCCTCGTTCTGGGGGAAGGTCAGGGGGGTGACGCCGTGGATCTCCGAGACATCGGACGTCGCCACCGACCCGCGGTCAGGCGAGATGGCGCTCCGGCCAGGCAGCTACCAGTTCCATAACGTGGACGCCTGTATCATGTGCGGGGCCTGCGTGGCAGCCTGCACCACCCATGAGGTCTCCAAGGGATTTCTGGGTCCAGCGGCCCTCGCAAAGGCAGACCGGTTTCTCTCCGACCCGAGGGAGTCCCCGGCCGCCAAGCATGCGAGATTGTCGGAGCTCGAAAAGGACGATGGGATCTGGGACTGCGTCCGATGCAACTTTTGCGTCCAGGTCTGTCCCAAAGACGTGAAACCAATGGAGGCGATCATCCGCCTGAGAAGGGCGGCCATCGCGTCCGGGCTCACGGCCAGCGGGGGCGCCCGCCACATCACCGGGTTCGCCGACATCATCGAGCACCACGGGCGCCTCAATGAAGCCCTCATGCCGCTCAAGATCGTCCGGTTCAATCTGAAGCGGATGCTGGGGGTGATCCCCCTGGGAATTCGGATGCTGTTAAAGGGTAAGGTCCCGAATCCCTTTGGTCGCCCCCTCCCCGGAATCGTGCAGGTCCGTTCCATCTTTGCCGCGGCTCGACTAGGCTCGCCGCAGGCCGGCCGTCGACGCCTCGCCAAGGTACCATGACTAGGTCATTCAGATTCCTCGAGCAGGTGGCCCTGGCCGACTCTGCGTTCGAGGCCTCCGGCGATTCTCCCACCGAGCTCTTTCTCGCGGCCGGCCAGGCGGTGATCGAAACCATGGCCAATCCGACCACGGTCTCGGCACGATGGGAGCGCGTCATCGAGCGGACCAATCCGGAGCTTGCTGCCTTGCTCTTCGACTGGCTCTCCGACATGGTCTTTCTCAAGGATGCCGAGGGCGTCGTGTTTCGGGATGCGACCGCGGTCGTGACCGAAGACCGGCCCAATGGAGGATGGAAACTGCGCGGGACCCTGACGGGGGAGCCCATTGACCCGGGCCGCCATGAACTGCGCAACGATGTGAAGGCGGTGACCAAACATCTGTACGAGGTTCGACAGGAGGACGGCCGCTGGATCGCCCGGGTCGTTCTTGATATCTAGCGAATAGCTAATAGCTGATCGCCAATAGCTGAGGGCCAGTCCTGGCTGAAGAGCTTGCCCAGGGAGTGTGGCCGATGAAACTTCAGACACAGATGCCGGTCAACCGGGTCACAGACGAGATCTGGGAGATTCCGCCTTCGGCGAAAGACGGCATGCTGGTTCCGGCCCGTATCTACGCGACCGAACAGATCCTGACCAGCATGGATAGCGGGGTCTTCGAACAGGTGACGAACGTGGCCTGCTTGCCCGGCATCCGGCGCTACGCACTTTGCATGCCGGATGGTCACTGGGGCTACGGCTTCCCGATCGGGGGCGTGGCCGCTATGGACCTTGAGAGTGGCGTCATCTCTCCCGGCGGGATCGGGTTTGACATAAATTGTGGGATGAGGTTAATACGTACGAATCTTGTACGCGAAGATGTGCAGCCTAAGCTGGATCAGCTCATGACTGAGTTGTTCCGTCGCGTGCCGGCAGGCGTGGGCTCTAGAGGTTTTGTCCGATTGAACCGGCAGGAGTTCGAAGAGGTCATGCGGAAGGGTGCGCGCTGGTGCATCGAGCGCGGGTATGGCTGGCATGAAGACTTGGAGCGGATCGAGGAGCGTGGCTGTCTTCCGGGCGCGGATCCTTCGAAGATCAGCGACCATGCGGTGACGCGGGGTATCAATCAGCTTGGGACGCTGGGGTCGGGTAATCACTACCTCGAAGTACAGGTGGCCTCCAACGACCGGATCTTTGACCGCGAGACTGCGGCTGCGCTGGGGATTACCGGCCATGATCAGATCGTCGTGATGGTCCACTGCGGGTCGCGGGGGTTCGGCCACCAGGTGGCAAGTGATTATTTGCAGGTGTTCGAGAAGGCCATGCGGCGGTACGGGATCACGGTGAAGGATCAGCAACTCGCCTGCGCCCCGTTCCGGTCTCCGGAGGGTCAGGATTACTTTGCCGCGATGAACTGCGCGGCCAATTCGGCTTTTGCCAACCGGCAGGTCATCACGCATCAGATCCGTGAAGCCTTCAGCACAGTGTTGGGCACGTCAGCCGAAGAGCTGGGCATGGAGATCGTCTACGACGTGGCGCACAACATCGCCAAGGTAGAACGGTACAAAGAAGGGGAGTTGGTGGTGCATCGAAAAGGCGCGACGCGGGCGTTCGGGCCCGGGCAGCCAGAGTTGCCGGAGCGCTTCCGGAAGATCGGCCAGCCGGTCATCTGTGGTGGCTCGATGGAGACCGGGTCCTATCTCCTGGTCGGGACGCATCAAGCGATGGAGGAAACGTTCGGCTCGACGATGCATGGATCGGGCCGGACGATGTCGCGCGCTCAGGCCAAGCGGTCGGTGCGCGGGGAGCAGCTTCAGAAGGACATGCAGAAGCGCGGGATCATCGTCAAAGCGGTGTCCATGTCCGGGTTGGCCGAGGAGGCCGGCTTCGCGTATAAGAACATTTCGGATGTCGTGGAGGCGGTGGATCGGGCGGGGATTACGAAGAAGGTGGCAGAGCTAAGACCGATCGGAAACATTAAAGGATGAGGAGGTGCGTCGGGGTACTCGCGTCGCTTTGGTGCGTGCTCGCCTAGCTGCTGTAGCTACCGGCAGAACGGCTGCGGCGCCCCCCATCCCCCACAGAGTGGGGGTTCTCCGATCCGCACTCGCCTGGTTTCTGCAGGCGCGTGCGGCCGGGCCTCGCACGTTCTGCCGGCACGCACACCAGCATGGCTCGCCCGCAATGCCGCTCCCGCGACCACCCCGACGCTTGCAGATTGCGCTTCTAACACCAGAAGGGGGGTGGGGTAGGCGAGACGGCGCCGATGGCCCTCTCGCCTTTGAAGGATTCAACCATCTCCCCTTGAGGGGCAGGGCAGGTGTGAGCGGGGGGCGCACATCAGCACGGCGAGCCCGCAATGTCACTCACGCCGCTTCCCCAATGGAACTAATGGTTGTCGTCTGGCAAGCGTTTTTGTCACCGATAGTAGGCAGCGCGGCCATCTCACCTTACCGGAGACCCGCTGGTGGGCCGCTGAGATAAGAACAAAGTGATCATAATTGACAAACAGCATGGTGCATTGGCGGTAGCACGAATTACCCTCCTGGCATTTTGGGTCGGCGTAGTTCTTGTCACTTTCGTGGGACACCCGCCCGCAATTCATGCGGGTCCGACAAGTTCCGCCGACCAATTCTTTGAGGATCTCCTTATTGGTGGGGCAGTTGGTGGCACGATCTATTTGGAGATTTCTTTGAAGCCGTCCTTGTTTGCGAAGGCTCAGACCACAGATGAGCGTTGGGCAGTTTGGGAAGCGTTTTTCAAGAGGGTGGTGGGAGGCCCTGATTTCTCAGGCAAGGGCCCAACTCCATACTTGGGAGATCAGGTTTACCACGTAGTCGATTCCCAATACGTGGCAGATTCGGCTAGCCTACAGGTCGGTACTGTCGTCAAGGTTCGGTCTCCACGTGGATTGGTTGGAGCTAGGGTAACAGGGTACGAGATTCACCACAGTGAAGCAGACGGAAGCCACCTGCTTCTCGCCATTCTCAAGCCCATGTCGGAAGGTAAGATTCCTGATACCACTTTACTAGTCGCTAGAGCAGACCTTCGAGCCTACCGGCACTCCTGCAATAATACGAACGCATCGCCGGCTGCTGCAACGCTTGGGCGGATACGCAAAATAATGCGGAAGGGTCTAGACCCGAAGAAGAAACTGGCTGAGAAGTTCGTGGTTTTGCAAGGCCACTTTACCAAGCCCGATGAAATTCAGTATGTGGTCTTCTATCATCGGTACCCTGATTCGGCGGCGTACAGTGAGGGCGAAGAGAGACTCCGCAGTTGGCGGACCGTGATCCTCGATGACCGCTTATCACTGATTACAGTGGTTCGCGGTGAGGGAGTGTATCCACAGGTTAAGCCCATATCGGTTGGAGACATTAATGGTGACGGGCTAGATGAGATCTGGGCAGATCTATGGAACTATGAAGGTGGCCAACAAGGGATCGCCTATTGGCGAGGTGGGACAGAGGGAGATTCCTTCGGTTTGATCAGTACAAGATACGAAGGCCCATGACAAATGTCGGTCGAAGAACGGTGTCGGGAGTCTTTTATTGACGACTCGGGCACTGAACGGGCGCATGTCGCGAACGATGACTCCCGACCCCTTGAAGCTAAACGATATGCTCAAAGAAATCGGACATTTACCGCGTAACACCGTTAGAAAGATGGGAAAGTTTGGAAGCCTTACCCCTCTGTTTGTCCTCATTTTCAATTTCTGTGTGCCTTTGAATGCTCCTGCCTCGGATACGCTTGACTTCTCAACTCCTGACAAAACACTTGCCCTCTTTGTGAAAGCTTTCAAAATAGGCGATGATAACCTGCTCGATGAAGTACTTGCCCCAAATGCTTCCCTTCCAGAATTTAACCCTATCCAGAAAATCGATTGCCCATCTCCGGAAATAGAGGGATTTGATGTTACGAAATTTCGGGTGGTTCTTAATAGAGGCCAGTATATTTCTGAGTCCAAACCGGGTGACATCGAGGCTTATGTTATCTTGAAGGTCAATGAAAAGTTAAGAGAGAAAAACTCCAAGTGCATTATATCGTTATGGGAAAAGGGAGCTTACTTATTGCGTAGTATCAACAACAAGTGGAAGATTGTTGATGTGGTCCCGTTCTGGCCGGAAGAGATTGAAAAAGAGAGTGAGAAATTATCGAAATAACCTCAAAGCATAACAAGCCGCTCGAGAGGGACGCGGTAATAAGCCGCTGCGCCCCTTAACATGATTGTTATGCGTCGCTTGGTGGGGAAATGCCCAGCGGAGCAGCCGCCGTATTGATAGCCGTCACGTGCGCGCAAGTACCGGGCGGAGACGGCGATTTCGTCATGGTGTCGTGCCGAAGTCCAAACGCTCGCCCTCTGGAGATTACTCTACCAGCCTACGGTGGTCCGTTTTCACTCCACGTCCTGAGGGGAAACTCAAGTGCGCCTTGGCTAGTACAGATCGAACCCGGCGGCTCGGATATTCACTTCTGGTGGATTCCCTTGAGCGTTGAGACAAACGGTCTCAAAACCTTGCTGAGCAAGCCGATTGAGACTTCAACACAGGACGCTGTGTGTGCGGGAATCGAACCTGGAGCGCAAGTGCAGGTAATCCGACATCTTTGGGAGGGCCATCCTGGCGAATCGCACTACGCACCACACCGGTACGAGGTGCAAACGTACACTCTCGATCGAGCGCGGAGCCGCTATGTGGAAGGCCCCGCAAAGCAAACCAGGGGACGCCACAAATCGTGGGAGCTTGCTGCAAAGGCTCTCGGTATAACCTGTGGCAGTCTTTCAGCCGAACTGCCGAGCGAGTGACATTGTGGTGACGCATAAGACTGGGATTATGCTGATCGATCTTTGACGCCAACCGTGAGCTGTGGAGGTCGTTGACAGGGCCTCGGAATCAGAAGAGAATCGGCCAGTCGTTTGCACCCTCCGGGGTCGGGATATGCCGCCCAGCATACTCAATAGTTAGACGACAAGGAAGTGGGGGAAGGGAAACCGAAGTGGCGGATGCGCAGGAGAGAGTTCGTGTGTGGAATAGCTTCTTTTTCCTTGCGAGAGAGCAGGCGACGAGGGTGTTCGAGATATCTGAGAAGTGCAAGACTCAGGACGACTGGACCCCTCAGGGTGGCACACTTGGGAATGAGCAGATCCACATTCTCGGAACTCTTGTCCTCTGCAACTTAGCGATCGAAGCGCGTATCAACCATCTCATAGAGGAACTGCTCGAAGAGCGGCGCATCAGCAGGGACGTGGCGGATGCCGCGCGCCGAATGCCAACGAAGCACAAATGGTTCTTGCTTCCCGCCCTCGCTGGCAAGAGTACAACCCTCAGCGCCTCAGCAGGACCCCACCAGGCGATCGCCGAGCTTTGCGAATTGCGGAATGCTTGCATCCATGTCAGCTACGATCAGCTGCTCAAGAACCTACCGCCTGCGGGGAAGATGCTTAGCTGTTTCCAGAAGTTTGTTGAGGCGATGGAGGACCTCAATGTCGTACTGGGGAGACATACTCAGGCCGATCCAGTCATTCTGAAGATCGGCACGTTCCGGCGCATGTGAATGTCGTCTAACGAGCGGATGGAGCGGCCCGGCGGAATTCGGCTGCGTTGCCCTATGAGGCTGTCCTTCGCCGGCCGCTCAGCCCCGAGGCGTTTGTGGCCACAGGAGACGCGACGGGATGCCCGTGGAGACGAGGGTCGATCGCAGCTTGTTGCTCGAGTTCTTCCTGACTTTTTCGCGGTTCGAGTATGCACTCAAGGCCAGTGGCCTCTTCGTGCGACACCCCCAGACGGATCCGAGCCGTCCTGCCGCCGCAGAACCCGATTGGGATAGCTTTGCGGCGTCCCTCCGCGATGTCTTCAAGCTGGACAGGACTGACTCCCTCCGGCGGGCATGCGAATATATCCTGGAGTCCCCGCCGTGGAAGCAAGTCATCATCGATGGTGCGGTTGCCTGGGAGACTCCAGTGCGGCCTGCGAACGAGTCAGAGGTTGAGTTTCTCTTGAGAATGGTGAGGTGCGTTAGAAACAACTTGGTTCATGGGGGCAAGCACAATATAGAAGTTCACGAGGATACCGAAAGGACGGAGAGCCTCCTTAGGAGTTCCCTTGCTATATTGAGAGAATGCCTAGCTTTGGCGCCTCGGGTAAAGCAGGCGTTTGATGAGGCAGCTATATAACAACGTGCAGGGAGTAGTATTTCATTGCTCAGAATGAGGTTGGTAGCAGAGTGGGGCGGCGGCTCAGAGGAGTAACCGCGAACGCCGAAAAGTGCTGAACCGCTCCTCTAAAATTGTACTCTGACCCCGATGGCTTTCTCATTGCTCTATGGCTATTACGCTACAAGAAGCGAAACAGGCCCTCGTCCAGTCCGGATACCTCGTCGAGTGTCGCCTCGAGCAGAAGCTCCTGTCCGCCGGCTATTACGTTGATGCCAACGACGCCTACCTGGATCCCGCGACGGGGAAATCTCGCGAAATGGATCTCTTCGCGATCACAGCCCGCAGTTTCAGTCGTGATCGAGACTTCATCTTCAACGTGCTTCTTATCGAGTGCGTTAACAATCCCGAGCCCCTAACCTTGATTACCAAGAAACCCATCGTTGGGTTTCTTTTCCACGAGGACCTGCGTGTCGCAGGCCTCCCCGCTTAGCTTGTGGCTTCTGGTGAGCGGTGGACCCCAATTCAGGAGGCTCTTAATCTCGACAAGTTCCACCACTACTGTGCATCGCGCGTTGCGACGCAGTTCTGTTCCTTCACAAGAAAAAAGACCCAACAATGGATGGCACTCCACGAGGGGTCTCACTTCGACTCGTTCCAGAAACTTTGCGACGCGGTTGATTATCGGCAGGATCAACACTTCAAGAGCTGGAAGTTTGGCCCCGAGGAGTCCGTTAATCTCGAGTTCTACTATCCAGTCCTGGTTGTTCAGGGAGATCTCCTAGAGGCTCGCCCGCGAGGCACATCCGTGGTTCTGAAACCAGCTAAGCACCTCCAGTTTCGCCGAACGGTGATCCGAGGATCCAAGTCTCGTATGTATCAGATCGACATAGTGACCGAGCGCCACTTCTCGAGATTCTTGTCTTTGTTGGACGAGGAGTTGGCGACAATTGTGCGGCGGATCAAGGCGCGACGGCGAGTAGTCGAACGATCGGTGTCTAGAATCGTTGCCTCTGCAAAGCGACTCCGATCTCCCGATGCCGTGCGGAGAGCTATGGAGGAAACGTGAGGCTTTCGGGCGCCCGGAAAGTGCCGGAGATTCTGGTTGTCTCACTACAGGCTCGGTCGACGGAATCTGCACATATTCGTGTATCAGCGCAGAGGTAGCCTGTGCGATGCCTTCTCGCAGTTGCCTTGCTCGTATTCCTGCCAGCGGGGTCGGTCCTGGGCGAGGTGCTGAAAGAGATCAGTGACACCCAGTTGGTGGATCTTCTGAACAACCTAGAAATCTTGGCAGAACACAAGAAGCCCCCGTATTGGATACGGGTCCTTCGCCTGCGTGAGCACGGGGAGTGTGATGGGCCACCTGAGACTTGTCCGCAGGCGACGCTCTTCATTACTGCCTCCACCTTCGGTGAATATCCTGATCAGCAGGCGTACAGACTGCCGAAGGCCTACGGCTGGGAGTTCGTTCGGTGGAAGCAGCTCGCCCAGAGGGAAGGCCAGGACAGCTTCACGAGTATCGAGTTAAAGAGACAGGTTATTACAAAGACCTCTCCTAAAGGCGGGTTATCCGAGGAGAAGTATGAGGTGCTTGTGAACCCCTGGAAGGCTCATTTGAAGGAAGAGAGTAAAAGGTCCCGCTGACCGCGAAGAAACACTCCTGATCGTTTCCTGGTTTCGCTTTCACGTGATAAAGGTCGACAGTACGAGCAAGCCCTTGTACTAGCAAATGTTGGGAGTAGGCTTTTCCCACGGCGCTTGCTTCGAGAGCTTAGTCGATGGACTCAAATCTGGGACTCATTGTTCTGGCCATCGCTTGTGGTTCAATCGGTACCTTACTCCTCATATCGCGCATCAGTGGGTGGGCGTCGCTTGCCGAGCGGTATCAGTACTCAGATCTCTTTGATGGCAAGCGCTGGTGGTTTCAGAGCGCGCAAATGCGCTGGCTGATGGGTTACAACAATTGCCTGATCGTGGGGGCCAACCGGAAGGGGCTTTACCTAGGAGTCATCTGGCCGTTTAGGATTGGGCACCCACCGTTGTTGATCCCGTGGAATGATATCGCCATCAGTACAAAGCGTCTGCTCGGCTTCCGCTCGATGGACCTTCGGTTTCGCTATTCTCCTGCCGTGCCCTTCCGAATCAGTGAGCGGCTCGGGAGGAAACTTGCGGAGGTAGCTGGTCCCTCATGGCCGGGTCTTATCCAATGACTTAATGAGGTGGAGCGATGGGGAGGGAGAACCAGGGGAAGGGGAAGTTCCTGTTAGCTCCGATGAGCGAGCCGCCGATGAAGAAGGTCTTGGAGGACGCGCTGAAGCAAAGCCGGCAAAGCCGGGGTCATTGCTTGACTTGACACTCCCTGGGGACCGAACTGCGTCCGGAAGTGGGGTGGACTCGACTTCGGGCCCGAACTCGGGGTTCATCGCGAGCATGTACAGCCAACTGGGGCAGGGGGGTTAGCGGTGATCACTCTCCGCTCGCTGTGGCAGGGCGTTCAGCCTGCTCTTGACCGTCGTCATGCCGAGGCCCGTCCGGTCGGCGATCAGCCTCGTCCCGAATCCTGCGCGGACGAGTTTGAGTAGCTCACTATCGCTCACGCGTTCTCTTGAGAGGCCGGGTCGGGGGGGAGGGCTGGGGAGGAGGCCTCGCTGCCGAAGGCTGTGCACGCGCCCAACGACCGTCGAGTAGGGCAGGCCGATACGGGTGGCGATCTCCGCGGGTCCGATCCCCTTCCTGCACGGCGCCAGCAGTCGAGCATCGCTCACGATCGACTGGGAGCCTAGTCTCAGAGTGGATGGGAGGACCAACCCGCGCTTGCGCAGCACCCACAGCCGATGCTTGACGCTCGCGGGGCGAATCCCGAGTCGAGCCGCCATGGCGTCTGGCGTTAAGCCTTTCCTGACCAGCGCGAGAAATCGCTCTGCCTCGACGGCTCGAACGTCTCCCCGCGGTCGTGGACCCCGAGGTGGGGGGATGCGGGCACCCCCCTTGCGCAGCCGCGCTAGCCGTGAGTAAATCGTTCCGGTCACGAGCCCAGTGCGCGCTGCAATCTGACTGACCCACAGCCCACGACGAGCGAGTCTGAGCAGCTCCTCATTGGGTACTCGTCGCCGACTTAACCGTAGCTTGAAGAGGCGTGCATAGATAGTCAGTTGGGAGAGCCCTGTTTTTGCGGCGATGGCCGGGACTGTCAGATCCTTGGCGAAGAGCCGCCGGATGGTCTCATCCTCGACCTTTCTGCGGACCGGAAACCGCCATCCTGTTGCCCATCGCGCCCTGAAGCCCTGAGTGGCTTTAAGGCGTGTCTCCAGGTCCATCAGCGCGGTTAATCGCTTGTAACCCCATTTCTCGCGGTAGTCGTCCGTTGACATGCCGTGCATGGACCAAAGATGAGCGACTAACGACCGGAAAGTCGAGCCGCATTCCAGGCAGATGATGAAGTCATCCCCGATGGCCTCCTGGCAGTGGCGTCTATAATGGGCTAACTGCTTCCGGGTGAGAATTCGCCTGCGTGGTGCCGCCATGGTAAGTGAGTTTACAATGCGGGGAATTCATTTCCAAGACTCTGGACGGCGGGCGGCAGTCCGAGCGCTGCTAAGCGTCCTGAATTCGTATCCAGCATCGGTGTCATACTGACCTAGCCCGGGATTTACAGATGTCTCAGAAGGGGACTATAACCTTTGCGGAGGTGGCCCATGGCGAACGGGAGCGAGGGGAAGGGGAAGTTCCGATTAGCTCCGATGAGCGAGCCGCCGATGAAGAAAGTGTTGGAGGACGCGCTGAAGGACTTTCGCCAGAGAAATTGGCAGAGAAATTGGGGTCAGAGTGAGCTAACCCTAGTTGTACGGACACTTCAAGAGGCGACAATAATGAAGGAGGTGTCCGATGGAAGGCAAGCAGGGAATCAAGGTCAATCCGGAGC
>JAHRHE010000095.1 GCA_020027965.1 Nitrospirota bacterium | reverse complement strand
AGGCCACCTGCCCTCAGAGAATGGATTAGTAGCGGTGTGCTCGCTCGGGCAAGGGCGCGTCTCGGCGCGCCCGGGGTGGGCGGGTGAAAATGATGCGCGGAATAGGTCCCACCCCGACCACCCCGCACGCTGAAAAAACAAGCGACGCGCTCAATGGAGGTCCAGTCAGCCATCCCCTAAGATAACTCCCACCTTAGGGAGCCCGTCCGTGTCCGTCCGTCACATCTGAACCATCTTGACACCAAAAGGAGAGCATAGATGTGGGGCCGCCGGGCTGCCTCCGGTGCTCGCGGAGCGCGCACCTGCCGAAGTCAATCGTCGTTCGTGAGGCGTATCTCGTCAGATTCTTCACGAGATACCCTTCGAGAGCCTCAGGGTCGAGCGACGAGATGCGAGATACGAGCGACGCAGGCCGATGGAGGCAAGGTACTCCGAAGTTGGTCTGGACTCGATTTCAGCGCGTGTCCAGGATAGAGTAGGGAACCGGGCAACGCGGAGAGGAAGGAGACTGAGGCCAGAGGCGACCGACGGGCTGCCTCTGCATCAAGGGAATGGGTGGCGAGAGCGTCATGGCATGCACATGCGAGGGGGACGGAAGCGGACGCGTAGCATGATTGCCAGGACACCGACAGTCCTGCTCGCGCTGGCGCTCGGGCTAATCCCGGTGAGCTTGTGCGTCGAGAGGAAGGTCGTCGCGGAGGGGCAGGCCCAGGAGGGCGACGCGGAGGCGGACGTCCACCATGCAACGCAAGCGGTTGAGGCGATGACGCCGCAGCATCAGCACCTGGGGCCGCATTTCAAGTGGACTGCCCCGAGATCCCAAACCCCGGAGGACCTCGAGCGGGCGGAGAAGATTGTGCGGACCCTCAGGGCGGCCCTCGCGAAATACCAAGACCATCGGGTGGCGCTGGCGGACGGCTTCCAGCCATTTTTGCCCAACCTCCCGCAGCCCCGGTACCATTTCACCAGCAAATGGTATGCGTTCAAGGGCGCATTTCGGTTTAACCCGGCAGAGCCCACCTCGCTCCTCTACCGGCGGACGCCGAACGGGTTCGTATTGATCGGCGCGATGTATACCGCCCCCAAGCGCATGGGTGAGGATCAGCTGAATCAGCGAGTCCCGTTAAGCCTGGCGCGGTGGCATGTCCACGTGAACATCTGCTTGCCGCCGCGCTCGAAGGCCGGCATGGCCGACTGGACCAAGTTCGGCTTCAAGGGATCGATCGCCACGGAAGAGGACTGTCAACAGGCCGGCGGGAGATTCTATCCGCAGATCTTTGGATGGATGCTGCACGTCTATCCGTTCGAGGAGACCCTCGAGAAAATCTGGACACACTGAGCGCCACGCCGCCCCGCGTTAGGTCGAAGGATGGGGTGAATGATAATGAAATGATAGGGTGAGGTCGGCTGCCTTTCGATTGGCCGGCACCTGGCCCGGAGCCTCTACTCCGATGGATGCGGTTAATTCAGTTGACGCCATGGGCTTTTCTGACGTATGTTGAGGGTCGCTGTCTGCCGGCCCTGAAGACTCTATCTTCGTATGGGACGACCGTTGTTGGCTATCAGAACCTGAACCTGGAGAGACCTGGAACAATGAAGATCTATCTGGCGAATCCGAGAGGGTTTTGCGCGGGCGTGGATCGGGCGATCGAAATCGTGGAGCTGTCGCTGAAAGCCTACGGCGCGCCGATCTACGTGCGCCACGAAATCGTCCACAGCCGTCACGTGGTCAACTCCTTGCGGCAGAAGGGCGCCGTGTTCGTGGAAGAGTTGAGCGAGGTGCCGGACGGGGCGATCGTGATTTTCAGCGCGCACGGGGTGGCGAAGTCGGTCTGGGAAGAGGCCGAAGAGCGGAACCTGAAGATCATCGATGCAACGTGCCCGCTCGTGATCAAGGTGCACAACGAGGTCAACCGTGACCATGTGCAGGGTTATGAGTTGATCCTGATCGGCCATGCCGGCCATCCCGAAGTGATCGGGACCCTCGGCCAGATCCCTGATAAGTTCCACCTGGTCTCCTCGGTGGCCGACGTGGATGCGCTGCAGGTTGAGAACAAAGACCACCTCTCCTATGTCACCCAGACCACGCTCAGCGTAGACGAGTGCCGGGACATCGTGGCGGCCTTGAACCGCCGCTTCCCGGGCATCAAGGGGCCCCACCAGGAAGACATCTGCTACGCCACCCAGAACCGCCAGAACGCCGTGAAGGAGCTGGCCAAGCTGGTGGACGTCATCCTCGTGATCGGGTCGCCAAACAGTTCGAACTCCAATCGCCTCCGCGAGTTGGCCGAATACTGCGGTATTCCCTCCTATCTCATCGATTCGTCCGACGACATCAACCCGGACTGGGTGAAGAATGCCCGGGCAGTGGGGATCTCCGCCGGGGCGTCCGCGCCCGAGGTGCTGGTGACCCAGGTCGTGAGCTACTTGAAGGGCTACGGCGCGTCGGAGGTGGAAGAGTTGACGGTGATCGAGGAAGATGTCGAATTCTTGCTGCCGAAGGAGCTCGTGAGCGTCCAGTCCATCTCCCGGGCTTCTCGCGAGAGCGCCCCTCTGTCCTGAAAACCGATCCCTCAGCCGTCAACCGTCAACCCTTCGATCAGACTCAGGGCAGGCGGTCGGCCGTCAGTCCCCGGCTCTTAGCCCTGAGCTCTCAGCCCTCGGCTCTCAGCCCTCAGCTCTCAATTCTATCCGGCCAGTCTCATACCGTATCTTGTGGATAAGACCCCATTGATCCCCCCTATTTAGTATTTTTCTTTGCTTTTTTGCCGAGGCCATGTTACAACCTGGCCCAATTTGTGTGCAGGGCGCCGACGGCGTCGTAGCCCGGTGAATCCAGATCAGCGCAAGACCCATCGGGAGGGAGCTGGATGCATCTGAAATCGCTGGACCTGACCGCGTTCAAGTCCTTCGCAGAGGCCAAGATCGAATTCCCACAGGGCGTTACGGCGGTGGTGGGCCCGAACGGGACCGGAAAGAGCAACCTAGTGGACGCCATCCTGTGGGTTCTGGGCGAACAGAGCACCAAGACGCTGCGCAGCGAGCGCATGGAGGATGTCATTTTCAACGGCACCGAGTCCCGCAAGCCGCTCGGGATGGCCGAGGTCTCGATGATCATCAGTAATGTCCCGGAGCAACACCTGCAGGGGCTCGGCGGCCTGTCCGACCCGCTGAACGCCTACAACGAGGTGATGATCACGCGCCGGCTGTACCGGAACGGAGACAGCGAGTACCTGATCAATAAGACGCTCTGCCGGCTGAAGGATCTCCGCAGCCTGTTTCTGGATACGAGAGCGGGGGCCAAGGGGCATACCATCATCGAGCAGGGGCGTATCGAGCATATCCTGAACGCCTCACCGCAGGACCGACGGGAACTGATCGAAGAGACCGCGGGGATTGTGCGGTACAAGAAGCAGAAGGCGGAAGCGCTGCGCAAGCTGGAGTCGACGCAGCAGAATCTGCTCCGGGTGCGCGACATCATCGCCGAACTGCGCCGGCAACTAAACTCCCTCGACCGGCAAGCCCGCCAGGCACGCGCCTACCAGACCCTGCTCCAAGAGGCCCGGAGGCTGGAGATCCGGCTCCTGGCTCGAGACTGCCGCGCGCTCCTGGCCGGCCAGTCTCTGGTCGGGGCGGAGCTGGCGACGTTGGAGACGAAGGAAGCCGGCCTGACCGCCGACCAGGCGCGCCTGGCTGCGCAGCTCGAGGGGCTTCGCTTGAAGTTGACGGCCGGGGACACGTCCATCGGGCGGATCCGGGAAGAGCTCTCCAGCGTGGACTATCAACAGGGGCAGGCGGTCACGGCTGTGGAAGTGGAGCGGGGGCGGCTGGGGCTCTACGAGCAACAGCGAGCGCAGGCGGTGGAGGACGTCGCTGCCCTCGGTCGGGAGCGTGGCCGAGCGGCCGCGGAACTGGCCGCACTTCGTGAGCGGCTGGCGAACGCGCAGGTCGAGACCGAGGAACGAGGGCGCGGGCTCGCCGAGTTGGAGGAGGTGGCCGGGACCATGACCTCGCGGCGTGGGGTCGCGGCCGAGGCTGTGGAGCACACGCGCCGAGGCATCCTGGACGTCACAGTTCAAGTGACCAGTGGAGGGAATACCCTGGCCGGGCTGGAGAGCCGGCTCGAGGAAGTCCGCCGGCGCGCCGTGCGCCTGACGGAGGAACAGGTCGAGCTGGAGGGGCAGCGTGCCCGGGAGCACGAGCGCGTGGGCGAGGCCACCCGGAGTCGTGACGAGCTGGAACGGGAACTCCGATCCTTGCAGCAGGAACGCGAAGCCGCCGTGCTGGCAACCCAACGGCTCGAGGAAGCGGTAGGGCAAACCTCGCAGACGCTGGGCCGGCAGCAGGAGGAGCTGGCGGCCGTCGAGTCGAGGATGGCCGCGCTGCAGGGTGTCCTCCGCGAGGAGATGGGGTATGGCCGCGAAGGGCAGGATGAAAGCACCTCGCTGCGATCAGCCTGCGCGGGAGTCCGGGAAGCGGTCGCGGAGTGGCTGGTCGTGCCGCCGGGGTTGGAGCGGGCGATCGAGGCCGCGTTGGGGGAGCGTGTGCGCGCGTGGCTGGTGGACGGTCCGGTTCACGCGCAGGAGGCGATCGCGTTTCTGAAACATCGGGGTCTCGGGCGGGGTGCGTTCCTGCCGCAGCGGCCCCGCTGGTCGGCTGAGGGCGCCGGCCGCCGGGCCGGGGGCTGGTGGCCGGCGCTGCGCGAGCAGCCGGGCGTGCTGGGGCGGGCCCTCGATCTCGTGCAGGTCCAGGGAGGGTCGCAGGAGGCCCTGACGTGCCTGTTCGACGACGCGGTGATCGTGGACTCGCTCTCCGTCGCGATCGAGCTGTGGGAGCGCGGCCTGTGGTCGGCTCCGGATGGCCCGACGCTGGTCACCCGTGACGGAGAGGTGGTTGATCCGGCCGGGGTGATCACGGGAGGCGCTGCCGGCGCGACCGGGGGGCTCCTGCAGCGGCGGCGAGAGATCCAGGACCTGCAGGCCCAACTGACGACGCGAAGGCAGGCTGTGGAGGACCATCGCCGTCTGCGCGAGCGACTCTCGGCCGAGAGCGAATCGGCGAAAGCGACCATGCAACGGCTCGACGAGGCGATCCGCGAGGCGGACCTGCAGCTGCTGGCCATGGGAAAGGATCAAGCGGCCTTCAGCCAGAACGTGATGAGTCTGGATCGTCGTCTCGACACCGTCCGGGCGGAGCGACAGATGGCGGACGAGGAACTGGTCCGGATCGAGGCCGAGTTGGCCACGGGTCGGGAGCGGCTGGCGCAACTCGCCCAGGAGCAGCTCGTCCGGGAGGCCGGGCTCGTGGCGGCTCAAGACATCCTCGCCAGGCTCGACGAGGACAGTCGAGCCTTGCTGCAGCGGATGACGGAGTCTCGCCTGGCGGTCGCGGAGTTCCGAGCCGCGCGGGAGCATTGCGAGGCGGACGTGACCAGGCTCGTGGCCGAAGACGAGGACCACCGCGCGCGCGCGGCCGCGCTCGAAAAGCAGATCGAGACGTTGGCGGAGGCGGTCCGACTCAGCCAATCCGAACAGGAACGGAACGAGGCCCTCTTTCAGGAGTTGGACCGGCGCGGCACGCAGCTTCGAGCGGAGCTGGTGTCCCTTCAGGAAGCTCAGACTCAGGACGCCGAGGCTGCCCGACAGAGGGAGCGGGAGCTCGCCACGGTCCGGGAGGCGTTGGTGGCAAGCCGGGAGGCTCGCACCGCCGTCGAAGTCCGCCGCGCCGAAGTGAAGACCCAGCTCGCGGCGCTGGAGAACACGCTGACGGGGACCTATCAACTCGCGCTCACCGAGGCGCTGGAGGCAGATCGAGAGGCGGAGGCGAAGGAACAGGCTGAGGCTCAGGTTGAGGCTGAGAAAAGGCAAGAGGAGCAGAGGGAAAAGATCCAGGAGCCCGGAACCTCTGATGAGATCTCGGTGGCGCTGCGGGAGGAACTCAGAAAAATTCGCGAGCGTCTCGACCGGGTGGGCGCGGTCAACCTGGCCGCGATCGAGGAGCACCGGGAATTGGACGAGCGGTATCGGTTTTTGACCGCGCAGGAAGAGGATCTCGCGAACTCCATTCGCTCGTTGAAACAGATCATCACCCGCATCAACCGGACCACGAAAGCCATGTTTCTCCAGACGTTCGCGGAACTCCAGGCAAAATTCGGCGAGGTGTACGGGCGGTTCTTCCCCGGCGGGCGCGCAGAGCTGATCCTCATCGAGCCGCAGGAGGGTGAGGAGCCGAAACAGGGCGCGGACCCCGAGCCAGGCGTGGACATCGTGGCCCAGCCGCCCGGGAAACGCCTCAAGAACATCGCCATGCTGTCGGGAGGCGAGAAAACGCTCACCGCCATGGCGCTGATCTTCGCGAGCTTTCTGATCCGCCCGACGCCCTTCTGCATCCTGGATGAAATCGACGCGCCGCTCGACGAGGAGAATATCGGACGGTTCACCGGCGTGCTCAAGGAACTGGCCGAGGGGGCCCAGTTCATCGTCATCACGCACAGCAAGGCGACGATGGCCGTGGCCGACTCGCTCTTCGGTGTCACCATGGAAGAGCCGGGCATCTCGAAGCTTGTCTCCGTGCGCCTCGCGAACCTGCAACCGGCCTAAAGACAGGCGAGAGGCTATAGGTAGGGTAAAGAAAAAGATGGGCTTTCCCATAGCCCATCGCCTCGTGCCTCGCGCCTGGTTTTCTTGACAGTCGCGTGACCGGTTTGTTATAAAGACCGGCCATGGAGTCTCTCCCCGCCGATCTCCGATGTGAGGCCGGGTTGGTCGCCTCCGCCTGTGGACGGAGGGTTCCCTCCGCTGTTCCTTCTCCTGTGATACGGTGACGCAAAGGATCGCATGAAGCTCTTGAAGAGTCTCATCACTCGTCTGTCCGGCAGTCTCTTCGCGTCGGTTCCGACGCGCTTGAAGGGTGGGCCACGGGCCCGTCCGGCTCCCGCGCTCCGATTGGTCTCCGACAACCCCAGTCCGACCTTCGGCGCAGAAGTATCCTCGCGGCGCGCACTCGGAACGCCGTCGGCCGCGCAGGCCGAGTCGCTTGACGAGGCGATCCGCAGAAGCCAGGGCTGGTTTCTGGCTCGGCAGGACGCGAAGGGATTTTGGGTCGCCGAGCTGGAGGCCGATGGCACGTTGACCTCCGAGTACCTGATGCTCCGGCGATTTCTTGATCTGGTCGATCCCGAGCGGGAACAGAAGGCGGTGCGCTACCTCCGGGCCATGCAACTGCTGGACGGCGGGTGGGCGATCTATTACGGAGGGCCGGCCGAGATTAGCTCGTCGGTCAAGGCCTACTTCGCCCTCAAGCTGTCCGGCGTGCCGGCTCACGACCCGGACATGGTCCGCGCGCGCGAGGCGATCCTGTCCAAAGGCGGGGTGGTCGCGGCGAGCGTCTTCACGAAGGTCGCGCTGGCGCTGTTCGGTCAATACGACTGGCGCGGGATCCCGACCATGCCGCCCGAGATCATGCTGCTGCCGAAGCGGTTCTATTTCAGCCTCTATGCCATCTCGTACTGGTCCCGCGCGGTGCTCATTCCGTTGCTGATCGTCTTCGCGCACCGGCCGGTCTGCCGCATCCCGAGCGAGCAGGGGATCGACGAGCTGTACGCGCAGCCGAGGGAGGACGTACGATACCGGGATGTGCCCCCACTCAAGAAGGATGCGGCGTGGTTTACCTGGCGCAACATGTTCATCTCGCTGGATGCGGTCCTGAAGGTATACGATCGGATGCCGATTCGCGGGCTGCGTGAGCGCGCCCTCCGGAAAGCCGTCCTCTGGATGTTGGAGCACATCAAGGGTGAGGGCGGCCTCGGGGGAATCTATCCGGCCATGTCCAACTCGATTGTGGCGCTCCGCTGTCTGGGGTACGGCGTGGATCATCCGCTGCTGGTGAAGGCGCTGCGAGCGATCGAAGCGCTCGAAGTGTATGAGACGGTGGAGAATCATGCAGGGCAGGGACGGGTCGAAAGCTTGCACCTTCAGCCGTGTTTTTCGCCGATCTGGGACACCGCCCTTCTCATCAATGCCCTGATCGAATCGGGACTCCCGCAAGATCATCCGGCGTTGCAGAAGGCAGCCGGGTGGCTGCTGTCCCGCCAGACGACGACCGTGGGTGACTGGAAAGTTTCGGCTCCCGCGGCAGAGCCCGGCGGATGGTACTTTCAATTCGAGAACGAGTTCTACCCGGATGTGGATGACACGGCGGTGGTCGTGATGGGGTTGGTCAAGGCGCGTCTGGAGGACCGTGAAGCGCAGCGGCTCGCGCTCCGCCGCGGCTATCGATGGACCATGGCCATGCAGGGGTCCAATGGCGGCTGGGGAGCCTACGATAAGGACAACAACCGAGTGGTGTTCAATCTGATTCCCTTCGCCGATCATCGGGCGCTGCTGGATCCCAGCACGGCCGACCTGGCCGGACGGTGCTTGGAGATGCTGGGGGCGATGGGGTATGACCGGACGCACCCGGCGGTGAAGCCGGCCCTGGAATTCCTGCGACGTGAACAAGAAGTTGACGGGAGCTGGTACGGCCGCTGGGGCGTGAATTACATCTACGGAACCTGGTCGGTGCTGGCGGGCCTGCGCTCGATCGGCGAAGACCTGTCGGCTCCCGCTGTCCGGAAAGCCGTGGCCTGGTTGGAATCCAAGCAGAATCCCGACGGCGGGTGGGGAGAGTCCTGCCTGTCGTATGTCGACCCAACCACCGCCGGCATCGGAGAGAGTACTCCCTCACAGACGGCCTGGGCGCTCCTGGCCTTGCTCTCGGCGAGTGTGTCCGATTCCCTCAGCGTGGTGCGCGGCGTGAACTACTTGCTGCGGAACCAGCGGAGGGACGGTTCCTGGAAAGAAGTCCGGCACACAGGGACCGGCTTCCCGCGCGTGTTCTACCTTCGCTATCATTGGTACTGCCAGTACTTCCCTCTCTGGGCCCTTGCCATGTACCGGAACGTGAAGACGCGCGGTGAGACCAGGGCCGACGAATTGCGCCGGCTCGCGGCCGAGGCGGCCTGGCTGCGGTCGGATTCCTGATCCGAAGATCGCTGGCAGCGAAGAGCGAGCAGCACGCAGCTCAGCGCGCTGACCCGCTCGCGACTGGCCGTTGGCTCACTCACTTGACACGCGTCGGCATTTTCACGGCGACTCGGTGGGAGTTCCGCGCGATCCGTCGCGCCATGGTGGTGGAGGAGCACCGGCCTGTCGAGGGGGCGCGGGTCGCGATCGGACACCGCGGGCAGTGCCGCCTGTGGCTGGTGCAGACCGGCGTTGGCGTCGCCAAGGCGCGTGCGGCCAGCCTCCGAATGATGGACAGCCGCCCGCTGGATCTGGCCGTCTCCTCGGGATTCGCCTGTGCGTTGACGTCCGCGGCCATCGGCGATCTCCTGATCGGTACGGAGGTGATCATGCGGGGGAGCGCGCCGAGCCTGTCTGAGCCGGCAAAGGTGATGGCGTGCGCCCAACAGCCGAGCGCGGTGGCCGTCCGGGCGGCTCAGGAAGCCGGCCTGGCAGCGCGCTCGGGCCGGTTTGCGACCGTGCCTCGTGTGCTGTGGCGGGCCCCGGAGAAGCGCGAGGTGGCGGCCGACACCGGGGCGATCGGGCTGGACATGGAGAGTGCGGCGGTGGGCGCGGCTGCCGCGGAACGGAATGTGCCGTTTCTGGTGGTCCGCGCGGTCTCCGACCTCCTCGACGAAGATCTGCCGCTGGATTTCAATCTGTTTCTCGGCCAGGGAGGCTGGGCCCGAGGCGCGGTTGCGTGCCTGGCCCGCCCGTCCGCTCTGGTCGGCCTCGCTCGCCTGCGGGCTCAGGCTGCGCAGGCCTCCGCCCGCCTCACGAGCTTTTACGAGAGGTTTCTGGATGATCTCGACTAGCGCCTCTTCCTTCCTGCAGGCTCAGGTGTGGTGACGGCAGTCCTCACACGCTTCGGCCGTCTCACCTTGTTCCTGCTCCAGGAGATGGGTCGCATGCTGATCTTCCTGCTGGCGACGGTCGGGTGGCTGATCCGCCCGCCGCTTCGGCCGTTTCAGATCCTCAAGCAGGTCCATTTCATCGGCTTCAAGTCGACGTTCGTGGTCGTCCTGACCGCCGCCTTCACGGGTATGGTGCTGGGCCTGCAACTCTACTATACGCTTCGGAAATTCGGGTCAGAGGCCGTGCTGGGGTCCGCGGTCGGGCTGAGTATGGTCCGGGAGCTGGGGCCGGTCTTTGCCGCCTTGATGGTGACCGCGCGGGCCGGCTCGGCGATGACGGCCGAGATCGGGATCATGCGGATTACGGAGCAGGTGGATGCGCTGGACACTATGGCCATCAATCCACTACAGTACCTCATTGCCCCCAAGCTGGTGGCCGGTTTGATCGGGATGCCCCTGCTCGTGGCCATCTTCGACGTGGTCGGGATTTACGGCGGCTATCTGGTCGGCGTGAACCTGCTCGGAGGCAGCCCGGGTTCGTATTGGAGCTCCCTGGAGTCAGCGGTGGAATGGAAGGATGTGTACGGGGGCATCCTGAAATCAGTCAGTTTCGGCCTGATCGTGAGCTGGGTGTGCTGCTACAAGGGGTACTACACCAGCCTGAGCGCCGAAGGGCTCGGAAAGGCGACCACCGAAGCGGTGGTCCTGTCGTCGGTGCTTATCCTGGTGTGGGATTATTTCTTGACGTCGGTCCTTCTTTGAGAAGGCTGAGGCTCAGGCTGAGGCTAAGGGTTTTCGAAGGAGAACCGCCTTACTCAACCTTAGCCTCAACCTCAACCTGATTGCGTATGATCAAACTCGTCGGCGTGGAAAAAACGCTGGGGGGCCAACCGGTCTTGCGCGGAGTCAATCTGGAGATTCCGGCCGGGAAGCTCACGACGATCATCGGGCGAAGCGGCGAGGGCAAGAGCGTCCTGCTCAAGCATATGATCGGCCTGTTGCAGCCGGACCGGGGTGAGGTCTGGGTGGACGGATCAGAGATCTCGCGCTTGAGGGGAAAGCGCCTCAACGAAGTGCGCAAGCTGTTCGCCATGCTCTTTCAGGGGGCAGCCCTGTTTGATTCCTTGACCGTCTTCGAGAACGTGGCCTTTCCGTTGCGGGAGAAGCTCCACCTGCCGGATGCGGAAGTCACCCGTCGGGTTGAGGAGAAGCTGGAGCAGGTGGGCCTGTCCGGCATGGGGCACAAGTATCCGGCGGAGCTGAGCGGCGGGATGAAGAAGCGGGCCGGGCTGGCCCGGGCGCTGGTCATGGAACCCCAGATCATGCTGTTCGACGAACCAACCACGGGGCTGGACCCGTTGATGGCGAGGACGATTCATGATCTGATCGTGGCGATGCATCGCACGTTCGGATTCACGGCGGTGATGGTCAGCCATGAAATACCGGAGATCTTCTCGATCTCGGATTGGGTCGCGATGCTGCAGGAGGGCAGGATCGCCCTGATGGCCACCGCGGCGGAATTCCAGCGAACGACCGATCCAGCCATCCGGGAATTCATCACGGTCGGAGAGGCGACGTTAAACGTTTGTCGTTAAACGTGAATCGCAACATCATTTCGTCAGGAGGTGTCATTCCCGGCGGTTAACGAGTAACTGTCATATAGCAGCAGATCGGTAACAGTTTTTAGTCAATGGTTTGTGGCAGCACATCGGTCACAGGGCGACTAGGTTTTGGTCACGTCATATCGATAG
>JAHRHE010000194.1 GCA_020027965.1 Nitrospirota bacterium | reverse complement strand
TTCAGCGGGACCGTGGATGAGGGAGCATACGATGCGACGGGCGATTTCGGCTCAGGAGGCGCTGGTTTTGAGCCTGACTTGAAGGGCGGCTTCGGGAGCGCGGAGGCAGCCGACCGAACACGACGGCGCCCCAGGCGGCTGTTTCTTCGTCCTGACGAGGCCACTGCGATCTCCGTATCAAAGGCTGAGGTTAAGGTTGAGCGAGCACCTTCGGGCTAGGCCTGAGCCTCAACCTGCGTCTGCATCATGGCTGATTTGAGCGACCCCACGAAGCGTGCGATACGCATGGCCAGGCCGGGATCATGCTGATGTTCCGCCACCTGCCGGACAATGGCGCTCCCCACGATCACGCCATCCGCAATGGCCGCGACCCTCGCCGCGTCCTCAGGCGTCGCAATCCCGAAGCCCACGGCCACCGGCACCTTAGCCACTCGCCGGATCTTGTCCACGTTCCGCCGCACATCTCCCAGATCACTCAGCTTCGCGCCGGTAATCCCAGTCAACGATACATAATAGACGAATCCCTTCGAATGGCGCGCCACCGCAGCCCGACGTGCTGGCGTGCTGGTCGGGGCGAGGAGGAAGATCAGGGACGGACCGGCCATCGACGCCGCTTCTTCAAGAGGCGCCGACTCCTCCAGCGGCATGTCGGGGACGATCAGACCATCCACCCCCGCCTTGACGGCCTCGCGACACCATTCGCTCAGGCCGAACGCGTAGATGGTATTGTAATAAGCCATGAGGACTAGCGGAATTTGCGTCCTTGCACGCAGTGCGGCAACAGTCCCGAGAATACGCCGTAACGAGGTGCCGCCACGCAGCGCCCGATCGGCAGCCTGCTGAATGACCGGACCGTCGGCGATCGGGTCGGAAAAGGGCACGCCCAGCTCGATGATGTCGGCCCCGGCTCGCTCCAGCTCCAGCACCAGGGTCTCGGTATCCTGCAGCGAGGGATCCCCCGCCATCAGGTACGCGATCAAGGCCTTTTCGCCTTTTACTTTCAGCCGCTGAAATGTTGAGTCGAGGCGGTTCATTGCTTTTGGGTTTGCAGCTCTGGGTTATCAGTCGTCAGCCTGAACTGATAACTTACAAGGTGACTCCCTTTATTCGCGCCACGTGCTGCACGTCCTTGTCGCCCCGTCCGGATAGATTCACCACGATGACCTGTTGCTTCTTCAGAGTCGGAGCCAGCTTGACGACCTCCGCGATCGCGTGGGCGCTCTCGAGCGCCGGAATGATGCCTTCCTCGCGAGACAACAGATCGAACGCCGCCAGGGCCTCCTCATCTGTAGCAAAGGTGTATTGGATGCGGCCGGTATCGTGGTAGAAACTGTGCTCAGGACCCACAGCCGCGTAGTCAAGCCCGGCAGACACTGAGTGCGTCAAATTGATCTGCCCGTTTTCATCCTGCAGCAGGTACGTCATCGTCCCGTGCAAGACTCCTGGACGGCCTCCCGCGAACC
This sequence comes from Nitrospirota bacterium, assembly GCA_020027965.1. Taxonomy (GTDB): domain Bacteria; phylum Nitrospirota; class Nitrospiria; order Nitrospirales; family Nitrospiraceae; genus JAHRHE01. The sequence continues at coordinate 2,627 of JAHRHE010000194.1, read as the reverse complement.
GCGCGGCGTGCTTGCCGCTGCCGATCCCCAGTCCGGCCGCCTCGACCCCGATCATCTTGATCTTGCGGTCCTTAAGAAAGGAATGAAAGAGACCGATCGAGTTGCTCCCGCCGCCCACGCAGGCCACCAGATAGTCCGGCAACTGCCCCTCCGCCGCCAGAATCTGGCGGCGGGTCTCCCGTCCGATGACGGATTGAAAGTCGCGAATCATCATCGGGTAGGGATGGGCGCCCAGCACAGAGCCGAGGATGTAGTGCGTGGTTCGCACGTTGGTCGTCCAGTCGCGCATGGCTTCGCTGATGGCGTCTTTCAGCGTCCGGCTGCCCGCATCCACGCCGGTCACCGTGGCGCCCAGCAATCGCATTCGGAAGACGTTCAGCGCCTGGCGCTGCATGTCCTCCGTGCCCATGTAGATCTCGCAGGTCAGCCCGAACATGGCGGCCACAGTGGCCACCGCAACCCCATGCTGGCCGGCGCCCGTCTCGGCGATGACGCGACGCTTCTTCATCCTGCGCGCGAGCAGGGCCTGCCCGATTGAATTGTTGATCTTGTGTGCGCCGGTGTGACAGAGATCTTCACGCTTGAGATAAATCTTTGCGCCACCCAGTTTCCGAGTAAGCCGCTCGGCCGGATACAGGGGCGTCGGCCGTCCGACGTAGCGCGCCAAGTAGCCATCGAGCTCCGCCTGGAATCGGCGATCGCGGCGGGCTTTCAGGTAGACCTGCTCCAGTTCCTTCAGCGCCGGCATCAGCGTTTCCGGAACGTAGCGCCCCCCGTAGGGCCCGAATCGCCCGTGCGCGTTTGGCAATTGGCTCATAAAACAAACCGTCCTAACGGCTTCACGTCGAAGGCAATGGATGACTTCCCAGACCTCTGACTTTGGACGATTCGACTTGGGGACGTTGAGTCTGAAGCAACAAGCGCAGTATAGACCCGAGCCTAAGCTGACGCAAGTCTTGCCGCCTGAATGAATGCGAGGATTTTCGAGGGATCTTTCCTTCCGGGATGCGCCTCCACGCCGCTGCTGACGTCAACCCCGTAGGGTCGTACCTGTTGGATCGCGTCGCGCACATTGTCGGGCGTGAGCCCGCCTGCGAGCAGTACTTGCGCGGCTCTCGCGACCTCGGCGGCCAGGGTCCAGTCGGCTACCTGCCCCGTGCCGCCGTACGCGGCCTCGGAGAACGCGTCCACCACAAAGCCCCGAATATTCGCCCTGCCCCTATACTCGGCCATGGCCAGCAAGCTGACCCGATCGCGCAACCGAATCGCCTTGAGCACCGGTTTGCCCAGTGCCTCGCAGTAGGAAGGAGATTCATCCCCGTGAAGCTGGGCCAGCGCCAGCCCACAGCCATCCATGAGATCGCGGACCTTCTTGACCTCTTCGTTGACAAAGACTCCTACCGGCATGACAAACGGGGGCAGCGCGGCCACGATCCGGCGGACCGCCTCCGGCGTGACACACCTCGGGCTGTCCCGATGGAATACGAACCCCAGAGCGTCCGCCCCCGCGTCCACCGCCGCCTGCGCATCTTCGGGGTTCGTGATGCCGCAGATCTTGATTTGGATGGCGCTCATGAATCCGCCCGGCCAACGGCTTCCACAAAACTCTGCGCAAACAGGGTGGCGTCCTTCGCCCACTTCCGGACGGCGCCGCAGAGCCCTTCGACCGCGGTCCGATTGAGGGCGAGGCTTTCCAACACAGTCCCCTCCTTCACAGCGCCTTCGAGCCGTCCTGCCAGTAGCTCCGCAACCAGCCCGATGTCCTCATAACAGTCATACATGGCCATCACGGTAACGGCCGAGAAACCAGCCTCCTCCATCAACCGGCCGAGTTCTCGGCCCACATACGGGTTGCCCCCATTCCTGATCTGCAGCCGCTTGTAAATCTCGATGAATTCCTGGGCTTCCTGATTCCGCGGCGCCATGAGGTTGCCGTTCCAGTCCGGACTACTGATGCCGGCGATACCCCCTGGCTTCAGCACACGCCGGAGCTCACCTAACGCAGCCAAGGGGTCCCCCAGATGCTCGAAGAGCGCATGTGCGAAGACCACATCGAAGGAGTGCTCCAGGAATGGCAACTCATAGACGCTTCCGAACTTGAATTCGACATTCTTCAGCCTGCGCTCCACGGCCAGGTTCCGCGCCAGGTCGATCTGGCTTTCTTCGAGGTCGAGACCGACTACATGGCCGGGTGAGACGGCCTCCGCCAGCCCCAGGGTGATCGTCCCGGGCCCGCAGCCACAATCCAGCAGGCTCATGCCCCTCCTGAGATGGGGCAGCACGAACGCGGCGTCCCTGGCCGCGTGCCGTCTCATCATGTACCGGACCGCCGTCTCATTGTAGCCGGGGGTATAGACTTCGTTTCTCTTCACGCCGGGCTCCACGCGTCCCCTCAGCCTTTCACGTGCAAGGTCTCAATCGCCCCGGTTCAGCGCACCTTACCTCTCGAACCAGGAGACTGTTTCGTGACCCGTCTCCCCTTGTAGTGGAACTTATCAACGAGGATGCCGGCTGGATCCATAAGGAAAGCCGTATCTTCCTTTAGATCCCACACAGAGTCCTGCGTCGCCCAATGGACGACAAGCTGTCCCCTGTGATCAACACCATCCGGTCCTTCCTTGCCGGCC
>JAHRHE010000193.1 GCA_020027965.1 Nitrospirota bacterium | reverse complement strand
CTCCGGTTCAAACAAAAAATCCCCAAGGCCTGTGAGACCCTGAGGATTGCACCCGCTCCTTCACCCTCACCCTTTCCCCAGCCCACGAGGGAAAGAGGGTCCTTGCCCGGGCAGGTCTTCTGGCTTATGGGGTCTTCAGCCTACTCCCTGCGCCTTCCCGGCTTGCGCGTGAATCGCACCTCGTGAAGCGTATCTCGTCCCCGGAATTCCAACGCTTCACGAACGACGCTTCACACCCACGCCAGTGGCGTCAGCAGGTTTCGTCCCCATTCACAGCGGCGGGACCACGAGGGAGTCACACCCTCTTCCCTTGACCCGATGGCACTGCTATGTGGGGCCACTGTAGGAGAGGGGTGGGAAGTTTGTCAAGCCGTAAAGGTGCATGGAGGCCCGACCGGCCTCACACTCCTGCTCACGCATCGCGCACACAAGAAGGTGCGGGGCTCGGGTGGCCTGGCTGACCCGTCTGCTCGCGGAGCGCGCACACAAGATCTATCGCTTCGGAAAGTGGTGGATATGTGCTCGCTCGAGGCGCGCAATTGGGGTCAGCCAAGCCGCCCGCCCCATGAAAAAATAAGGTGGATGGTGTCCGGGTACCCGTTGGTCGTCAAAGTGGAAAGGGTGATGATGCGCACACTGAAGGTCAGGCCGGTCGCCCCTCCGAGACAGAAGATTTGATGGGCTGAGGATCTTGCCAAACTTTGCGAGGAGGAGAAGGGCTGGTCCCTGTCGCACTGGCTCTTCCCTCCCCTATGGTCCAGTCTTGCTCAGGGCTGCGGCATGATCCCCTATCGTGTCCGTTGCTCGAACGGCTTGGTGACGCCCTGGAAGAATCGTTCTGCAGCAGAGAGCCTCCGCAGGGTGACCTCGATGATGGCGCTCTTGTTCGGCTCGATCACGACCTGCTTGCGTTCTTCTGTTTCAAACCCCTCGGCTCGGACGACCAGATCATACGTGCCGGCCGCAAGCGTCAGACTCTTATTCGGGGACCCGCTGTAGTAGGCCGCTTTCAATCCACGGGGGTCGGAAACCGAAATGGTGCCTTGCGTCACAGCAGCCCCATCCTCGCTCCGTGCCCGCACCAGGAGTTGGCCGACCGCCGTGACCTCCTCCGCAACGGCCTGGGATGGCTTGATGATTGAGCCCAGATCCGATCCTGATGAGAGAATGATAGCCGGAACCCCCAACCCGACGAAAAATGCCTCCTTCAGGTCTCGCACTTTCCAGATCAGCGCCACGTATCCAGCCAACCCAACGAAGAGGAGCGTGATGACGAGTTGGCCGGCGAGAATCATCGGATCTCGTGAGATTTCTCCGCCCTGGCTATACCAGCGCAGGATCTGGGGCGCAAACGCCCCGATCGCTCCTGTGAAGAAGATCTGCCATTTGGACATGCGTCACCTCCACCGTTGCGGGCCTTCGTATCCCGCTCCCGCACTCGCACGGCACGACGGTACGTAGGATAGCCCTTCCCCGGCGAGGCAACAAGCCCACTGCCGCCGAAGTGGGTGAGATCGGTCCGCGATTGATCTGCTCCGACACAGTCGCTACACTGCGACCTGATGGGGATGGGCATGCCGGCACAGATCGTTTCCGGGGGGCAGACGGGGGTCGACCGGGCGGCGTTGGAGGTGGCGCTGGAATTGGGCATCCCCTGCGGCGGGTGGTGTCCGAAAGGCCGGCTGGCCGAAGACGGGCCTATTCCCTCCAGGTACCCTCTGCAAGAAACACCATCGGACATCTACGCGCAGCGAACCGAATGGAACGTCCGGGACTCGGACGGAACACTGGTGCTGACCCGCGGACGCCCTTCGGAGGGGACCGCCTTCACCATCGAGATGGCGGCCAGGCTGAAGAAGCCGTACCTGGTGATTGATCTTGGTCTTCTACCCTTTCCCCTTCGGACAGAGCGCCAGGCTGAGGGGCCTGGACCGGATCAGGATGTTCGTTCCGTCGCGCTGAGCTGGATCACGCAGCACAACATCCGCGTCCTGAACGTCGCCGGCCCGCGCGAATCCAAATGCCCGGGAATTTACACGGAGACCATGAAGTTTCTCAAAATCGCGCTAGGAGGTCTACGTTGACGCTTGTCTGCGTTGCCTCTAGAATGGGCCCGCATTGTACCCTCAGCCTCCCGTCTCCCCAGTGGCCGAGGGCGATTTCGAGGGAGGCCGGATCCCATGCCGACTTCCACCCGCATCCATGGCCTGCTGGAAAAAGAACGGGCCCTGATCTTTCCCGGCGTGTATGACGCCCTGGGGGCGAAGCTGGTCGAGCGAGCCGGGTTCCCCCTGACGTTTATCTCCGGGTACAGCGTGGCGGCCACGCAGCTCGGCCTGCCCGACTTCGGCTACCTCACCCAAACGGAGATGGTGGCCACCGCGAAACGGGTCTGCGGCGCGGTCACGATCCCGGTCATCATTGACGCGGACACCGGGTACGGGAACGCCCTCAACGTGATCCGCACGGTGAACGAGCTGATCGAGGCCGGCGCAGCCGGCATGTTCCTGGAGGATCAGGTCTGGCCCAAGCGCTGCGGCCACATGAAGGGGAAGCGGGTCATCCCGGTCGAAGAGCAGGTCCAGAAGATCCGGGCGGCGGTGGACGCGCGCAAAGAACGGGATTTTTTCATCGTGGCACGGACGGACGCCCGGCAGGTGAATGGCCTCGAAGACGCGATCCGCCGGTGCCGCCGCTACAAGGAAGCCGGCGCGGACGCCCTGTTCGTGGAGGCTCCCAGGAGCACGGAGGAGCTGGCCACGATCGGGAAGGAGTTGCCCCCGCCGCTGGTCGCCAATATGCTCGAAGGCGGCGTGACGCCGCTGCTCACGAAGCATGAACTTGAAACACTCGGGCTGCAACTTATCGTCTGCCCCCTCACCGCGCTCTATGCCTCGGCGAAAGCCATGCAGGAGATGTTCGGTCTGATCAAGAGCGCCGGAACCACTCGATCCGCCCTCGAGCACTTGCTCCCTTTCCAGCAGTTCCACGACATTATCGGACTCGACGCCTATTACGATCTGGATGCGCGCTACCGACCATCTGACAGGCTCGAGGACGACTAGTGCCGTCCAACTATTCCGGACGAGGATACGACTTCGATGTCGATGAGGGCGCGGGTTATGCTCCATCGTCACCATTGGCAAGACAAGTTGGAACGGCACTAGCCTCAGCAGGCTGAGCTGCCGCCAGAGGCGCCCGGCACCACATTCTGGACAGCCTCCAGGAGGACGCGATGGCTCATGAACAGCGCCGGGGGATCGGACGTCTGCTCGCGCTTCTGGTGGTCGCTCTCGTACTGTTCGTGGGCTACCAGAAGTGGACCGCCTGGCAGCGGGACCACGCGCCGGCCACGGGAAGGACACCGTCAGCCTCATTTTCTGAATCTCCCTCTTCTGTCCCGCCCCCCCAGCTGCCCCCACCGAGCAGACCGCCCGGTTCTGCGGCCGTGCCGAAAGGCGGTCAAGTCCTGCTCGCGGATCAGACAGCGCTCTCGGCTTCCGCCCACGCCAGCTTGCTCAAGACCATCTATGACCTGGTGAACCAGGGCCACGAGGCGGAAGCGGAGGCGAGGCTCGCCGCCCTGCCTCCCGAGGTTCTTCAGGATCCTCAGATGCGGCGCTATTTGGCCATCCTCTGGAACAACCTGGGGGTGATGAAGTGGACAGCCCGCGGAGCGGCCGCCGGCGTGTCGGCCTTCAAGACCGGCCTGTCGCTGGACCCAGGCAACCGCAAAGCGACGATCAACCTCGTGCATGCCTATTGGGAGCTCAAGGATCCCGCCTTAACTCGAGAGGTTCTGGAGAAAGCGATCGCGTCCGTCCCCGACGAGCCGCTGCCACATCTCGCGCTGGCCGACCTGCTCTACGACAAGGACGACCTCGCAGGCGCCTCGCTCCATCTGGACCTTGCCGCGCAGCGCGTCGCGCAGGATCCCGATCTCCGTGGCTTCCTGGAGTACGTGACGGCCAAGGTGAAACGGGTCGAGAAGGCCGAGCAGAAGTTCACCGCGCGGGCGAGCTCACATTTCACGGTGAAATTCGATGGCGGAGAAGACTATGCGGTGTGGGATCGCGTTCTGGACATTCTTGAGGACGCCTATCGAGACATCGGCCA
>JAHRHE010000012.1 GCA_020027965.1 Nitrospirota bacterium | reverse complement strand
AATCCTTCATGAATGGCGGCATGATGTCCTCCTCTCGCCGGTATCCTGACGGCCAATGGAAATGGAGATGAGAAACTGGGACAGACTACTTATTTAGGTAGGCCGTGTCAATCAGGCAGATCCGGCACGATGAGCGGGGCGGACAGCACCCCGCCGCTCCCCGCCGAGTGGCGCTTCCTTATCGATCTCACCCGCCCACCCCGGCCGCGTCGAGACGCGTCCTTCCCCGGGGGGCTCACCCGGCAACCCTGCATTGTTGCTGGACCGGTGGTATAGTATGGTGCCGCTCAGGTTGGATTATGACCGCACGCGCGCCGGCGTTGGCTACGCGTCTCTCTCAGGAGGATGATATGTTCGGTCCGATTACACTCCCATTCGGGGCCAAAATGCTGTTCAACACCGTCAAGCTCAAGCCCGGCGTGAGCTTCGATGACGTAGAGATGGCCGTCGGGGAATTATGCAGCGTCGTCAAGGAAACGTATGGCGGCGACAAGGGAGGGTTCATCGGCGGGCAGGTGTTCAAGTTCTCCGGCTTCGTCTCCGACAAGGGATCCCTCAATAAATCCGGGACTGCGGACGACCATTATGTCATCGTCACCTATTGGCGCTCATTTGAGGACCACGAAAAATCCCATGCCGACGAAGTCTTCAACAACAAGTTCGCCGCATTGGCCAGCATGTGCTCCGACACCAAAGAGCTGGGGTACGACATGCTGTGGCAGGGTGCCGCGAGGGTTTGAAGAGACTGAAACACTCTCAGCGCTGTTCACACGGGGGGAGAGTCGCTGGGACCCTCTACGGGCGGGCTGAGCCCATGAGGTTCCGCAGAGCTTCCACGACCTTCGGGTCATAGAGGCCTTTCGTGACCCCACGACGGATTTCATTGAGGGCGGCATGGCGCTCCCAGGGGTCCCGGTACGCGCGCCAGGAGGTGAGCGCGTCGTAGGCATCGGCAACGGCCAGAATGCGCGAGCCAAGCGGAATGTTCTCGCCTGCCAGGCCGTCCGGATACCCCGAGCTGTCATAATTTTCGTGACTGTGACGCACAATCCTGACCATCCCCTCGTCGCCATAACCCAGGTCCCGCATCAGCCTCGTGCCCTCGATCGGATGCCTCCTCACGATCTCGAATTCATTCGCGGTCAGGCCGCCCTTCCGGTTGAGCAGATGATGGGGAATAATCTGTTTGCCGATATCGGCCATGTAGCTGGCGAGCAGCAGCTCCTGCTTGTCCGCATCCGGCAGCCCCAAGGTGCTGGCCACGGCGAAGGAGATCAGCGCGACAACTCTTGAATGCCCGACGCTCCCGTCCAGACCTTCCACCGGGAGAATCACGTCCTCAGAGACCGGAATGGCATCCACCGCGTGCCGGTATTTCTCAGAGACACTCTCCGGAATCTTCTCGCGGTTCTTCAAGGGATCCTTCAGCGCAATCACCTCATACGCCTCAATCCGGGTGCGTTTGCCCTTGACGCTGATCTTACCGGCTTCCTTGAGCCGCATCCCCGCCTCCGCGTAGGCGACTTTCACATCCACATGGCCCGGCTCCAGGTGCAAGGCCCGCTCGAAATACGAGAACGCCTCCGGCACCTCGTCCAGCTCGAGGTGAATACGGCCGATCTCATAATAGGTCTGCGCTTTATCGGGGCTGGCCGCCAGTTGCTCGTGCAGGCTTTCCAGTCTTCGCTCGCGCTCGATGTCGGTGACATCCCGGTTGGGCTGGTCGCGCACTTTTCGCGCTTCGACAAAATGCTGCACCCCGTCGTAGGTGAATCGATCAATGAGGATCCGGCCGGCAGGACAGGACTTTTCCAGCCGGGCGGCCACGTTCACCACGTCGCCGATTGCGGTGTAGTTCTGGCGTTTTGAGCCGATCAAGCCCGTGATCGTGGAGCCCGACGCAATGCCCACCCGCATCTGCCAGGGATAACCCAGCGCACCCCGCTTCTCCTGCAATTTGAGCCCGGCCAGCACCGCAAGGAGGCGGTAGGATTCCACGTCCAAGGGCGCTCCAAATTCACACATGATGCCATCGCCCATGTACTTGTCGATATGCCCGCGATACGCGAGCAAAATGGGTTCCATGTCCCCGAGAAAGCGGTTCAAGTCCTGGATGACCGCCTCTGGGGGATGTTCCTCTGAATAGGTCGTGAATCCGACCAGGTCGGAGAACAGGATGCTGACGTTGCGCTTGTCGTTGCGCAGCCGCCCTTCCATCATCAACTTGACCACCGAGGGGTCCATGGCGGGGGACAGGGTCTCGTCCATCTTGGCCTTGAGAGATTCCACCGACAGTTGGGATTCCCTCAGCTCCTCGCTTTGCTGTTTCAGCTTTAATTCGAGGTCGTTGGTGTAGGCCTTCAGAGACGTGGTGCTCTGCTTGATGTCTTCCTCCTGTTGCTTCAGGGCCCGGTTCACGGTTTGCACCGCGGTGATCTCCTCATTGAGCCGCTCCTGGAGCCAGCCCGCGACGGCTCCAGCGACCACGAGTACCCCGCCCCAGAGCGTGATACGCAAAAACGCGTCGAGCAGGGAACCCGGGGCTCGAAATGATTCGGCGGTAAAGAAGACGTACAGGGGCACGGTCAGCACGCAGCACAGAGTGGCGGGCATGAACTTCCTGCGACCCAGGTAGTAGCCGCCGACGAGCATGGGGAGGAAGTAAAAGTCCAGAACGGCGAGCTTCTGCGGAACATAGAAATTGATCAGGGCCGTCGCGCAGAGGACCAGAAAGAGGGCCACGAACCCTTTGGGCCCGAGCAGGTCGAAGGATTCGATCAGTGCCGCGGACCTCAGGACGCCCGCGAAGATCAGCCACAGCCCGGCGCTGACCATCCCGCCGACGAAGAGCCAGTTGTAAACCATCCGGCCCGTCTTGTCGAGAAACGGGCCCGCGATCGGAAGGAGCACCCTGTACGAGGCAGGAACCACGATCAGCGTGGTCAGTGGGATAATGACGTGGCGGAGAAAGGAGAGTTCCTTGCCATCCCTCTGGAGTTGGAGACCCATCCGCCGGCCGAGCAACCAGAACAGCAGGAGGGCCCCGCCATACCCCAGAAATTCCACCACCTGGGCGGCGGTCAGTTTGTTTCCGACCAGAGTGGTTTGGTTGAACAGCGGGACCTTGCTCAGCGACAGCCCCAACAGGACGGCCACGAGGATCGCGATCCCGTACTGGCCCGCCCAACTCCACTTTCTCCCCATGGCCCCCGTTCAGTGCTGAATGCAGCACAGGCTGCTCGCGAGCCCCGATCCTGCACCAGATCCTCCACGCCATGGGGAGATCGGGTCAACACACCTTGGATCGCGAAACGCGCGAGCAGGCCGCTGGCAGTGAGATTGCCCCGTTTCAGTATAGCGGAAGGGTTTCTACCGTCAAGAAATGGGTCGAATATGCAAACGCGAACCGCGCCCGCCTTTTAGGCGTGGATCGGAGAACAGGGGGCGGAAGGCCTCCAAGCTCCAGGCCGGCAGCCCGCGAAGCATTCGGGACCGCCGGCCATGGAGATCGGGCGTGAGGTGGGGATCCCGCGGAATCCTCTGGACCAATGGGCTGCTCAGTTGAAACAGGCTCAGGGGCGGTTGCGGTCACCCCACCCGATTTGGGCCCTAACCGTGTTGCCTGTTTGCGTCCCCCGCGTTGGTGGCCTGAGCCTTCTCAATCGTCGTCCTGGGACCTGATCTGCCCGCGGATCTCGCCCCCGGGGAATTTGTCTGAATGGACATTGGCATAGGTCACGCCTCTCCGGATCGCCCGCAGCAATTCTCCAAATTCCCCGGCAGCGATACCCTGGGCAGGGACAGCCAGCACGTTGGCAGCTGTGAAAGTCCCTGTCACCGTCCCCGATTGAGGGCAGGTAGGTGCATGGCCGGTGGGGTCAGGAAAGGCCGTAGTCTGGCAGAGAAAGACAACGATGCCCCCATTCACAGCCATCTGGCCCAGATGGATATGGGCTTGCCTGACCGGCGCCTCGAGACCGGAATAGCTCAGTCTATACTCAATGCTGTCGCGATTGATTTCCCCCTGGAATCTCCCGGTTGCCACAGTGGAGACCGCCGGGGGCTCCTCGAACCCCCGCAACGTGGCCTTGATCTCGTCATCATCCGCCACGGCCAGGGTTGGCGTGCTGAGGATCGCCAGGAGGGCTACGGCCACAGTAAGTGTGGTGAGGTTCACGTGCATCATGGTGTGTCCTCCTCTCGTTGGGGTTCGCCCTCTGAAACTGAGCGCTTCTGACGGAGCTGCCCGCTCACAGGTCCTCCCTCCCGTGGGATTCGCGCCACCCGCTGGAGATCACCACCCTGGTCGGAGCGGAAATGGGAGCGGAAATAGGGATAGGCTACTGCTTGAGAGGGATGGAGTCAACAGCCACGCGCAGCGCCGACCGTACGACAACAATCGAGACGCCGCGCGGCATCGTAAGAGATGGTAAGGTATCGAAGATCCGGCTACACTGGCCTCCGGTGCCATGGTGGGAACATCGACAACTCCAATTCCAAAAAAGACGCTGCTGGCCGGTGCGATCGGCAATGTGCTGGAATGGTATGACTTCGCTCTCTATGGCTACTTTACGCCGGTGTTGGCCACCTTGTTCTTCCCGTCCGAGCAGCCGTCGGTGTCGCTGCTCTCCGCCTTCGGGGTCTTCGCGATCGGATTTCTGGCCCGCCCGCTGGGGGCGCTGCTCTTCGGCCACTGGGGCGACACGGTGGGACGGCGCAGCGCCCTGGCCTGGTCGGTCATCCTCATGGCGATCCCGACCTTTTGTGTTGGGCTCCTGCCGACCTATGAGACCATCGGGATGGCCGCGCCGCTCGCCCTCACGTTCTTTCGGTTTCTCCAGGGATTGTCGGTCGGCGGGGAATTTACGGGCTCGGTCACCTTTCTCGTGGAACATGCGGCGCCGTCCCAACGAGGCTATATCGGAAGCTGGGCTGGCTTCAGTGCGCAGGTGGGAGCGTTGTTGGGTTCCGGCGTGGGCGCCCTGGTGGCCTCGAGCCTGACACACGAGGCACTCCATCAGTGGGGTTGGCGGATTCCGTTTTTATTGGGAAGTGTCATCGCGCTGGTGGGATGGTATTTGCGAACACGCATTCCAGAATCGCCGGCCTTCGAACGGGTGCGCCGGTCGGGAACGCTGTCCGCCTCCCCCATCCGCGAGGTCTTAACCTCTCAGCGAGTGGCCGTCGCCAAAGTGATCGGCCTCGTGTTGCTGCACGGCGTCGGGTTCTATCTCCTGTACGTCTACCTCACGACCTACCTCTTGACGGTGACGAGCGTTTCGCTTGGCCCCGTGCTGACCATCAATACGGCCTGCATGACACTCCTGGCGGTGTTGATCCCCCTCATGGGGCGCCTGTCTGACAAAATCGGGCAAAAACCCTTACTGGTCATCGGCGCCGCCGGGCTCGCCGTCGCATCCTATCCCCTGTTCACCTGGCTCACGAGCGATCATCTGCCCAACATCCTGGCCGCACAAGTGCTGCTGACCGTCCTGATGTCCTGCTACCTGGGACCGTTCTTCGCCGTAGTAGTCGAACTGTTCCCCACCCCGCTCCGCTATACCGGACTCTCGACGGGCTATAACATCGCGTCGGCACTGTTCGGGGGGACGGCGCCGCTGATGGCGACGTTCTTAATCGACTGGAGCAGCAACACCCTGGCTCCGAGTCTCTATCTGACCCTCTGCGCAATCATCTCGCTGAGTGTCGTGCTGACTCTTCGGGGAGACGCTCGCCGCGGCCCGCCTCGCTCCGCAAACAGGCACCACGCCTAACCGATCGCAATCAACCCCATTTGACGTCACGGAGAAACGAGGTACACTTCACCCTAGGTGACGGAATGGCTGACAACAGGGCGGTCGCCTCTTTCAGGGTAGCGCGATGAACGATCAAGACCTTCAGCGTCTCATTCGCATTGTGGAAGAGATACGTGACAACCAGAAGCTTCAACTGGGCTTCCAAGCTGAAGCCTTGGCGATGCAGCGCGCACAGTTTGCGCTGGTTCAGACGCAGAGCGACCGAACGGAGCGAATTCAAGATCGCGCTGAGTACATTCAGGCGACGAGTGCACAGCTTGTGGCTGGAGCGCGCAAAGCTCTGGCCGTCATTCTGCCGATCATCATCGTGCTGATCATCTACCTCTCCTGGCTCATCTTTCGCTGAGCAACATCCTCACCCCTTGGCCCCCAACCCTCTGGTTCGCGCGCCCTAGCGCGAAGACGGCCTTGCGAACAGGGTGCGAAAGGGCGTACAAGACGGGGTCATGGATCTCTCGTTCGACCCAGCCATCGCCGCCCACAGCGCATTCCAGCTCGCCCAGACGCACAACGAGCTGGGCGCCGATGGGGCATCGGCTGCCGAATGGGAGGCTGCCTTTTCGGCGAGCGCCGGGGACGCCGCCACGCAGGCGTACCGCCGGCTCCTGACGCTCGGCGAGCGCTACCCGACCGCCCGGGCCTTCCAGGCATTCCTCATTTATAGTACCTGGCAGCAAGCCGCCGAAGACCCGATCGCCGAACACTTTCAGCATGGCCTGACGCTCTGCGACCGGTTTTTGGCCGGACCCGAACCCTCCGACGCCCGGACCCTCACGCACGTCCGAGCCTTGCGCGTGTCGTTTCTCAGCGCGCTGGGCATCAAGGAACCTGATGACGTCGGCGAGGAATACGACCGGGATGCGTTCAAGGGCGGCGACTGAGCGCGGTCCAGTCGAAACGGAGCCTGGCGCAGAGCCCGCGGGACCCGACAACCACTCGACGGAATTGTGCTCTGACCCCAATTTCTGCCACTCTATCTTCTAACTTGGCTCGGTGGTTGACAGAGCCTCGAGGATGCCGTACAGTGTGGACCAGAATTCTGGTCAACCCTAGGAGCCGTCAGGATGTCCAAGACCCTTCCCATCTCCGAAGTCAAAGCACGGCTGCCCGAGCTGGTCAGAGGTGTGGCCGAGCGCGAGGAAGAGGTGGTGGTGACCCGGAACGGCAAACCTGCCGCCGTGCTCCTCAACTATGCCGAATATGAGCGGTTGAAGGAAACGCTCGACGTGCTGGCCGATCCCGACCTGATGCGGCAGGTGCGCCGGAGCAAGAAGTTCTACGCTCAGGGGGGCAGGGGCCTGTCGTTTGAAGATGTCTTTGGAGAGCCCCTAACACCGCCGAGGGTCCGCCCTCGGTGAGAGCGGTCTTTCAACCGGACATTCCTCCCCACATCGCTGAAGTCATCCGCCACCTGGCGCCGGACCTCAAACGCAGCATCAAAGCCGCCATTCGCACACTCAGCCAGGCCCCTGACAGCGGCACGCCGCTCGTGAGGGAGTTGGACGGATTCTGGAAGTACCGGGTGCGGCGATTTCGAATCGTCTACGCGGTGGATCGGCCGCGCAAACTCCTCAAGATTATCGCCGTCGGCCACCGGCGCCGGATCTACGAAGACGTCGCGGCACAACTGGGCCGCAGATCGTGATGTCAACGAGTGGCCCGGCGCCGAGGGCAGTGGCAAGGAGGCGAAATTGCTCGAGGGCGGCTACGAGGTCGATGCGGTCAATTGTCAAATTCAAGACCTGCCCACGGCCTGACGCAGAGAGCCCGCCAGCACCGACAACCACTCAACGGAAATGTACTCTGACCCCAATTTCTCCCCATGCCGAGGCTCGCCGGGTCGCGCGGTAGGCGGGCAGAAGTCCCTCGTCAGGGCAGCCCCCAAGTCCTCAGGCGAGAGGAGATGTCAAGATTCAAGCCTTGACCCCGGCCATGTTGGATGCCGGGTCGTGGAAGCGGAAGCAGCGAGGGACGGCGGCGGGCGCGGAGCGTCAGGAAGACTCCATCATCGTGGTCAGCGTAGGCATACCTTCCGTGGCGCCCCACATCCCTCGATCAACGCAAGGGCCCTAGCCCACCTTGATCTCGATGGCTCGCGGTGTAGCTTTCGCGGATTTCGGGAGATGCACTTGGAGCACCCCGTCCTTGTAGTCAGCAGACACCTTGCTCCCATCCGCATCATCTGGAAGTGAGAAGCTGCGCACGAAGCTCCCGTAGGCGCGTTCGATGCGATGATATTTTTTTCCTTTGTCTTCCTTCTCGAATTTCCGTTCGCCGGAAATCGCCAGGATATCGTTCTCCACCGTGAGTCGCACGTCCTCTTTCTTCATTTCCGGCAACTCGGCCTTGATGTGATATCCCTTCTCATCCTCCGTAATGTCCACCAGCGGCGACCACTGGGCCACCGTCATGGCTTCCCTTTCCCCACTACCCGTCGCCTCCCGAGTTCCCAACATCGTCGCCAACCGGCTTTCCAATTCATCCCGGTCTTTCAAAGGATTCCACCGAGTTTTGAAGGGGTCCCATCGTACCAGTGTGTTCATGGCCTTATCTCCTTGTAGTCATAGTAGTCATAGAAGTGAACGTTCAGTACCCGCGTAGCTCGTTTCACGATTGACCTGATGCTCCGACCAGTTGCCGTTCCGCCTGCAACCAGTCCTCCATGGCCCGGCCTTCCTGCCGTCCCCGTTGCTCATACAGTTCGTAGGCGCGTTGCGCAATGCGGTCTTGCTGTGCCTCCGCACGCCGTGCGGCCTCCTCAGCGGGGCCTGTCTTCTCACGGCCAGAGCCGGCGTGAGACGTGGCGGCCGGCGTGGCTCGACTGACGGTGGTGTCCTTGCTCATCGTGCACCTCCTCACGCTGCCGTGTTCATAGTGGTTGACTCAGCGAGAGTCTCTGTCGTCCGTCGACACCACTGTGGTCGGATATCGACGGACGGAGAGCTCGTGTGTCGTGTGAATAAAACCTTAGGCCTTCTCCTTCACCGTGAGATCGTTCTTCACAGACTTCACGCCGGGGACCCGCCAGGCAATCGAAGATGCTTGGGCACTGGTCATCAGGTCCTGAACCTCGCCGTTCAGCGAGACCACTCCCGCATTCGTCTGAACACGAATACCGGCTTTCTTCAGATAGGCGTCTTTCGCGATCTGCGCATTGACCCGTGTCGTAATCGCATCATCCTTGTCATCGATCGCCTCGCGCTTGGCCGGGGCCACCACCTGCAATTCGTTCTTCACACTCTTGACGCCGTTGATCCCTTTGGCAATCTCTTCCGCCGCCTGCTTCGCCGCGTCGGAATCAACGTTGCCACGGATCATCACCGAGCCCTGTGTGCTCTCGACATTGATCTCACTCCCTTTGACCCGGGCATCGGCAAACAGTGCAATCTTAGTCTTCGACGTCAGCCACGAGTCATTGATCGGAGTCTTCTCGTCGGCCTTACCAAGCGCGTTCGTCGATCCGGTGATGAGCACCGCACCGACTACCAGAGCAGTACAGAGTGTCAGTACATAGCGTGTTGTCATGATCTTCTCCTTAACGAACATGTGAAATTGTGTAGTGAGACGTCTCTCATTGATCGATTCCCGTCACTGAGTCTGTTTCCCCGTCGCGTCCGGCTGAGACTTGTGATACCACTGGTCCGCCCACTTCATCAGCTCACTCTTTTTATCGCCATACCGTTCCTGAACTTTGCCGACAAACCTGTCGTAGTTCCCTCCGATGTGTAGCAAGTCATTATCGGTGAACTTGCCCCACTTCTGTTTCAGATCGCCTTTGAACTGCATCCATTTCCGCTTGAGTTGATCGGCGTTCATAGGATCTCCCTCCTGTGTGAGATAGCGATGCGTCAGCTTCACGCTGGTCTCAGGTCATCACGCCGGGACACTATCGGACAGCCCGACCTCCCCCAATCACACAACCCGGGCGGTGCGCCGCGTGACGACAGGGATCACCACCAACACAATGCTCACTCCTCTCTATGGAATGCGGGCGTGAGTCGAACAGCCCCCTGGAGCATGGCCGGAGTCCTGGCCGCCTCCATCAGCAGGCCATGACACCAGACAGGCAGCGAGTCAGAGAGACGCTGGCGCAAAAGCGGCGGAGACTGGGGAATCGGTCACGCGCAGGAAGGAACAGGAAGCGCGAGGGATAGGACAGTCCACGTAACTCAGCACGTCAGGCCTTCACCTTAAGCGGATAGTGTTCCGTAGTCAAGGAGTATTACTGGGGCGTAGATAGTGCAATGATTCAGGCACGTTGCGATTCGCCCTGGAATGGGCATGGCGCAGCGAACAGCGTGGCGAAGAGAGAGAGCAAGGCAGCTGAGATGCACACTGGAACGATTCAACAGCGAGAAGAATTCGCGGTGGTTTCCGGGTTGAACGGATTCGCACTCAGCTCGCCGAGATCTTTGGCATGGACGGAAAGAGAAAGTGGAAGGAGGAGCAGCAGGAGGACAACCAGCAACGAGGACTGACGTCGTTCCTTCACGGGTCCTCCTCTTCGACGTGCTCGATCGACTGCGTGAGCGCCGCGACGAACGCCGCCGGGTCAGCCAGGTCGTGCTCAGTCACTTGAAATTCAGTGATCAGCACACCGTCTTTGTCCACAAGGATCAAACGATAGCCCTGTTTCACAGCGACGCTCCCTATTGATGTGATCCAACGCTAGGCCACCGATTTGTGAGCTCCCCTCACCTGAATCATTCGCGATCAGCCGAAACTGTTCGAGGGAGGCTTCGAGGTCTTCGGCCTTTCCCTCGACAAACGCACGTTTTGGAAAAGACTCCCGACCCCGCCTCTCCTCAGAAAAGGCTCCCTTCTGGGCTCAAGGTTCTAGTGCAACACTTGTATCCTGGTCGATCCAGGAGCCAAGGAGTTGCACATGGCACGGTATCGACGATTGAACCTCATGGAGCGCGAGGAATTGAGTCGCATGTTGGCTGCAGGCTATAGTCTCCGGGCCACCAGCCGCGCGCTGGGGCGTGCCCCAAGCACCGTGTCGCGCGAACTGGCTCGTCATCACGCCTCGCCCGTCACCTATCGAGCGGTGCGGGCCCATCAACGGGCGCAGCGCTGGGCCCACCGGCCGCGCAAGCCTCGGAAGCTGGCGGTCCAGTCGCGCTTGCGCCGGGCGGTCTTCACCCTCCTCGCTCAACGGTGGTCGCCCGAGCAGATTGCGCGCGGGTTGCTGCAGCGGTATCCTGCAGAGCCGACGATGCGCATCTCCCACGAAGCCATCTATACCTACCTCTATGTCCTCCCGCGGGGCACGCTCAAACGGGAACTCACCCGGTACTTGCGCCAGCGGCACCGGTTTCGCCGGCCCCACAAGGTTCGGCTCATCCCGCGGCCGATCCAGGACATTGTCAGCATCGAGACGCGCCCGGCCGAGGTCGCGGATCGAACGGTCCCGGGGCATTGGGAAGGCGACTTGCTCGTGGGCCATGCCAATGCGTCCGCGCTGGGGACCCTGGTGGAGCGGACGACGCGCTTCACACTGCTGGTGCCCCTGAAGGCCAAGGACGCCGCCACCGTGCGGCAGGCCTTCGCGCGGGAACTCCGGACGCTCCCCGCCCAGCTCCGTCGCTCGCTCACGTATGATCAGGGTCCCGAAATGCGCGAGCACCGCCTCTTCACGAAGCAGACGACGATGCGCGTCTACTTTGCGCACCGGCATTGCCCGTGGGAGCGGGGCACCAATGAAAACACCAATGGGCTGCTCCGCCAATTCTTCCCCTCGTGCACGCGCTTCAACCGGCTCTCGCGCAAAGAGATCAAACACGTGCAGGCGATGGTCAACGACCGCCCCAGAAAAGTCCTGGACTGGCACAGCCCAGCTCATGCGTTTCGCCAACTGTTGCACTAGGACCTTGAATGCACACCTGAACCTGCCCTCTTCGCCGTAGAGATCCGCCCAATCTCGCTCCTCGTCAATTCCCGCCATTGGCCGGGCTGGAGATCTCCCAGCACCATCGTTCCGATCGCGATCCGCATGAGTCGTACCGTCGGATGTCCCACCGCGGCCGTCATGCGCCGAACCTGCCGGTTCAGCCCCTCTCGCAGCGTGATCTTCAACCAGGCGGTCGGCACGGATTTGCGGAATCGGATCGGCACAGGACGATCAGGAAGCTCCGGCACCGCCGACAGCACCTGAACCTCAGCAGGCCTTGTCCGTGTGCCATTGAGCAGGATCCCTTGTCTCAGCCGCCCCAGGGCGTCCTCGTTCGGAACGCGTTCCACCTGAGCCAGATAGACCTTCGGGAGTTGATGCCGCGGATCGGTAATGTGATGCGCCAACCTCCCATCCGACGTCAGCACCATGAGCCCCTCGCTATCCAGATCTAATCGCCCGGCAGCATACACCCCCGGGATCGCCACATAATCGGCCAACGTCGGCCGTCCCTTCGGATCGGTAAAACAGGGAAGCACCCCATAGGGCTTATGGAACACGAGCGTGCGAGATGCCGGCTTCAACGTGAATTCCGTGATCGTGACAAGAGAGGCTCCCGACGAACGGAGTTGCTCACAGCACCGTTGGAGTCACCTTCCGCGCCCATACCTCGTATCTCGCGCGGATTGCACCACGGCCGCGCCGGCCGAGCGGATCGGCTGTCACAGTAGAGGGGCTCATGGAGAGTGTGGGCTCGGGGCGCGAGGGCATCCGACGTTCGCAATGACTCCCGACCCAAGGATCGCGCACTCAAGGAGACCTTATTCGTCGCTCGCAGCTCGTGTCTCGTGAAACCTCTGACGAGATACGCCCTTCGACGGGCTCAGGGCGCCCCGAGCCTGTCGAGGGGCGCTTCACGAGGTGCCCTTCACGCCTAGCGGGCTCACGTCGTCAATTGTCAAAGTCAAGACTGGAGGTGCCCCGGCGTTTCCTGGCTAAAAAGACTCCCGGCCCCTTAATTCCCACCTTTGTGTCCCAGGATTTCCCGTTCGGCCTGAAGCCAGTCATCCAGGGCGCCTTGGCGGATGCGTTGCTCGTAGATCTCGTACGCACGCTTGGCGATCCGTTTGTGAAGCTCTTCGGACGCCGAAGGTGTTCGAGAACCTTCTGTAGTGCGGCGCGTAGGTCTCCGGCTTGCCGGCTTCGATTTGTTGGGTTTCATGTGTCCCATCTCATGGCAGTGACCCTGAATCAGGTCAGTGACGCAAGGCTATGCCGTGTGGGAGAAGGTGTCAAGGGCAGCGTCGGGGGGCGGGCAGGGGCTCCAGTGCGATGGCCTCCGTCGCTCGCAACTCGTATCTCGTGAAACTTCTGACGAGATACGCTTCACGAACCACCCTTCACGCCTAGTGGGCCCGCGCCGTCAACGGTCAACGTCCAGACCTGGCCCCGTCCGGGCTAGCCCGTTCAGTCACCGGAGAAAGGGGTTTGCCGTCGAACAATGCTCATGCTGAATCAGCCACGAACCTCCCTGCTTCCTGAAGATAGTAGTGCACTTGCCTTGATCAGTCTGCAAGACCCTTCCACCACTCCCTAACTTATACTCAAAATCGTAGGTTGCCCATCCTGACGCACCGGTAACGCTGGTTTTTATGTTTGCAACCTTGGCCGAGATACCAATAGGTTCGCCAAGATTGATCCGTTCCAGCACATCAGAGAGGTATTTCTCAATATCCTTCCGAGATTCCGACTTCCCGTTATTAATCCCGGCGTAGTCTTGAAAATAGAAACGAAAGATAGATTGGGGGTCTTTTGTTTTGGGGAATTGGGTACTGACGTTGGCTAGGTCAAGTACTGCCTTTTCGATGGGGGCTTCCTCCTGGGTCTTCCCGCCACCCGTTTCTATTTCTATTTGCTTACTACTAGTTGTGTCCTCCTTGCCTGTGCAACCTTGAATCACAGCCACAGCGAAGAGGAAGGCGAGGGCACCACCCAGTGCTTTCATGTGTGATTCCTCTGTTACGACGGATCAGCTCACTTCTCCTTCGTCTTCTATCCCCGCGCGAGCCATTTTTACGCCCCAAGGCTAGGACGACTGTGGGTACGTGTCAAGGGGAGCGGCGGGGGCGGGCACTGGCTGCGGCGCGAAGGGAAGGAGGCCCGGGGTTCTGCGGGGTTGGATGGGAGCCCTCGGGGCGGAGGATCCGTCGTACGTTGTGACGGGTGGAGGCCCAGGAGGAACTGAAGCCTCCACCATTCAGGACAGGTGGCACCGCCCGCCCTGAACAAGGCTCCGACGCCTTCCGTCACAAGCTCCGGGTGTCTTCACGCAGCGTACTTGATCGGGTGCTCCGTACGCTTGATCGGGGGCCCTCCACGGATGGGATGCACGGAGGTCACCTGGTACGTGGGAATCCTCCCCTTCCTCGTGAGGGCCTCGGCGAGCATGAGCAGCAGAAAGCCGAACGGGGCGGCGGCCAGCGCGATCAAACCAACCCCTTTCAGGATTGCGACGACCATGGCACTCATCTCCTGCTTCTCCATTCCATCCGGCGCCGCAATTCTTTCAGCGTCTGGACCGGGACGGGTGCGAAGCCCGTACTCGCTGCGGTGACCACCTGCCTCAGCGCCACGGTTCCGAACAACGCGATGACTCCCATTACGATTGCCCACGTCATGGTTCAGCCCTCCGGTCGCTTACCGCCTGGTCCATGACCAGTCGTCCTGATCCTTGTCAGCGGGCTTTTCCATCACCCCAGATACCAGGGTGCCGAACAAGGCGCTGAGCGCCAGCAGCAAGCCCCAGCCGATGAGCACCGCAAAGACGATGATCGTGATCATGTTCAGCCTCTCGCTCCCTGATCGCTCACGCGCACAACTGGCCTGGTCATGGTCCAGTCTCCCTCCGGTCTCTGGTGACCTATCACCACTTCTCCTGATCCCCGTCGGTCAAGTTTTCTATGACCCCGGGCACCAGCGTCCCGAATAAGGCGCTGATCGTCAGCAGCATGCCCCAGCCCATCAGCACCAGCAGTAGGATGACCATGTTCGGTTTCCTCCGTGATTCCTTTGATCCATCTTCCCCCACCAACCGCTTCCCTCACCAACCGCTTCGCTGGAGTGATACAGCAAGCTCAGTACCAGGCTGAACTCCCGCCAGGCCTCAGGGGGAAAGATCCAGCTAACCTATTGAATTATCAACTTAATGAGTGGCATCTTGGTCAGGAAAGCTCGCACGGGTTCTCATCTTCAGTACTCTGAATGTATCTGAGAAGATAACCTGCGTAAGACAGAAGGATAACTGCGCCGCCCGGCCAGAGCAGCCGTCTTGCCCGACACGTCACCGTGCCGAGGACACCTGCTTTACGGTTGGCAGAGGCGGCCCGGATCTCCCATTGAGGAGGTGGCCCGAGTCTTACTGGAACTCGTAGATGGCCTCCCTGAAACGGAAAGTCAGAGGCTCACGGGGTAGCCCGGGCATCGGGAATCATGATATTTTGAACGCCGCTGATCAGAGGCAGGTCAGTACCATGGATGCTCGCAAGCGCTTCAGCATGCGGATCACCGACCCCGCGCTCCAGGAGGCGCAGGCGGTCATCTCTGAAGCCGTCAGGGCCGCCGGCGGTCGCGCCCTGCTCACCGGCGGGTGTGTCCGCAATGCCGCGCTCGGCCTCCCGGCGACCGATCTGGACATCGAGGTCTACGGGATCCCACCGGACCGTCTCACGGCGATTCTCTCCGCGCGCTTCACCATGGACCTCGTCGGGCAGGCGTTCGGTGTCCTCAAGATTCACGGGCTCCCGATTGACGTCTCGATCCCCCGCCGCGAGTCCAAGACCGGAGTGGGCCACCGTGGGTTCGAGACCCTCTCCGATCCGTTCATGACGCTCGAGGAAGCCGCCTCGCGCCGGGATTTCACGATGAACGCGATGGCCTTCGATCCCGCGAGCGGCGAGCTGCTCGATCCCTACGGCGGACTGCGTGATCTCGACGCGCGGGTGCTCCGCCACACGTCGGAGAAGTTTGTCGAAGATCCGCTGCGTGTGCTGCGGGGGATGCAGTTCGCCGCGCGCTTCGACCTGACCGTCGCCCCGGAGACGGCGGCCCTCTGCCGGACCCTCACGCCGGAGCATCTCGCGCGCGAGCGGATCTTGGAAGAATGGCGGAAGTTCCTGCTCCTCGGTGTCCGGCCGTCCCGCGGGCTCACGTTTCTGCGCGACTGCGGCTGGCTCCCATATTTTCCCGAACTGCAGGCCCTCATCGGATGCGCGCAGGAGCCGGACTGGCATCCCGAGGGCGACGTCTGGATCCACACGCTGCACTGCCTGGATGCCTTCGCCACCGAACGCCTCGGGCAGGACTGGGAGGACCTGGTCGTGGGCTTGGCCGTCCTCTGCCACGACTTCGGGAAGCCGGCGACGACCGTGTTCGAGGATGGGAGGATCCGGTCGAAAGGGCACGACACAGCCGGCGAAGCCCCGACCCGATCGTTTCTGGGCCGGATGACGAACCAGCAGGCTCTCATCGAGGACGTCGTGTCCCTCGTCCTCGCGCACCTGCGCCCACGGGAACTCTACGAGGCCCGGGCCGGTGACAGCGCCGTTCGGCGCCTGGCCCTGCGCGTGGGCCGGATCGATCGCCTCGTCCGGGTCGCCCGGGCTGATCACATGGGTCGTCCTCCGATCGTGTTCGACGGCTTTCCGGCCGGCGAATGGCTGCTGGCGCGCTCCCGCGCCCTGGACGTCGAGCGCGCCGCGCCAGCGCCGATCGTCTTAGGTCGCCACCTGTTAGCGCTTGGACTCACTCCCGGTCCGAAGGTGGGATCGATCCTGAAGGCCTGTTATGACGCCCAGATCGACGGGGCGTTTTCGACGCTCGAGGAGGGCCTCAAGTACGCCAAGCGCGTGATCCGTGAGGGGACCTCGGTCGCCTGAGCCACGGCACACCAGGGACTGGAGCAGCGTCAAAAGGAGGAACATCATGCCGAAAGTCACGCGGCGATCGCCCCGAGCCAAACCCATGACCCCGTCGACTCCGGCACCTGCCTCCGGTCCCGTCGCGCTGTTAATCGGCACGCGCAAGGGCGGGTTCATCCTGCGGGGGGACCGCGCTCGGCGAACGTGGTCGCTGTCGGGCCCGATCTTTCTGGGCCATATCGTGCACCACCTCGTGATAGACCCGCGGGATGGCCGAACGCTCCTCATGGCCGTGCGCACCGGGCACCTGGGGCCGACCGTCTTTCGGTCCACGGATTTCGGCAAGACCTGGAAGGAAGCCACTACCCCGCCGGCCTTCCCCAAGGTGCCCGAAGGACAGAAAGGCCTGGTGGTTGATCACGTGTTCTGGCTCACGTCCGGACATGGCAGCGAGCCCGAGACCTGGTATGCGGGCACCTCGCCTCAGGGCCTCTTCCGATCCGAGGACGGGGGAATGACTTGGACGGGAGTGAACGGCTTTAACGAGCATCCGCTTCGTCGCCAATGGACCGGCGGGGAGCAAGACGGCACGCCAGACGGCCCCAAGCTCCATTCCATCCTGATTGACCCTCGCGACCGCAACCATCTCTATATCGCGATGTCGTCGGGCGGCGTGTTCGAAAGCACAGACAAAGGCGCAACCTGGGCGCCGTTGAACAAAGGCTGTCGTGCGGACTTCCTCCCTGTCCCAGACCCGGAGTACGGGCATGATCCGCATTGCGTCCGGCTCCACCCGCTGAGGCCGGACCGCTTGTACCAGCAGAATCACTGCGGGATCTATCGGATGGACCGTCCCGACGGCCGGTGGGCGCGCATCGGGGAGAATATGCCCAAGCCCATCGGCGACATCGGGTTTCCCATCGCCCTGCATCCCAGGGACCCCGACACGGTCTGGGTATTCCCCATGGACGGCACCGAGGTCTGGCCGCGCGTGAGTCCTGGGGGGAAACCCGGCGCCTATGTGACCCGCAACGCCGGCAAGACCTGGACCCGGCTGGACCACGGCTTCCCGAAAAGTCAGGCCTGGTGGACCGTCAAGCGCCAGGCCATGGCCGTCGACGCGCACGAGCCCGTCGGCCTGTACTTCGGGACCACCAGCGGGGAGATTTGGGGGAGTCGCACCGGAGGCGAACGCTGGACCTGTCTGGCGCGGCACCTGCCTGAGGTCTACTCGGTTGAAGCGGTAGCACTCTCTCGATGACGGTGTCTATTCCCAGCCCGCTGCGTTCCTACACCGGGCACAGATGCGACGTGGAGGCTGACGGCGCGACGATCGGAGAGGTCCTCTCGGCCCTCGATCGCCGCTATCCGGGCCTTCGCTTCCGCATCATCACCGAGCAGGACACGATCCGGCGGCACATCCGAATCTTCATCAACGACACACAGGCGCAGCACCTGGCGGTCCCGCTTCGCCCGGGCGATCAGATTCACATTACCTGTGCGCTCAGCGGAGGCTGACGGACGCACAACGAAGGGGAGGGCTCGCACATGCGGACATCATTGGCTCTGGGCGGCATACTCGGTGGCCTGGTCCTGTTTCTCTGGGGCGCCGTCTCCTGGATGGTGCTCCCCTGGCACCTGATGACGCTGGAGAAATTCACCGATGAGCCGGCCGTGGCCGGAATCCTGACATTGACCGCGCCGCGGGCCGGCATGTACATCCTGCCCAACCCGCACAAACACGAACCGAGCCTGACACCGGAGCAACGGAAACTGGCGGAGGAGGAAGGCCACAGGCGCATGATGCAGGGCCCGTTCATGTTTGCCTCGGTGAGACTCTCCGGTGCCAGGGACATGAAGTCCGCCCTGGTGACCAGCCTTCTCGGCAACATCCTGGCGGCGCTCCTGGCCACCTGGTTGTTGCTGAAGACGACCGGCCTGAGTTACCTGGGGCGCGCCGGGTTCCTGGTCCTGGTGGCCTTGACAGCCGCCGTCATCGATTACCTGCCCAACTGGACGTGGTGGAACTTCTCGACCAGTTACACCGCCGTGGCCTTCGCGGATCTGCTCGTCGGCTGGCTCCTGGCCAGTCTGGTCATGGCGAGAGTCGTCGGGAAGGACCGGTGAGGGCGCATCATCTTACGAGGTGCCCGTGGACATTATCGAAAACCCGGACCAGCTCACCGCCTGGGCTATGAGGGCGGCAGGAGGGACGAAATGGGCATAGAGATCACCCCCGGCGGATCCAACCGCCTGGCCTCCTCGGGGAGAGGGTTTCTTGAGCCGGCTTGCGAGACTCGCCTGAATCCAGTACACTTCGCCACGATGAAGGCCAGCTCGGCTGCCCCCAGACCGTCCGTTCTGAGAATCCTGCCTGCCTACACCGGAAGCTCGAGCATTGAAGACGTCCTCGGCAACCCTCGGGCGGTTCGCCTACTCTGGCTCGAAATCTTGGTTAATGACCAGCTCAACCTCGCCCCCTGGTTGGAACGCGCCGAGATGCGGGAAGCCTATGCAAAGGCCTGTCGTTGGTATACCGCTTACCGGAGCCTGATCGACTCGGTGCTGGTACGCACGCCTCTCCCGATAGACACGTCCCCCGTGGATCCTCGCGACTACCGCACCTTCGCGGAGGCTCTCAGGTTTGTCGCCGCCGCTCACGACTGACCACCTGGTCACGCTACTCGATGAGTACGTCCGGCATACCGGCGTGTCGGTGGACCTCCTGCTTGTCGGCGGCCTTGCGCTTCAGGCCTACGGCTACACCAACCGCGTCACGCAGGATGTGGACGGAGAACTGGTCGGCGACCTAAACTCCCTGGTTCAGTTCCTCCAGGAACATCAAGTCCCGGCGGACTTAGGCGAAAACATTTCCGGATGGTCGGTCGTCGCTATGCCGCCGGGCTACCGGGATCGGGTCACGGTTCTGCTGGAGCGACCTGGGCTCCGGCTTCGCCTTCTCCACCCGATTGACTTTATCGTCGCTAAATTACGTCGAGGCACGGATCTCGACTTGGATGACGCCGATTTTGTCGCGCGTCGCTTTCGCCTCCCCCCCGCAGCCATCCAGGCCGCCACGGACTCCGCCGTCGCCGCGTCGCCGAAGGACACCGCACTGTTCCTCTTCCGCAAGAGCGTCGAGACGTTCTGTTCGCGGCTCGGCGCGAATCCATCCTAACGCCTCCCACCCGAGCGTCTCTCGTGGCCCCTCCTTGAAGTCGCCATCGCGACACATGCGATAATAGCTTGACCCATGTCGCTCCTTCTGTGGACCATCGGGCATTCCACGCGGCCGATCGAGGAAGTTCTGGCGCTGGTGAAGGCGCAGGGCATCTCGCTCGTCGTGGACGTTCGCCTCATCCCGTTCTCTCGGAGAAATCCTCAGTTCAACACGCAGGCGCTCGCCGAGAGCCTGGCGAGGGCCGGCCTGCACTATCACCATCTCCCGGCATTGGGTGGCCGCCGAAAAGCCCGGCCGGACTCGATCAACCTGGGATGGCGGAGCGCCGGCTTCCGCGGCTATGCGGACTACATGCAGACCGAAACGTTCTCGAGAGCGTTAGAAGAGCTCATGGCGTATAGCATGAAAACCCGGACTTGCATCATGTGCGCGGAGGCCGTTCCGTGGCGATGCCATCGCATGCTGATTGCGGACGCGCTGGTCGCTCGAGGCTGGACGGTTCGACACATCCTGTCGGCCGCGAGTGCGGAGGCCCATTCCCTCACGCCTTTTGCCCGGCTCGATCATGACACAGTCACCTACCCGCCGTCGGCTGCCGAGGAATCCCCTCCTCGTCTCTGGTAACAGTAAAGACTGGGGGAAGCGCTCCACGCGGGCATGATTCTTGCGGTTTGCGGGATGACCAAGGACTGACAGCATCGCACTCGATGCACGTCGCTGAGGACATGGGCCGCAGATGATCCCAACCCGATTCACTAAATTGCGCGTCGGCGCGCTGAGCGGCCTGACTGTGTTGCTCTCTCTCTGCCCTGCCTTCGCCGCCATTCAGCTTGAGGAGCTCCTGACGGGTCTCTCCAGCCCCGTCTACGTGACCAGCGCTCACGACGGCACCAACCGATTGTTCATTGTCGAGCAGACGGGCCGCATCAAGGTGCTCCAGCCGCAAGCGACCACGCCAACCCTGTTCCTGGACATCATCCCTAAAGTCCTGTCCGGCGGCGAGCGCGGTCTGCTCGGCCTGGCGTTTCATCCCAATTACCCGACGAACCGCCGCTTCTTCGTCAACTATACGCGCCAGCCAGACGGGGCGACCGTGATCGCCGAGTACCGGGCCTCTCTCTCGAATCCAAATGTGGCCGATACTCAAGAGACCGTCTTCCTGGTCATCCCGCAGCCGTTTGCCAATCACAACGGAGGGATGATCGAGTTCGGCCCAGACGGCTTTCTCTATATCGGGATGGGCGACGGCGGCTCCGGCAATGACCCTGGCAACCGCGCGCAGAACATCAACGAGTTGCTTGGCAAGATGTTACGTATTAATATTGATATGCCGAACGGGTTGATCCCTTACTCGTCCCCGCCCGACAATCCGTTCTTCGGCGCCACTCCCGGGCGGGATGAGATCTATGCGGTCGGGCTGCGGAACCCCTTCCGCTGGTCGTTTGATCGCCTGACGGGTCTCCTCTTTGCCGGTGACGTCGGCCAAGGTGCGAGAGAGGAAATCGACATCATCACCAAGGGCGGCAATTACGGCTGGCGCGTGTTCGAAGGGAGCCTCTGCACCGGCCTGGACCCCTCGCTCTGCGGTGCAGGAGGCTTTGTCACGCCGATCGTCGAGTACGACCACGGTGGAGGACGTTGCTCAATCATCGGAGGGTACCTGTATCGCGGTTCCGTCGCGACCTTCCCGGCGGGCACGTATCTCTATGGCGACTTTTGCACCGGCGAAATATTTCAGCTCTTCCCACCGATGAGCGGGGGCACCCAAACCTTGCTGCTCAACACGGGGCTGAGCATCTCATCGTTCGGTGAAGATGAAGTTGGAGAGATTTACGTCGTCGGACTCGGGGGCACCGTCCACCGGATCATGAATACGTCTTCACCTCCAGCACCGCCCCCGCCAACGAGCGGAGGTGGCGGAGGTGGTGGCGGCGGATGCTTCATTGCGACGGCGGCGTTCGGCTCACCCCTGGCTGCCGAGGTGCAGGTCCTTCGGGAGTTCCGGGACCGATCCCTGCTCACGCATGCACCGGGACGGCTCATCATCGCCGCCTATTATCGGCTCAGTCCGCCGCTCGCCCGTGTCATCGGAAGGTCTGGGGCGCTCCGGTCACTCACCCGTGTTGCTCTTGGGCCGGTGGTCTGGTGGGCCCGCGTGGCTCTCGTTTCGCCGGCGCTGGCCTGGTCAGTCCTTGCCCTCGGTTGGGGATGTCTGGTGGCCGGTGCGATGCTGCCGTTTGTGGTGCGGCGGATCCGGCCTCTGCATTCCAACGGTCCGCAAGGACGGAAGGCTTCGCCATGAAGCTACCCATGTCCTGTTTGATCCCGGACGAGTTCGGAGGCTGCCTGCCAACTGTATGGTGCAGCCTTTTCAGTGTACAAAATTGTACGTCCTGGCCATTTTTAAACGAATTTCCATCCCTCCCAAAGCCACCGTCATCAAATATTAATTATTATTATTAACATGTTGCAATTTAGGAATGGATTCTTTACTCGGGCATGTGGTTTGCTCATGGCATAATCAGCGAGCGTGGTTTGCACTGTGTGTGAACGCTGAAGGCCCAGTGGAACTTTTGTGCTTACGGCCCCAGCGAGGGCCTCGTGTAGGCATCCCGGAGGTAGTGCTATGGATCTCCAAAATAGCCCTAACAAGCCGTTAACGCCGATCCGTCAACAGCGACGCCGCGCACAGCGTATGGAGCTCATAGAATCGTGTCCCTATGAAATGAGCGAAGACCTCGGTGGGGGCACGATCGTCATGCACCAGGGAGAAGCGCTGTCGATCGACATCAGCTCCGGTGGCATGTTGCTCCTGATGGATCAGGCCCCTCAGGTGGACCAGGTGATCAAGGTCCATCTGCCCACCCCTACCAAGTCAACCAATTCCCTGGCGCTGGTCGAAGTACGCTGGACGCGCCCGATTCTTGCCGATACACCTACCAGGAGGTATTTGGTCGGGGTGAAGTCGATCTTTGGACCCCATTTCTACGAGTAGGGGAGCTTAGTCGCGCAGAAGCTCCCGGTCTGCGATCCCGATTCGGGAATCACTGCGTAGGCACCTCGGGGTCTGGGTTTAGACTGGCCTTCTCGTCCTTCCTCCGTGTCTCCCTGGTCTTACCCCAGCATCACCTACACTTCTTCAGCCTGCCCATGGCGATGCGGTGCGTACCGAGCCCCGGCCGCCATGCGGACCAGTGCGGTCGTACGAGCCGTCACCGGATCGGAGAAGAGCATCTTCGGCGGACGCGTGATCGCCCAGTATCTTCAGGACCACTCCATGAATGCGGGCACTGGTTGAGTCGTACAGGGCGCACAACGCAGCCTGGTCGCCCCACGCCGTTCGAGAATCAGGCCGGCCCACTCCAGCTCGTCGGCACGCAGTCCGGGCTGCATCAGTTGCGTGCCCATACTCCACCCCCGAGACCTGTACGAGGTGAAGGGGGAGATCGGATTGGTTGAGGCGGGACTATAGCACCTTTCACAGGAGGCCCACGAGCGGGCCGGCGGTCTAGAAATCCGACTCCCCGGCTCTGTTCGTAGGGGGGTACATGAGCGGCTCCGGTCAGGCCGCCCGCGAGCAGAGGAGTCTGCGGAGCCTAGGACTCACACCCTCAACTTTAACAGGAGGAAAGAGCTATGCACATGCGTGTGATCTCATGGGTTGCCATCCTCGGGATGGCCGTCGCTGCAGCGGGGTGCAGCATAATGGACAGCACCACCACTAAGGCCCCGGAGGCGTCGCTGTACGATCGCCTGGGCGGCAAACCGGCGATTACAGCCGTGGTTGATGACTTCGTCGGTCGTGTCGCGGCCGACAACCGGATTAACGGAAAGTTTGCCAATGCCAACATCCCGAGATTGAAGATGCTGCTCGTGGAGCAGATTTGCCAGGCCTCCGGTGGGCCCTGCACCTACACCGGTCGGGACATGAAAACCACGCATGCCGGCATGCGGATCACGAGCGAAGAATTCGACGCGCTGGTTGGGGATCTGGTTGCGACGCTCAGTCAGTTCAAGGTACCCGAGCGTGAGAAAAAGGAACTGCTGGGCGCCCTGGGGCCGATGAAGAAAGACATCGTCGAGGCCCCTCTGGCACAGAAGACCAACTGACGAGCGCTCGGCGGAGCCCTACCCGGCAGCCTCGCAAGGGGACAGTCCTCACGGGCTGTCCCCTTCCCATCCTGCGATACGCGCCTTTCTTCTTCATCCATCCTGTAACACGCACCTGTTCAGAAAGACTGTGAGACTGACAGTCCGACGCTCCAATCGAGTCCCATCGGCTCATGCACCAGACGCGCCCAGAGGCCGACCTTGCAGGCCAACCAGGTGGCTCTGCAGATGGCTGGCACAGCTCAATGGGTTCAGAATGGAAGGTGACCGGCGACGGAGCGCTGAGCGCACACGGCTCGCCTAACGTCCGGCGGACCCCGCCTCAACGGCCGCCGAGGCGCTGACGAATTCTTTCCGGAAGGTGACGACCTTGGAGAGATACTCGCGGGTTTCCTGGTAGGGCAGGCTTTTCCGCAACTTCTCATAGACCTCCGCGGGGTGCAGGCTGTTGATCTGGTTCACCGCCGCGACCTGATCCTTGGAGAAGGCGCGCAGCACGTTGCTCGGGCCGGTGTTATACGCGGAGATCACGCAGTACTCGCGCGACACCGCATTCGCCACCGGCTCCAGTTGGTGATGGCTCAGCACGTTCAGGTAGGCTGTCCCCAGCTCGATGTTATTGTCCGGGTCGAACAGGTAGTCCCGCGAGGGAATCGCGTCACGCCCCTTCGCACGCCGGTAGGCCTCGCGGCCCCCGCTCGTGGGCACAAGCTGCATCAGCCCATACGCGGGCGCCGAGCTCACCGCAAAGGGATTGAAGTTGCTTTCCGTCCGGATGATCGCAAAGACGAGGCTGGGGCTGATCTGATACTGCTCGGCGAATTGGGTGACCATGGGACGGTACTTTTCCGCTTGCTTGTGCGCGAAGTTCGTGACCATGGCCATGGTCACGTACCGCGCCGTCCTGGTGGTCCCCTCCTGCTCGATGGGGCGCGTGCCAGACCGCTTTTCGAGTAGATAGGCCGCGAACCGCTCGGCCTCGGCCGGCGCGCGCACCGGCTTGCCGTCCTGATCCACCACGAGCCCCAGCAGGTAGGGTTCCTTGTCGCCGGTGAGCGTGATCGCCTTGTCCGAGAACAGGTCCACGGCTCGGGGGTCATTGGGAGTGAGCAAGGTCGTCACGATGGCGCTCTTGAGGCTCCCGCTCGGATCCTTGTCGTCCAGGGTCTCTACGAGGATCTCGCCCGCGTCAAAATCCACGATCGCGCGGCTGCGGTAATTCTGGGTGTACTTGACGTAGCGCTTGCGCTCGGGCAGCTTCACTTCTTTTTTCCCCCAGGTCTTCCCTACCTCTCCGCGCAAGTGCGCCATCAGGGTTTCGAAGTCCCGCTGGACGGCGCGTACATCCCTCAGCAGCGCAGCGGGATCGCGCTCGTAGCTCTCG
The DNA here is from genome assembly GCA_020027965.1 of Nitrospirota bacterium. GTDB lineage: Bacteria > Nitrospirota > Nitrospiria > Nitrospirales > Nitrospiraceae > JAHRHE01. Next base: position 11,847 of record JAHRHE010000012.1, on the reverse strand, counting down.
AGCCGCTTCTTGAGCACCTGCTCCGGGTCCTTGCTCTGGGCAATGTCGAGGACGGTCTTTCCCGTGCGGCTCGTCACGGCGCGCTCGGCCGTGCCGAGCACCCGCTCCGTGGTCTCACACCCCGCCGCGACGGACAGGCCCGTCACTGCAAGAAGTACCAGCATGTGCGTCGACTTCATGAGTTCACCCGCTCACCCGCGCCGTGCTCGCGACCTCACCACCCGGGCTCGCTCATTCGCGAGCCCCGTGTCTCATCCTACCGTCCCACCCCACCTTCGTCAACCGAGCAGCCTCCGCACCGAGAAACGCTTGCACAAGAGGCCAGAGACGCCTAAACTTATTTCGTTCACGTCCCCGGTTGACCCTCCGGCCTATCGAAAGGAGAGCATGATGTATTCCAGGCTGAACATAAAGAAGAGGCCGACGTCCGTCCTCGTCGGCCTGTTTGCACTAGTCGCAGCCGCGAGTCAGGCGGCATGCGAGGCATCGAAGACGCCCGGTCCGGAGACGAAGGGGGTCACTATCGAAGGTACCTACAGGCTGGTGTACCGAGAGTTGCCGGACGGCACGAAGCAAGGCCCGCCGGAGGTGGTGGGGCTGCTCACGTTCACGAAGGAGTACCGAAACTTTAACGTGCACTGGAAAGATGCGAAGGGCAAGTCCTTCTCTGTCTCTAACATCGCGACCTACAAACTCACCGACAAGGAATACAGCGAGAAGAGCCTCGACTTCATGGTCAACGACGAGATGGGCGGCAAAGGGATCAGCTACGACCCATCAAGTGCGACCGGCTCCTCGCCGGTGACGATCAAGGAAGGGCGTATCGAGTTCCAGCTTCCGCTCCACGGGGAGCCCTCCCTCGTTTTCGAGGGTGACAAGTTCAAAGCGACGCGGCCAGGCGTCTTCATCGACTACTGGGAAAAGGTCAAGTAGGGGCCTGCACCGCTCTCCCGGAGAGCGAATGGGCCGGTCCCATCGAGCTGCCCCAAGAGCGCGGAGGACATCTCCTCCGCGCAGCTTCAGAACACCCCCCCCTTTGTTTTCTCTGTAGAGCGTGCTATCGTCGCCTGTACACCCGTTCACGCGCAGGCCAACGCCATGAATCCTACGATGAGACCCCCAAAGCCTCTCGTCACGATCGTCCTCCTCACCCTCATATATATTGTTGTCGCCAAGCTCGGACTCATGCTGGCCTTCGTGCACACGAGCGCGACCGCGGTCTGGCCACCGACGGGTCTCGCGCTGGCTGCTGTCCTGATCCTTGGATATCGCATCTGGCCTGCCATTTTCCTGGGCGCCTTCCTGGTGAACATCGCCACCGAAGGCACGGTTGCCACGACACTCGGTATCGCGACCGGGAACACGCTTGAAGGCCTGGTGGGCGCGTACCTCGTGAACCGGTTTGCACATGGCCGTGACGTCTTCGACCACCCACAGGATATTTTCAGATTCACCCTCCTTGCCGGTCTGTTGAGTACAACCATTAGCGCCACGTTCGGCGTGTCGAGCCTGGCTCTTGGCGGCTTCGCGAGTTGGACGAGCTATGGGACAATTTGGTTGACGTGGTGGCTGGGGGATGCGGCGGGTGCCCTGATTGTGACACCGCTGGTGGTTCTCTGGCACGCCAAACCTCAGCTGCGATGGAATCGTCGTCAGGTATACCAAGCCGCCTTCTTACTGCTGTTCCTAGGGCTTGTAGGCCTGCTCGTCTTTGGCGGGCTCCTTCCCACTGATGTAAGACATTATCCGCTCGAGTATCTGTGCATTCCGATCCTCGTGTGGTCGGCAGCTCAATTCGGTCGCCGGGCCACCGTCACGGTCAGCTTTTTGCTGTCCGGGATCGCCATCTGGGGCACATTAGTAGGGTTTGGGCCATTTGTGCAGGGCGAGCAGAACGAGTCCCTTTTGTTACTCCAGGTATTTGTGAGCGTGATTGCCGTCATGGCCCTTGCACTGGCCGCCACCGTCTCAGAGCGAAGACGGACGGAACAGAAGCTGGCTCAACTTGCAGCCATTGTAGAGTCCTCGAATGATGCAATAATTGGGAAAACGCTGGCTGGCATGATTCTGAGCTGGAACCAGGCCGCCCAAAAGATGTTTGGCTATCGGTCCGAAGAGGTGCTCGATCAGCCGATTACGATCCTGGTTCCGCCAGACCTCCACAACGAGGAGCGCGAAATTCTGGAAAAACTCGAGCGCGGTGAATGCATCGACCATTTTGAAACCCTACGGATCAGAAAAGATGGCACTCCTATTTATGTCTCTTTGACGGTGTCCCCGATTAAGGATGACAGGGACAGGGTCATCGGAGCGTCGTCGATCACGCGCGATGTGACGGAGCGCAAGAGAGCGGAGGAGGAACGGAAGGGACTTGTTCTGGAACTGAGCGTCGCGCTGGAAAGGGTGAAAACCTTACGTGGCCTCTTGCCCATTTGCGCGGCGTGCAAGAAAATCCGCAACGACGACGGCTACTGGGAACAGATCGAAGCCTATCTTAAAAAGCATTCAGATGCAGAGTTCACGCACGGCATGTGCCCCGAATGCCTGGACCAATTCTACCCGGGTTGGCGGCGGGTCTCGGATGAGAGCACAAAAAGACCTTGACCGCACCTCCGCGGTTGAGGTCAAGCGGTTGGACTCGATTCTTGGCACCAACTGACGAGCTGCCCCGGACGGTCCACTCGGTGGGTCCGACTGCCTCACGCGGGAGATTTGGGAAAAATGGTCAGGAGTCTTTCTCCTGTGGCGCTCTGAATCACCCGGTCTGCTTGGCCCCCCCGCCTTTGGCCTTCCGCGTCAGCGCGCTCATGAAGCGCTGGAGCCGCTCCTTTTCCTCCAGCCGCAGCCGCGCAAACTCCAGGCCGCAGTCCCGCCCGTTCGCCCACCGGACCTCGGCGAGCTCCACCTTGAGGGGTGCGTACTGTCCGGGTAATTCGATATGTAGTGTGAGCGTGGTCCCGGTCTGGATCAAGTCGTCGCTCACCAACGTGCAGCCCCGAAGCGAGAGCCCCGAGATCATCCCGCCGCCGGTGATCCTGTTGCCGGAAAACGAGACGGGCAGCTCGATGGAAAAGCGCGCGAACTCACGTTTCTCCATGGGACACCTCTCACGCGGCTCTCACGGGCCCGCGACGGTGATTTCCCTGGTGAAGGAGTTCCTTTTATGCTACGCGAAACAGCGCGGGAAGCCAAGCGTCGAGCCGGTTGGCCGCATCCCTGAAGCGCCGCTGGTGGACTTCGGTTCATGAGGGTTGGGATCAGAGCTTCGCGCAACGGAAGCCGATCGTGGCGGTGCGATCCTCCGGATATGCGCCGCCGCGGGTCGCGGTCCTGAGCATATGGGGGTTGCTCTTCCAGGAGCCGCCCCGCACCACTTTGTACCGGCCTTCGGTGGAACCCGGCGGGTTGCGCTCCGGCATGATCGCATAGTAGTCGAACCCGAACCAGTCCTGGACCCACTCGGCCACGTTGCCGGCCATGTGATAGAGCCCGTAGGGACTCCGTCCCTCCTCCTTGCTGCTCACGGCCGCGACCAGCGGAATCTCATGCACGTGGTATTTGCCGAACACCGCCAACTCGGGCGTCGGCGCGGCCTTCCCCCAGGGAAAGAGGTTGCCCTCAGTCCTCCGGGCCGCCTTTTCCCATTGAGCCTCAGTCGGCAGCCGCTTGCCCTGGGCTCGGCAGAACTCATCGGCTTCCGACCAGGTCACATAGAGCGCAGGCCAGGGGGCCAGGACGTAATCCGGTGCGAAATGCACCGAGAGCAGGTGCCAGATCAACCGCTGCAACACGTCCGGCACCTGGCGACCCTGCCGCTGTACGTGGGCGAGCCACTCGGCCAGGGTGACCTCGGAGCGGTCTATCTCATACGCATCCAGCCAGATCCGTCGCTGCGGGAGTTCCGTGTCGTCGTACTGGGTCTCCAGGCCAAACGGGTCATCGTCCTTGCGATTGGTCCCCATCAAAAACCACCCGGCCGGGATGGTCACCATAGGCGAGGGGCGAGCCAACTGGGCAATCTCAGCGAGATGGGGGGCCAGTTCAGGAGGCGGGTCCCGCACAGCCGAGGAGGGGTGCGGCGAGGCCAGCTCGAGCGCTGCTAGCAGGGTGAAGCCTTGCATGGCGAAACGGAATGAGCGTTGACCAGACACGAGGGTGCTGCCAAGGCTTACGATCAGTGACTCTGGTTACGACCCATGAGAACGGTCTAGGTCTCTCCCGCGATCACGAGCGCTGACCCGAGCACAGAGTGCCCTAGACCGGGGTGCGATGTAAAGGATCGGGTCGGTAGGGAACGGCGGAAGGGCAGCCGCACTTGCAGACTGCCTCCGGTTTATTGGAAGATGCCGGAGCAGGGGTGCCCGTTCCGGTATTGGAACACGGCGGCCTTCCGCAGACATGAGCACCGTCAACCCAACAACCACGCAGGCGCCGCCCCGTTTTTCCGAGGAAGACGCCTGCGCGCTGGCCCGCGACCTGTTCGGGATCCTGGCGACGGCGCAGCCGCTGCCCAGCGAGCGCGATCAGAATTTTTTGCTCGTGACGGGTTCCGGGCCACAGTTCGTCCTCAAGATCGCCAATGCCTCTGAGGTTCGGGAGGTCCTCGACGCACAGAACGCCGCGCTGGAGCACCTGGCTCGCCTGGCTCCCACATTGGGCAGCCCCCGCCTTCGGACGACGAGTTTGGGTGAGCGCATCGGGACGGCCCGGGGCTCGGATGGTTCGGCCCACTTCATCCGGCTCCTGACCTACCTCCCCGGCCATCTGCTGGTTGAGGTGAGTCCGCACACGCAGGAGCTTCTGTGCAGCCTGGGCGCGTTTTTCGGCCGGCTGGACCACGTGTTGACGAGCTTCACTCATCCCGCCCTGAAACGGACACTCCAATGGGACCTGAAACACGCCGGGACGGTCATCGCCCGGAACTTGGACCACATTCTCGATCCTCAGCGGCGGGCGCTCGTGGAGCACTATCTGGAGCGATCCCGGAAGCTCGTGGAGCCGGCGCTGTCGAGGCTGCGCACGAGCGTGATTCACAATGATGGGAACGACTACAACGTCCTCGTCACGGGAATCGAGTTCCTTGGCGGGGAGATCACCGGGGTCGTCGACTTCGGGGATCTCGTCGAGTCCCACACGGTCTTCGAGCCGGCGGTGTGCGCCGCCTACGCTATCCTGGGGAAGAGCGATCCCGTGACGGCGGCGTCCCAGGTGGTCGGCGGGTACCATCACGCCAATCCCTTGACGGAGCTCGAGCTCGAGCTGCTCTACGATCTCATGGCCATGCGGTTGTGCACCAGCGTGACCCTTTCGGCTTATCGAAAGAAGCGCGATCCGGACAACGCCTATCTCACGATATCGGAAGCGCCTGCGTGGGCGGCTCTGGATCGTCTGGCCCGGTTAAGTCCGCGGTTGTTCCATTACGCCTTCCGCAGCGCTTGTGGGCTGGCTGCCTGTCCGCGCGCGGCGGTGGTGGTGGGCTGGCTGGAGGGGAACGCCGAAGCGCTCGGTCCCGTGGTGGAGCCCGACGTGCGCAAGGGCGACTCCCTGAGCTTTGACCTGGGGGCGGGCAGCGCCGAGTTTGCCGATATCGGGAATCCCGCCGACACGGCGCGCTGGACCGCGGCGCTGTTCACGCGCATGAAGTCAGCGGGGGTGCGCGTCGGAGTGGGACGTTATAATGAGGCCCGCCGCGGCTACACGACCGAGGAGTACCGGCCCGCAGGTAGTGACGTCGAGGAATGGCGCACGGTTCACCTCGGCATCGATCTCTTCATGGCGCCGTCGTCCCCGGTATTTGCCCCGCTGGACGGCACCGTGCACAGCTTCGCGAACAACGCCCGGCCGCTCGACTATGGTCCGACCATCATCCTCCGCCATGAGGTCCCGGGCGCGGGCGAGTTCTTCACCCTGTATGGCCACCTCAGCGCGGAGTCGCTGGAAGGGCTGTCTCCCGGCATGCCGGTCGCCAAGGGCGCGCGCATCGGGGCCGTCGGGGACTCTTCGGTCAACGGACAGTGGCCCCCTCATCTGCATTTTCAGATCATCACCGATCTGCTCGATCAGTCCGGAACCTTCCCGGGCGTGTGCGCTGCGCAGGCCCGACCGCTCTGGCATAGCCTGTGTCCTGATCCCAACCTGGTCCTCCGGATTCCCAACCTTTCGCAAGCCCTAGAGGGGCGACGCCCCCAGAAGATCCTGGAGGCCCGACAGCGTCACCTGGGCAGCAACCTGACCGTGTCGTATCAGAAGCCGCTCAAGCTCGTTCAGGGATGGAGACAGTATCTGTACGACCACCTGGGCCGGGAGTATCTCGACAGCGTGAACAACGTGGCGCACGTCGGCCACTGCCATCCCGCGGTCGTCCGGGCGGCGCAGCAGCAAATGGCCGTGCTGAACACGAATACCCGATACTTGCACGATCACCTCGTCGAGTACGCAGAGCGTCTGTGCGCCACCCTGCCGGACCGGCTGCGCGTCTGTTACTTCGTCTGTTCGGGCAGCGAGGCCAATGAACTCGCCCTGCGCCTGGCGCGAACCCATACGAAGGCCACGGACATGATCGTCGTCGAGGGCGCGTACCACGGGAACACGACGGCCCTGATTGACATCAGCCCGTACAAGTTCGAGGGCCCAGGCGGCGCCGGCGCCCCTCCCCACGTCCAGACGGTCATCATGCCGGACCGGTATCGTGGACCGTACAAGGAGGATCGGGACGCCGGGCGGTGGTACGCGCAACACGTTCGCGACGCTCTCGAGAGAGCCCACCGGCAGGGCCGCCGGGTGGCGGCGTTCATCTGCGAGTCGATGTTGAGCTGCGGCGGGCAGATCGTCCTGCCACCGGGCTATTTTGCGGAAGCCTATCGGGCTGTCAGGGAGGCCGGCGGCGTCTGCATTGCCGATGAGATCCAGGTCGGGCTCGGGCGGGTCGGCTCACAGTTCTGGGGCTTCCAAACCCAGGGCGTGGTGCCCGACATCGTGACCATGGGGAAGCCGATGGGCAACGGCCATCCCTTGGCTGCGGTCGTGATGACTCGAGAGATCGCGGCGTCGTTCGCCAACGGGATGGAATACTTCAACACGTTCGGGGGAAACCCGGTGTCCTGCGCGGTCGGGCTCGCTGTGCTGGACGTGATTGAGCAGGAAGAGCTGCAGAAAAACGCCTTCAGCGTGGGCGCCTACCTGAAAGACGGGCTGACGCGCCTGAGGCCGACGCATCCCCTGATCGGTGATGTTCGAGGAGAAGGTCTCTTCCTCGGCGTGGAGCTCGTGCGAGACCCCGAAACGCTGGAACCGGCCGCCGCGGAGGCATCGTATGTGGCCGAGCGACTGAAACAGCTCGGGGTGTTGACCGGCACGGACGGCCCCTTCCACAACGTGCTCAAGATCAAGCCGCCGATGGTCTTCAGCAGGGAAAACGCCGACCGGCTCACGAAGAACCTCGACCGCGTGCTGGCCGAGCCTCGCCTCACACTCCTGCGCGCCGCGCTCTAGCCGGCGAGGCCAAGCGGAAGAGCGACCCCGTACTCAACCAAAAAAGGAGGACAGGCAACTTCTCAATCACAGAAAGTTGCCTGTCCTCCTCTGTCTTCGCAACTCTAAATATGGGCGCCGCTCAGGGCTGGCGGCCAAGAATCACGGTCGGAACCCGCCCTCTCGTTAGTTGAAGAGGAACTTCACGCGAACCGTATGGAGCTCGGTACCCCTGTAAAACGAGAGATCCATATGCGCTTTACCCTTTGCCTTGGGCAGCGTGAACTGCCTCCACGCGGTGCAGGCGATCATTCCAGCCTGCTCTTCTTGAGCTCCGCCCCATCCCAAATCACTGAACTGTGCAGATGAGCCCTTCGGTTTGAGGGGAACATCGCTGAATACATTGAGGGCCACGTCTTGGTGAACCTTCTTGCCCTTCTTGTGCTTGTAGCCGGTAGGAACGCCCCTGCCCCAAAAACCCCAAGCTCCCAGTCCTCCCTCATCTTCAAATACATAGGTAATTGGGCCTTGCCCGACGTTCTTGACGTACACGGCGACATTCACGCCGGTGGTTGGAACCGCAATCGTGCTCACAGGCAGGACGATCCGCGAAGAATATTCGATGCCCGCCTTCTCGTTTCTCTTAAGGCGCTCGAACCTCGCAAGACTATCGGGGCAGAAGTTAAGCTGAGCATCCACGGGACCTGCTTGATCACGATCCCGACGATTGTCATCGTCATCATCATCGGAATCCGGCTGATCCGCACGGACGATATCCCGGTGATTGCGATCACGATCATCGCGATCATCGCGATCTGCCAGAACAGCGGGAGAAGAGAGAGCCACCGACAGAGCCACCAAAGCCGCTGCGTTAAGAAATTTAGCCAGTCTCATGGCTCATTCCTCCATAAGTTACGATCGTTTGCTGCCCGATCTTTATGGGATCGAATGAGCAACCCCCGTGCCTGCAAGGTTTACGGTATCAGGGGCATAAAGATATTGAAGTTGTGAATGTTTTTCTCTCTTCGCTCCACCCACATAAAGAGCATAAAGAAAAGACGTGACAATCTTCGGCTCGAAGGGGATCCATTTTGTGGGAAAACCAGGCGTGTCCGCCCCCGCCGCGAAACGCTGGAGCCGGCCGCCGCGGAGGCGTCGTATGTGGCCGAGCGCCCGGCCCCTTCCACAACGTGCCCAATCTCAAGCCGCCGATGGTGTGCAGCAGGGAAAGCGCCGACCGGCTCACGGATCAGCTCGACCGCGTGCTGGCCGAGCCTCGCCTCACACTCCTGCGCGCCGCGCTCTAGCCAACCCGACCATCGGAGGAGACCCTCCTCACCCTACGTTCCCGCCACAGCCCGGGCAACGAAGGCCAGGGTTGACGACCAAGTGGGCTCCGACCTCCGGAAGAGGCTGAAGCGAAGGCTCGGGCGGCGGGCCCAAGACAACCCTGGCCGCCCAGGAGGACCGGTACCGCGTCAGCAGCCTGGGCACCAGCAGGAAGAACGCCACCATAACCAGGCCGGCTCCGACCAACGCCCACTGCGCCGACACGACGCTGCTGCCCAGGTAGGTAAACGCGAAGGTCGGCGGAATCATTCCCACCAAGGTGGCGAGAGCAAAGCCCTTGAGCGACATCGTGGTTAATCCTGCTCCATAGCTGATCACGTCGAAGGAAAACACCGGCAACAGCCGCGCCAGCAAGACTAAGACCATCAACTGGTGGTCCGAGCACTTTTCGCAAAACACCACACTTGTTCCGAGCGCCTTGGAAATGACTTCCCGGCCGAGCGCGCGCCCGATCATGAAGCTCACAATGGCGCCGATCTCCGCCCCGATGACCGCATAAGTGGTCCCCCAGGCAGGACCGAAGACAGCCCCCGCCGCTAAGTCCAGCGGCAAGCTGGGAATGGGACTGATCACGACCGCTGTCGTCATGCCCAAAATGAGACCCACGGGCGCCCAGGGACCCAGTGACTGCAGAAAAGTCACGATTCGTTCCGGCTTGAGAATTTCTTCCAGATTGACCGACTCGACAGCTAGGTAGGCACCGAGTAGCGCCACGAGGAGGACAAGGCCTTTCACAACTTGGCGCGCCGTCTGCGACGCCATACTCCTGCTCCTATTTTTGAACGATCGCCATGACATGGCCGTCAGGGTCGCGGACGAGGAAGCCTTTCTTAAAGCCCAGCGCGCCGTCTGTCGTCGTCACCACTCCCACCGACACGAACGTATAATTCATACGCAGGAGCTTCAACGCCTCCTCTGCATCGCTGACGACCAGCGTGACCTGCCAGTGCCACAGATCGGTAGGGCGGGCATCCGCCGGCATGGGGCGGCCTGTACCAGGCGACTCGTACTCCAGGAATTCGACGCTGGGCGGCCCGACTTCCGGTTTCACGCCGGTGACACGGGCCCTCGCTCCGGGCAAACTATCCAGATGCTCTTGCTCGGTGCCGAGGTTCAAGCTGCTTCCCGCCACTGTCATCCTGAGCAGGTCCCGATAGAATTTGAGGCTGTTCTCGGTACTACGCACCGTCATAGCCGTATGGTCAATACCAAGAAACAATTCCGTGGTCGGCTGATGCCACCGGGGATTACCTTTCCCCTCGGGAAACCAGAGCAGCTCCAAGTTATGCCCATCTGGGTCACGGAACTTGATGGCCTTGATACCCGCCGCGGCCGCGTTCGACTTCGGAATGGTCTGCGGCCGCGACGAGATTTGCCGCACCCGATGCTTGCGCAGGTGGTCCCAGGCGGCGTCCATGTCCCGCACGACGATCGCGAAGTGCTGGAACCAGAGATCGTTGCTATAGGAGGGCACGGGGATCGGCCGGACGTCGGGCGGCGCCAGAAACTGGATCAACTCGAGCGTCTGCTCGCCCAATTGCATGCGGGTCACGCGCGCGCGCAGTCCGAACACGCCCCACAGGCGTTCATACTCCGCCCCGTCCACCTCCACGTCGCTGACCTTTTTGAACGCCAGGGCCTCCGAGTAGAACGCCGTGGAGCGATCCATGTCCGCGACGGTCATGCCAATGGCGGCCACGGACTTGACGGAGACTCCTTCAGCCGCCGCGGGTAGTGCCGATGCCAGGCAAAAGACCAAGGTCAAGAGGCATCGGCGAAAGGCTACGTGTAGCCCGCTCGACGGAGAATTGCGTGATAGGCTTTTGGTCATACCTTCCCGTTGCTTCTCTCACCCCCTCCCTACCCCTCCCCCCTACAGGGGGAGGGTGGGGGTTCGCTTCACGCTTCACGCTACACGCCCAATCGCTCGAGGATGTGATCGCCCACCCGCAGAGCATTGGCGATAATCGTCAGGGACGGATTCACCGCGGTGCTGGACACGAAGAAGCTGGCGTCCACCACGTAGAGATTGTCGAGGTCGTGCGCCTTGCAGTTCACGTCGAGCGCGGAAGCCTTCGGATCGCGGCCGAACCGAATGGTCCCACATTGGTGCGCCGTGCCGGCGATTGGAATCTTCTTGCCCAAGTAAATGTGCTGGGGCACCAAGTGATGCTCACATCCAAGATTGCCCAGCATGTCCTTCAGTTTGGCCAGCAGCCGTCTATGCCCGTCCAGATTGTTCTCTGTATAGCGCAGGGTGATCTCGCCGCGTTTCTCCACGATGACGCGGTTGTCAGGGTCCGGCAGGTCCTCAGATGTCAGCCAGAAATCGATGGAGTGCTTGGCCATCTGGTCCAGGGCCAGGCCCGGCGCAAAGGCCGGCGCCCCGGATCGCAGCTGCTCCAGATCGGATTTCCCCAGCATCTGGATGTGGCCGAGAGGATGGGCCCAGTCATCGGACCTGAAGTAGAAATCGTTGACCGCGAGGGTCTTCTGGAACACCGTGGGATTCGGCCGTTTGGACAGCGCCAGGAGCGCGGAGTTGTTGTGGCACATGTAGTGGCGCCCGACCACATCCGACGAATTGGCCAGACCGTTGGGATGCTTGTCGTCGGCGGAGCGCAACAGGAGGGCGGCCGAGTTGATCGCGCCGCAGGAGACGACCACGATGCCCGCCGAGTACGTCTCACGAGCGCCGTTGCGCTCCACGTGCACCGTGGTTATCTCGCGCCCGGTCCGGCTTGTCTCGAGCCTTGTGACGTACGCATGCGTGAGCAGCGTGACATTTGAATGCTGCAGGGCCGGGTCTACGCACGTGACCTGCGCGTCGGATTTTGCATTGACCAGGCATGGGTACCCGTCGCAGGTACTGCACTTGATGCAGGCGCTCTTCTCCCGCTGCGCTTCGTTCAGGCGGATCCCCAGCGGCAGCGAAAACGGATGGTAGCCCATCCTTTTGAAGTCATCGTGCAGTTCCTGGATGCGGGGCTCATGGCTCACCGGCTTGTACAGATATGGCTTGCTCGC
>JAHRHE010000094.1 GCA_020027965.1 Nitrospirota bacterium | reverse complement strand
GTCCAGCGAGCGCCGTTTCTCCAGGATGTCGGTCTCGGTGACCGCGGCGGAAATCGTCCGGACACCGAGCGAGCTCAGACGTGAGGTGTTCCCCCCGGAAACGGTCTCGATATCCTGGGAGGAAGCCTCGATGTAGACACCGGCTTCTTCGACGGCTTGTCGCTTGGCCCGCAGCAGGGCCGCCTCCTCGGCCCCAGCCAGCGTATCCGAGTCGCCCATGACATAGCTTGCCTCGGACACGACCACCTTCACAGGGTTTTCCAAGGCGCCCGTGTCGGCCGAGGCGCTGGAGAGCAGGCCGGCCAGGCTGAGCAGGCTCAGGGAGCCCAGCAGGGATGTCGAGAGAGGGAAGCCACCTCTTCGCATACTAGTTACTATAGCGCCGGTTGCCCCACTCCGGCAATGGAAACGCCCCGCCCTGCATCGGGTCATGTCCGGCTGTTTTCCCTCCAAGGTGGGCTCTCCAGGGTGGACATGAGCGGCGGGCTTCCCCATGCCGAGACCACAGGATCGGGAGTCTCGCAGGTGGAACCGATCGCCGGGCGGATTCTGCGCCCGAGCCCTCCCCGGGCCATGGGAATGGACAGGCCGGATTATGGGGTGGAATGCTGCTTGGGAAAGACCTGCAGGAACTGGTGGATCTCCACCCGCTCGAAGACCCCGTTGACCGTGTAGGGATCCGTTCGAGCGAACGCCTCCGCCTCGGCCAGGGAGTCGGCCTCGATCACGATGAGGCTCCCGGTCTTGTCCGTGAGCGGGCCCGCGAGCACGACGCGCCCTTGCGCGTCAAGGAGGTCCATCTTCGCCAGGTGGGCGGGCCGGTGGAGCTTGCGACGGGCCTCACCCTCCGGACCGTCGAACCCAAGAATCACGAATTTCATGGAAGAGTCGCGCTCCGGCGGGGTCTCTCTCGTCGCAACATACCGGGAGACGGCAAGCGGACCAATGGGCACTAGTCGGCCGGCTGCTCCAGAGGCTGGCGCTCTCGGTACCCGCTGTTCACTTCGTGCCACCAACGAATCTCGGCTTCGCCGAGCTTCCAGCACAAGTACACGATCCGGCCATTCTGCTGGCAGGGAAAGTCGCACAGCCCCATGTCCAAATCCTTGACGATCACGCCCATCTCCTGAATGGCCTGCAGGTGCTCGCTGATCTGCTCGAGTGCCTTGATATAGTGAGGTCCCGCGAAGCTGCCGCCTCCGAACGCGGCCTTGGCGCTGGCCTTCTTGATCTCGTCCTTGATCCGGATCAGCACCGCCTTCCCCCGCCTGACGGTGTTGAGGTGCTCCTCCAGTTGAGGGATGAGGCGATTCGCCTCGGAGAGGGTAAAGATTCGCTCCAGATTTTGTCCTTCTTCGCGGTGTGCCATGGCGGGTCCCTTTGGCGCGCCCCCTTCTTTAGCACAAACGCGGGGTATGGCGCAATCAACTGAGCGAGAAGCGTGTTGGGCAGCCCGTAGCCCCCAGGCCTTGAGTCGGGCAACCGGAAAAAAAAATACTATTGACAAATACCCGGGTGGCCGATAGTATAAGCGTGTTTCAGCTCTCCGAAGCGACCGAATTCAACTCCATCCCTTACAATACAGCTTCCTGGGGCTGATCTCGACGAATCAGACCAAATCTCTCAACCAACAACATTGAGCGTATCGTAGTGCGTGGCCCCTTGCATCAGGGGAGCGACCGGCTGTCAACCACTGGAGATCCAGGGCGCTGAGAATTTCCATTAGTCCTTCGCCGTCCATCCTCCTCACGCACACGTGATTACCTTCGACAGTTCGTCCATGTCCCGTTTCTGACTAATAATGATGGGGGTTGCTGAGAGGCTTGCCATGACCGTGGCCTCCGCGGCCCGAGCAGTCGGTAAGCGTTGAGTCAAGGGGAGACGACCATGCATCTTGCAGAATTGAAACAGAAGACGATCGCGGATCTGAACGAGGTGGCGCGAGAGCTCAAGATCGAGGGCGCGGCCAATCTCAGGAAGCAGGAGTTGATCTTCGCCATCCTCCAGGCGCAGACGGAGAAAAACGGAGTGATCTTCGGCGAGGGGGTCCTGGAGACGCTGCCAGATGGCTTCGGCTTCCTGCGGGCGCCGGATTCGAACTACCTGCCCGGCCCGGATGACATCTACATCTCGCCCTCCCAGATCCGTCGCTTCAATCTCAGGACAGGGGACATCGTATCCGGGCAGATCCGCCCCCCGAAGGAGAGTGAACGCTATTTCGCCCTGCTCAAGGTCGAGAAGGTCAATTTTGAAGATCCGGAAGTGGCGAGGGACAAGATCCTGTTCGACAACCTGACGCCACTCTATCCAGAGGAGCGCATCAACCTCGAATTCGACCCCGAGGAATACTGCACCCGGGTGATGGATCTGACCACCCCGATCGGTAAGGGACAGCGAGGATTGATCGTGGCTGCCCCACGGACCGGGAAGACGATGTTGCTCCAGGCCATCGCTCGCGCGATTCTCAAGAACCATTCCGAGATGACGCTGATCGTGCTCCTGATCGACGAGCGGCCGGAAGAAGTGACGGACTGGCAACGGCAGGTGAAGGCGGCGGAAGTGATCAGTTCGACGTTCGACGAACCCGCCCAGCGTCACGCGCAGGTGGCGGAAATGGTATTGGAGAAGGCCAAACGGCTGGTCGAGCACAAGCGGGACGTGGTCATCCTGCTGGACAGCATCACCCGGCTGGCTCGTGCCTACAATACCATCGCGCCGCCGAGCGGAAAGGTCCTCTCCGGCGGTCTGGATTCGAACGCGCTCCAGCGTCCCAAGCGGTTCTTCGGCGCGGCCAGGAACATCGAGAACGGAGGCAGTCTCACGATCATGGCCACGGCGCTGGTGGATACCGGCAGCCGGATGGATGACGTCATCTTCGAGGAGTTCAAAGGGACCGGGAACATGGAGGTCCACTTGGATCGGCGGTTGGCCGACAAGCGTATCTTCCCGGCCATTGATATCAGTCAGTCCGGCACCAGGAAGGAAGAGCTGTTGGTGGATCGGGACCGGCTCAACAAGATGTGGATCCTCCGCAAGGTGCTGAGCCCGCTCGGCACGATGGAGGCGATGGAATTCCTGATGGATAAGATCGGCGGCACGAAGACGAACCAGGAATTCCTGCAATCGATGAACCGTTGAGAAGGGAAGCTGTCCCTCGACCCTGCTCGGGACGGTGAGCCTGTCCCTCGACGGGCCTCGGGACCCTGAGCTTGTCGATGGGTCGAACCGTCGGCGGTCAGCCGTCGGCCGTCAACCGTCAGCTTGAAGCCTGAAGAAGGATGAGAGGTGGCTCTGATGCTAGCTAACAGCGTTCTTCGGGGGGTATCATGAAGACAGGCATTCACCCGGCCTATCGGGAAGCGACGGTGAGCTGTGCATGCGGCGCGCGGTTCAAGACGCGGTCCACCGTCGGCGACATCAAGGTGGACATCTGTTCCAACTGCCATCCCTTCTTTACGGGCACGCAGAAGATCGTGGATACGGAAGGACGTGTGGAACGCTTCAGGAAAAAGTACGCCAAGAAGTCCAAAGAGACGCCCAAAGAGACGTCCAAGTAAGGTCGACCGGAAGACCGGGAAGAGATCCTGCTTCGGAGAGGGGCAGGGTCTTTTGTTTTTTGGGGGCCGGTGAGGATCCATGGCCGACACGCCGACGGCTGAGACCAGAGACGCGACGCTGCTCGCCAGGTGGGAGCGAGCGGCGCATCGCTATGAGGAGCTGAACCGGCAGCTCATGGACGAGTCCGTTCACGCGCAGCCCTCGCGTCTTCACAAGCTCAACAAGGAACGCACGGAGATCGAGGAGCTGGCTCAGCTCTTCTACGAGTACCGTGATCTGGTGAAGCAACGGGCTGAGAGCGAGCAGATGTTGAAGGATCCCAACGT
Organism: Nitrospirota bacterium; assembly: GCA_020027965.1. Taxonomy (GTDB): domain Bacteria; phylum Nitrospirota; class Nitrospiria; order Nitrospirales; family Nitrospiraceae; genus JAHRHE01. Next base: position 7,966 of record JAHRHE010000094.1, on the reverse strand, counting down.
GGAGGTGGAGTTGCAGAGGCTCGCGGCCGAGGAGGCGCGCGCGCTCCAGGATCGGCAGCAGCAGGTGGAGGCACGGGCCCTGGAGCTGCTGGTGCCAAAGGACCCGAACGACGAGAAGAACACCTTCGTGGAGATTCGCGCCGGCACCGGCGGGGACGAGGCGGCGCTCTTTGCCGGGGACCTCTTCCGCATGTACACGAAGTACGCCGAGAGAAAACGCCTGCGCGTGGAAGTGGTCGAGGCGCAGGAGACGGGCATCGGGGGCTACAAGGACGTCGTGATGCTGGTGGAAGGCAAAGGCGCCTACGGCCAGTTCAAACACGAGAGCGGCGTGCACCGCGTTCAGCGCGTCCCGGTCACCGAAGCCAGCGGGCGGATCCACACCTCGACCGTCACCGTGGCAGTGATGCCGGAGGTGGAGGAAGTGGACGTGCAGGTTGATCCCAAGGATCTCCGGATCGACACCTTCTGTTCCTCAGGGGCGGGAGGGCAAAGCGTGAACACCACCTACTCCGCAGTCCGGATCACGCACGTGCCGACCGGCGTCGTGGTGACCTGTCAGGATGAGCGTTCCCAGCTCAAGAATCGGGCGAAGGCGATGCGGACCCTCCGGGCGAGGATCGTGGAAGCGGAACGGGCCAAGCAGGAGGCCGAGATCGCCCAAAGCCGGAGAGCGCAGGTCGGGACCGGGGAGCGAAGCGAGAAAATCAGGACGTATAATTTCCCTCAGAACCGGGTCACCGATCACCGGATCGGACTGACGCTTCACAAACTGGACCAGGTCTTGGCTGGTGACCTGGAAGAAATTGTGGAAGGCCTCAGGGCGGTCCACGCTCACGCTGCTCCCCCGGAGACATCATGACGCGTCCGACGCGCAGAGCACCCGATGGCTTGGGGTCCGCCAGTCCGTCAGTTCGCGCCTCACGAGATCGGAATTCCGACGCGGGCAGGGTTGAGACTGGAACGCGCTGCGGGGTTGCCCCCTCCGTCGGCCGGGTCTGCCGGACGAGGAGGGGACGAGGCCGCACGCTGGCCGACCTGCTTCACCAGGGGATCGCGAGGCTGGCCAAAGCCGGCATCCCGAACTTCCAGCAGGAAGCGATCTGGCTCATCGAGTTCGCCTTGGACACCACCCACTTGGCGATCCGCCTCGAAGGCCAGCACGAGGTGACGGCGGCGGAGCTGCGCCGGGCGGCGACGTTGTTTGCGAGGCGGGCCACCAGGGAACCCCTCCAGTACATTCTGGGCACCCAGGAGTTCTGCGGCCTCGACTTCAGGGTGGAGCCGGGAGTGCTGATCCCACGACCGGACACCGAACTTTTGGTCGAAGCGCTCCTGAGCCATGCCAGTTCTGCACTCCCGCCTGCGATGATCGCGGACATCGGGACCGGGTCTGGATGTGTGGCTGTGACCCTGTCGCGAGCCCTCCCCTCGACCATGACCTATGCAACCGACGTGTCCCCTGCCGCGCTGGAACTCGCTCGAGAGAATGCGGCCCGGCATGGAGTCGGGGATCGGATTGTGTTCCGCGCCGGCGATCTCTTCGAGCCGCTGCGCGGTCTCGGGTGCGAGGGGAAGCTGGCGGCGATCGTGGCGAACCCGCCGTATATCCCGAGCGGGGAGCTGGCCCTTCTTCAACCGGAGGTGAGCCGGTTCGAACCGTGGCTGGCCCTGGACGGCGGGCCGGACGGGCTGACGGTACATCGCCGGCTGCTCCACGACGCGGCGGAGTTCCTGGCGCCGGGCGGGCTGCTCGCGATCGAGATGGGCCAGGGGCAAGCGGAGCCGCTTCGCCAGATCGCCTTTGGCAGCGGCGCGTACGACCTTCTCCACGCCCGGCGCGATGCCGCCGGCATCGAGCGAGTGATCTGCTTCAGGCGGAACGCCTGAAGCAGGGCGACCCCGAAGGGGAAACGTGGATCGCATCGTCATCACAGGGGGAAGCCCGTTACGGGGGGAGGTCAGGATCAGCGGCGCGAAGAACGCGGCGCTGCCGATCCTTGCGTCAACCCTCCTCAGCGGCGAGGAATGTGTCATCACGAATGTGCCTGCAGTCGTGGATGTCCGCACGATGGCCACGCTGTTGGGGATGCTGGGGGCCTCGGTCTCAGCCGAGGGCAGCCGGGTTGCGGTCAGTGTCCAGGCGCTTGCCTCCACGGAAGCCCCCTACGCGCTCGTCAAGACGATGCGCGCGTCGGTCCTGGTGCTCGGCCCTCTGGTGGCGCGGTGGGGCGAGGCCACCGTCTCGTTGCCCGGAGGGTGCGCGATCGGAACGCGCCCCGTCAATCTTCACCTGTCTGGTCTGGCCAAGCTTGGTGCCGAGGTGACCATCGAGCATGGGTACATCCGGGCGAGGGCCCGGCGTCTACGAGGGACGACCATCTATCTCGATTTCCCGACCGTGACCGGCACTGAAAACCTGATGATGGCGGCCTGTCTTGCCGAGGGGACGACGGTAATCGAGAATGCGGCCAAGGAACCCGAGATCACCGACCTGGCCTCTTTCCTGGTCAAGCGTGGGGCCCGCATCAGCGGGGCTGGCACGGATCTCATCACGGTCGAAGGCGTGCGCGAGCTTCGGGGGGCGGACCACGAGGTGATTCCGGATCGGATCGAGGCGGGGACCTACCTGGCGGCCGGGGCGATTACCGGCGGAGATGTCGAGATCACCCGGTGCCAGCCTCGGCATCTGGAGGCGGTCGTCATGAAGCTCCGTGAAAGCGGGGCCCAGGTGGTTGAAGCGAAGGAGAGCATCCGCTTGAAGGCTCCGCGCCGGCTGAAGGGGGTGGATGTCAAGACCTTCGCCTATCCGGGGTTTCCCACGGACATGCAGGCGCAGATCATGGCGCTGATGTGCATGGCGGAGGGCCCCAGCGTCATCACCGAGACCGTCTTTGAAAGTCGGCTCATCCATGTGCTAGAACTTCAGCGCATGGGGGCAGACATCAAGGTCGAAGGCAACCACGCGGTGGTAAGCGGGACCGGGACACTGACCGGGGCTCCGGTCATGGCCTCGGACCTGCGGGCCAGTGCGGGGCTAATTCTCGCCGGGATGGCGGCCGAGGGAGAGACGGAGATCTCGCGGGTGTACCACCTGGACCGCGGGTATGAGCGGATCGAGGAGAAGCTCGGCAACCTGGGCGCGGTGATCCGGCGCGTGAAGGGCGAGGGGGGAGGCGCTGCGGCGGCCTGAACGGATGCTCACGGTTGCACTGTCCAAAGGCAAACTGCTTCCGCCTACCCTGGAGCTGTTCAGGCGGGCAGGTTATGGGAGTAAGGAGCTCACCGCGGAGAGCCGACGGCTGGTGATTACCTGTCCCGATTCCGGGACGACGCTCCTGATCGTCAGGCCAAGCGACGTCCCGACGTACGTCGAATACGGGGCGGCGGACGCGGGGGTCGTGGGCAAGGACGTGCTGCTCGAGCAGGACCGGGATGTCTATGAGCCGCTGGATTTGAAATTCGGGGCCTGCCGCATCGCGGTCGCGGCGCTCCGGGGAGCGGAACTACGGGACCGACTCTCCTCCAAGATCCGGGTCGCTACCAAGTACCCCAACATCACGGAGCGCCACTTCAATCAGAAGGGCATTCCGGTCGAGATCATCAAGCTCTACGGATCGATCGAGCTTGCCCCCATCGCCGGCTTAGCCGAACGGATCGTGGACCTGGTGTCGAGTGGGCGCACGCTCAAGGCCCATAATCTGGTCGAGATCGAAGTCATCGCCCAGTCCACCGCTCGGTTCATCGTGAACCGGGCGAGTCTGAAAATGAAGCACGGCGCGCTCAGCGACCTGATGGCCCGGCTGAAACGAGGCCGGCCGCGAAACGGGGCGTAAGCCCGTGCGCGGGCGCGATGGGACGAAGCCGACAGGGAGAACGACATGAAGGTGATACTGCAGACGGATCGGGCATTTCGGGGGATGATCAAGCGCATTGCGTCTCGGTCGAACCTCCACGGGGGGGCGGTCGAGGCGTCGGTGCGAACCATTCTCAAGGCGGTGGAACGCGGCGGGGATCAGGCCGTCTCGCGGTACACCAGGAAATTCGACCGGGTGACGCTGAAGCCGCCCCAGTTCCGCGTGAGCCCGGAACAGGTCAAGGAAGCCTACTACCAGATCCGGAAGGACGAAGGCGACGCGCTGCGTCACGCCGCCCAGCGGATCATGGCGTTCCATGAGCGGCAGCGTGCCAAGACCTGGATGTATCAGGACGGCGGGGTCACGCTCGGCCAAGTAGTCGTTCCGCTCGACGCGGTGGGCTTGTACGTGCCCGGCGGAAAGGCCGTTTACCCGTCCTCGGTGCTGATGAGCGCGATCCCGGCCAAGGTAGCCGGCGTGAAGCGGGTCGTCATGTGTACGCCGACCCAGAAGAGCGGCATCAGTCCCTACCTGCTCGTTGCGGCGGATATCGCGGGGGTGGACGAGGTCTACCGCATCGGCGGCGTCCAGGCGATCGCCGCCATGGCCTACGGGACCAAGACCGTGGCGCGGGTGGACAAAATCGTGGGGCCGGGCAACGTCTACGTAGCCACGGCGAAGCGGCTGCTCTACGGCACCGTGGGGATCGACATGATCGCGGGCCCCAGCGAGTTGCTCGTGCTGGCCGATGAGGGCGCCAACCCGTCGCACGTCGCCGCCGATTTGCTGTGCGAGGCGGAACATGATGAGGAGGCCCGGGTCTACCTGGTCACCACCTCGGAACGCCTGGCCAAGGACGTCGTCCGCCAGGTCCAGGAGCAGCTCAAGCGGCTGAAGCGGAGCAAGATCGCCTCCAAGTCGATCGCGCGTCACGCGGTGGCGTTCGTGGTCGGCAGCATGGAGGAAGCGGTCGCGGTGGCCAACGAGATTGCGGCGGAGCACCTGGAGCTCTCGGTGGAACGGCCGTTCGACTATCTGGAGAAGGTCCGGCATGCCGGCGCGCTGTTCCTCGGCCGCCACACGCCTCCCGCCGTGGCCGACTACGTCGCGGGGCCGAACCATATCCTGCCCACGGGCGGCACCGCGCGATTCTTCTCGGCGCTCTCCTTGGATGACTTCGTGAAAAAGAGTAATATCATCGCGTATACCAAGGAGGAGCTCGTGAAGGTCAGAGACCACGTCTCGCGCATCGCGCAGATGGAGGGGTTCGATGCGCACGCCAAATCATTGGAGAGCCGACATCTATGAAGGCTGCACGGCACAATCGGCGCGCCACGGTTGAACGAACCACCACCGAGACCAAGGTCAAGGTGGACTTCACTCTGGACGGCACAGGACGCAGCGAGATCCGGACCACCATCCCGTTCCTGGATCACATGCTGACCCTCGTGGCGAAACACGGGTTCTTTGACCTGACGGTGCAGGCCAAAGGCGACACCGACATCGACGACCACCACACGGTCGAAGACATCGGGATCGTGATCGGGGATGCGCTCAAGCAGGCGCTCGGGGCGAAGGAAGGCATCCGCCGGTTCGGCTGGGCCTCGATCCCGCTGGACGAGACCCTGGCGCAAATCACGGTGGATCTCAGCGGACGCCCCTATCTCGTCTATCGCGTGGACCTCCCGCAGCGGCGGATCAAATCGTTCGACCTCGGGCTCTTCGAGGATTTCTTCCAGGCCTTTACCACTCATGCGGCCCTGAACCTGCACGTGAACGTGCTGTATGGCCGCAACCCGCATCACATCATGGAGGCCGTGTTCAAGGCGCTGGCGAAGGCGCTGGACCAGGCCACAGGCCTCGACGGACGGGTCTCGGGCGTACCCTCGACCAAAGGCAAATTGACGTGACGGGTGACGGGTGACATGTGACGGGTGACAGATGGTAATCAAAGACCGGCCTGTCACCTGTCACGCATCACGCGTCACGGCTCGACCATGATTGCCATCGTCGATTACGGCATGGGGAACCTCCGCAGTGTCCAGAAAGCGTTCGAGGCGGTGGGACACGGGGCGGTGGTCACGCGCGACCGGCGGGTACTCAGCGAGGCTAGTCATCTGGTGCTGCCGGGCGTTGGCGCGTTTGCCGATTGCATGCGCAACCTGGAAGAGTACGGATTGATCGAGCCGATCCGACGCGGCATCGAGTCAGGGAAGCCGTTCCTGGGGATCTGCCTCGGCCTTCAACTCTTGTTCACTGAGAGCGAAGAATTCGGGGTCCACAAAGGCCTGGACATTGTCCCAGGCAGGGTGAAGCGCTTCCCGGCGACCGCCCTCAAGGTGCCTCACATGGGATGGAACGCGCTCACGATCCGGCGTACCGCCCCACCCCTCCGGGAGCTTGACCCGGAGGCGCACGTCTATTTCGTCCATTCCTACTATGTCGAGCCCGCTGATGCCTCGGTGGTCTCCACCATCACGGAGTACGGGATCCCGTTCGTCTCCAGCATCTGGCGGGACAATCTCTTTGCCTGCCAGTTTCATCCCGAAAAAAGCCAAGCGGCCGGACTCCGCATCGTCCGGAACTTCGGGGACTGGGGATGAGGGGACCGTGACGCCTGACCGGATCGCAACCAGGCCTCTCCTGCCCGGCCCGCCGGTGGCCGTTGTGGCTCTGCTGCTGGGAGGGTGCGCGTTCTCCGTCTGGCCGTGGAGCCCGAACCCCACGGTGACCACGAAGGTGTCGTCGGAGATTGACAAGTATCACGTCAAGACCGTCGCCATTCTGCCGTTCGAGGCACTCGCTTCCCCACAACGAATTGATCCTCAGTCTCCCGAACTCTCCGTTCCGGGAGGCGTGAAGGGCTCCAACATCACCGTGGCTATTCCCCAAGAGACCGAACGGTATGATCACCCGACCGCCACGGTCCCGGCTCAGGCGGCCGAGAAGGTCATGGAGATGGTGTATCGCAAGCTGGCGGCTCGGGAGGGGATTCAGGTGCTTCCACCGAGTGAAGCGGCGCGGGTGACGAGAGCAGCGGGGCCCGAGGCGGCCACGCAGACGCCGGAAGCGCGGGCTCGGCAGGTCGCCCAACGACTCTCGGTCGACGCGGCGCTGATCGGGGTCGTGGAGAAGTACCGGGAGCGAGTCGGGAGCAAGCTGGGCGCCGACCCCGCCGAGGTGGGGTTCGAGTTGCGGCTGGTCAGCGCCGACGGGTCTCTTCTCTGGGTCGGCAGTTACTACGAGCGACAGCGCCCGGGGAATGAAGATGCGCTTGGATTCCTGCGGCGCGGTGGCGTGTTCGTGACGGCGGAGGAGTTGGCCGAGGACGGCGTGACGCGTGTCATCCAGAAGTTTCCGTTCGGGGCGCCTCCAACCAAATACGTGCGGTAACAGGACGCGAAACGCGTGAGTGAATAGTCTTGAGTGTTCAGTTCTCAGTTGTCTGTCTCCAGAGAAACTACAGACTCATCACTCAGCACTCAACACTCATGGCGATGTGGCCATGGTCGTCATCCCCGCGATTGACCTGAAGAGCGGACGGTGCGTGCGTCTCCGGCAGGGGGAGATGCGCGAGGAGACGGTATATTCCGACGATCCTGCAGCGATGGCCCGGCATTGGGAGCGGCTGGGGGCCCCGTTCCTTCACGTGGTGGATCTGGACGGGGCGATCGGCGGGCAGCCGCGAAACCAGGCCGAGATCGAGGGCATTCTGAAGTCCGTGTCGGTCCCGATTCAAGTCGGCGGCGGGATCCGCACGCTTGAGACGCTCAGGGGCTACCTCGCGCAGGGAATCGCGCGGGTGGTCCTGGGCACCGCGGTCCTCCAGGATCGAGCCTTCCTGGGGCAGGCCTGCGCGGAGTTTCCTCACCGCATACTGGTGGGACTCGATGCACGGGATGGCAAGCTGGCCGTGAAAGGGTGGGCCAGCCAGTCCGAGACCTCGGCGCGGGACTTCTTGCAGACGCTACGGGACTATCCCCTGGCCGGCGTGATCTACACGGACATCACCAGGGACGGGATGTTACAAGGTCCGAACCTCGACGCGCTCCGTGACATCGTGGCCGACTCGCCTGTCCCGGTCATTGCCTCCGGCGGGATCACTCGGG
>JAHRHE010000192.1 GCA_020027965.1 Nitrospirota bacterium | reverse complement strand
GTGGGCGGGCTGGGCCGGGTGGAGGGGAATCTCGCCTTTACCTTTGCCAACCACTGCTTCAACTGCTCGCCGCGATAGCTCGAAGCAAGCTCTCCGATTTAGGAGATCCTCAAGAAGCCCCTCCGCTGGAACCACCTGGTGGCCCTTTCTACTGATCGTTGGCGCGGCCTACTTCATTTTCAAGCGGTAGTCGACCATCTACCCATTCCTTGTTGAGGTTCTGCAAGCAATTGCTGGAAGACGAGCTGGGGAAGAAAAGCGGACGCAGGCCGGACCGCCCGCGTCCCGTGCTTTTTCAGGCGATCTGTCGCTATCGCGTGATTGTGCTCAACGGTCCTCTTTCAGAAACTGTTCCAGCCGCTCTTCCGCCTCGTCGCCCGAACGCTCGCGGTGACGGACGGAATCGGCCGGCACGTGCATGCGGGGTTACGACGAACGACTTGAAATCGAACCCCACGGGTCTTTTCCTTTTCATTACGATTCCCCGCCGTGGAAATCGCCTGGTACTCCTCATGTTCAGAATAATATCAGAAAGGGGAGCCCGATGCATGGACCCCTCGAGCGCCCTCCTGTGGGGGAACGCGCGCAACAAGAAGGGCGACGTCATCGCGAGCAGCCCGTCCCTCAAGGAGGGTCTCAAGGACGCGTGCCAGGAGCGCGTCGGCGCTCGCCCGGCTATCCGCGGCCGCAGCAAGCGTCTCCTGGAGGAGCGTCATCCGGTCATCGAGCGAGTTGCCACGGACCTCCACCAGCCCATCGGTGTAGAGGACCAGCGTCCCGCCTGGCGCAAGGCCTGCGGCCTCGGTCCGATACGCGCGGGTCAACTGCCCACCGAGCGGGATCTGACCGCCCGGAAGGGGCTGCACCGTGCCATCCGGTTTGACGAGCAGCGGGGGCAGGTGCCCGGCGTTCGCATAGTGCAGGGTCCACTGGTTCAGATCGACGGTGACGTAGACGGCGGTCACCATCTCGTCTGGTTCCATGAGGCGCTGGAGCCGGTCCAACACGACCGCCGGAGAGTGCCCCTCGGTGGCATAGGCGCGCAAAGCGCTGCGCACCTGTCCCATGACCGCGGCGGCCAGGATGCCCTTGCCAGCCACGTCCCCCATCACCAGGCCGACCCTCGCCTCAGGGAGCGTGAGCACGTCGTACCAATCCCCACCGACTTGCCCACTGTCCTCGGCTGGCAGGTAATGAGCGGCGATCTCGAGACCCGGCAACTGCGGCAACCGCGCAGGCAACAAGTGTCGCTGGAGCGTTTCGATGACTTCGCGCTCCATCGCCAGGAGGCGGGTCTGCTCGGCCATGGTGGCTGCCTGCCGCCGGATCACTTCGTCGCGCGCGGCGACGTAGGCCCCGAACGTGGCGAGCGCGACCTGGTCGAAGTACAAGTAGGCGTCGCGGAGCTCGTTCGCCAGCGCGCGGGGATCCTGAGCGAACGTCGCCTCGAGCACCGGCAGCACCGTCCGCTTGAGGGAGAGCACGAACGTTGCGGTCTCGGTCGGCGACATCCCCGCGGCTGCCTGTTGCGCACTGAGCGCGCTGGCGGCCTTGCGCACGTTCTCAGTGAGGCCTTCGGTTGGCGAGGCGATCAGCACGTCGAGAAACGCCGCGACCTGCACCTCAATCTCGCCAGTCCAAAGCACCTGGCTCGTGTGCGTCTCTTTCAGTAAGGCCACCCACCGGTCGAGAATCGCCTGCCGGTGGTGGCTCATGATCTCTTGCAGCTTCATAGCGATCCCCTCGTGGTCGTAACTAACTAAAGGAGTCGCAACTAGCTAAGGAATGGACGGGTCGCAACACAGCCCGCGCCCGCCGACAGGGAAGGCCACGCCATAGCAAACCGTGCACTTTGTCTAGCGAGATCAGTCACGAAACCCACATCAGTATTGTGGGCCCGCCTGGGCTCGAACCAGGAACCAACACCTTATGAGGGTATTTCGCGAGTCGCAACGCAGATTGCTAGGAAGCAACACCGATCATCTCTTAGGACGAAAATCCGCGCTAAATCTACGTTTTGCATATTCTCAGAGGGTCTCCCCTGTCTTACCCGCTATGCCCGCTGTCTTCCTGTGTCACGACGGTGTGCTCCCCCATTGCTCCCCCGGTCGGCTCCATTCGTGTAAGGACGGAAGCCATATGAATAGCCGCGGTGGATCTGCTGGGTTAGGAACCCCGGACTAGCCGGTTGCCACCCGGACACGGCTGCCCCCGACCACGACATCCTCAACAAGCTCGACCCCCCTTGGGAGCCTCAGAGCGCTCTTTGGTGACCCCTTCCGGGCAGGGGCAACCTCGACGATAAACCGGAGACGCAGCACTCGGGAGAGACGCTGGAGCATCTCAATCGATGGGGTGTGCTCACCCAGCTCTAGTCGCGCAACGTTTGGCTGCCGCACACCGAGGCGCTGGGCTAGCTGCGCCTGCGTCAACCTATGCTTAGCGCGGTAGCCAACGACTGCGACGGCGACCGCGCGAGCCAGTGCGGAACGCTCCCACTCCGCCCGGAACTCCGGGTCTTCGAGGTGCTTCGCCAGAACATCCTTTGCCCGAATTAGCTTCGCCTTGGCCGCCATGCTACTCCACTCCCTCCAGGTCATTGAGTCGTTGCTGCGCCACTTTCACCGCACGGGCAAACCCACGGGCATCGACAGTAGCTTCCGGGCCAATCGCCGCGATGACCATGGCCGCACCGACCTGCCGATAGAACGCACGCCACTTACTGCGCCCGGCCCGTGGCCGCAATTCGAACAAGGTCGCCGCTCCCCGAACCCTACTCGCGTGGGGGAAGGGGAGTTGGGCGCCGAGCGCCTGAAGCTTCTCCACCGCATGGTCCATAGCGCGGCGTTCTGGAGCTGGCAATGAGTCAAGCTCAGCCCGAGCCGCCGGGTAAAAGTGCACATCCACGATGGAACTATACCATAAGTGATATACCCACGGAAAGCCGTCTACTTAGGCTGAAATCCTTGAACTGATCGACGTAGCCCAAATCGGACAGGAGCATTCTTCTTGAGGCGGAGTACACCTGGCGATCTTTGTTCGGGGCTCTGCCCGCCGTGCGGAACGAGAGATTCGTTGGGTCCGTGGGAAGGGCGTTCCCGACCGGATCTCGACGAGATGCTGGACAGTACGCTCGGAGCACTGGATCAGCCACTCACGCGTCTGGAGATCGCAGAACGCGTAAGCCGGTCTTGGCGTGCGAATTCGGACAATCCGGGGAGGAGGTTGGGGAAGGCGATCGCGGGTCCCCGCCGTCCAGGTGGGAGGCCTGACACTCCCCCTTGGTTATGTCCTGCACATGGCAAGTGCCCGTGGAGTGGTTTGCTCCGGTCCGCCTCGCGGCAACGAACCGAAGTTCGATCGGGCCGACGCATGGGTTCCCTGATGGCGGGATATGCTGAATGAGCAAGCGGAGGAAGAGCTTCTGCGTATGTACCTGCGTGCTTTCGGTCCTGCGACTCCATCAGACTATGCATCATGAAGAAGCGCGTGACCTCGCCCGGTTTCTCGGATGTGTCACCGTGGACGTCCGCATCGCTTGAGGCGCTGGGTGGCGACCAGTCTCCCTTTGCGACGTTTGGGGCAATCCTCATTCGAGATTTCTCTTCGAAACCCCATAAGCGTCTAAGAGGCAGGCAATTCCAGTGAAGCTGAGGTGCCGGAGTATATGCTAACCGCGACAAGACTCGGCGTCGCGCTCGTCCTAGCGGTATTGTCCCTGTGGCCGGCCGCCGCCGCTACAAGAGGCGTTTGGACAAGCCACGGGCCGGAAGGTGGGACAATTACCGCCCTGGCGATTGATCCTCAAACACCCACTACGCTTTATGCAGGGACGCGGGTCGGAGGAGCTTTCAAAAGCGTTGACGGCGGCGAGAGTTGGCAGGCAATCAATAATGGTCTTGCCGATGTCAGGATCCGCAGAGGAGGGGACCCCACCTCACCGATCAGTCCGATCGTGGACCACGATGCGCTCGGACACCTTTACGTTACGGCAGTGGCGATCGATCCTCGCACGCCCTCCACAGTGTATGCGGCCACTTTGACAGGGAATGTCTTCAAGAGCACGAACGGCGGCCGCAGCTGGCGTGTCCTCGATGTCGGGAAGAGAATACGATTCATCCGCAGCCTGGTCATTGACCCAAAGACACCGACGACCATCTATGTGAGTGGGTCGCCTGTGGATTGGAACCCTGGGATGCCCGAACCGATGTCGATTTATGTAGGTGGGGGTGTGTTGAAGAGTCTTGATGCAGGAAGGCACTGGAGCCCTGTGAACGCCGGGCTGACACAATACAGTCCCCTCTACGGACCCAAACCCGACCTTGGTCGCCCTGCGCTGGCCATCGATCCCGTGGCGCCATCCACACTTTACGCAGCAACCAAGGCCGGCGTTTTCAAGACAACTGACGGAGGTGCAAACTGGCGCTCCGTTAATTCGGGGCTCAGCGGCCTGGAGCCCACTGCGCTGGTCATCGACCCTCAGACTACTAGCACTCTGTACGTGGCCGGTCGGGTCACTTCACTTCGGTCGGTCCGCGTATTCGAGAGCATCGACGAGGGTCGCACCTGGAAAGCAGTGAGTACCAGGGGGTTGACCACGAACGATCTTCAGAGCCTTGTCATCGATCCTCTCCGGCCAACCACCATCTTCGCAGCGGGAGGGTCTTCAGCTCCAGGTGGACATGGGCCGGAAGGTTTCATGTCAGGAGGGATCTTCAAGAGTACCGACGGAGGGAGAACATGGCGTTCGATCAACCATGCTTTGACGAAAGGCGCCGTCCAGGCGCTGGCTCTACATCCTCGCGATTCGAACACGATCTATGCAGGAATTTCGTCCGGTGGAGTCTTCAAGAGTACTGACGGGGGCGGCGGCTGGCGGCCGATCAATGCCGGGTTCCGGGGACTCGATCTATACCCCGTTGCCCTGGCAATCGATCCCGTCGCGCCCACCAATGTGTATGCTGCGACCGACGGGGGTGGAATCCTCAAGAGTACCGATGGTGGCAGAAACTGGCGCCCCACCAACAGGGGTTTGGTCAACGCTGGCGTTCGAGTCCTGGCGGTCGACCCTCGGACACCGAGCACGCTTTACGCGGGCACGGCCAAAGGTGGAATCTTCAAAAGCACAGACGCAGGCGATAGCTGGCATACTGCAAACGCCGGTCTAGGCGACGTCGCCCCATTTGACGTCACCGCGCTGGTTCTAGATCCTCGCACTCCATCCACTATTTACATGAGCTGGAGGGGCAGCACGTATGGGACACCCAGCGATGTATACAAGAGCGTTAACGGTGGAGAAACCTGGGTTTCGACTAGCTTCGGCCTCCCCGATGATAGGGATGTTGTTGGATTGGCTGTAGCTCCTGAGACACCGCAGGTGATTTATGCGAGTGTTAGTAGAATGCATGGGGTAATTTACAGAACATCCGATGGGGGCAGAACCTGGGCCCTTGCCAGCCCGAGCTCGAATCTCGGCGAGGTTTTGGCGGTTGATCCTCAGGCAGCAGACATTGTATATGCGAGCGGAGTCCTGCGGCGTGAAGGGCTTGGCATCTTCAAGAGCACCGATGGGGGGAGAAGCTGGCGTCCAATCAACGTCGGGCTGACAAGCTTCCATGTCAACGCAGTGGCTATCGACCCCCGAACCCCTACGACGGTCTACCTCGGAACAATGGAATGGCCGAACCAACGGCGCGGTGGGGTCTTCAAGAGCATCGACGGGGGCAAAACTTGGCGTCCGATGAACGCAGGTTTGACTGATCTTCACATCGAGGCGCTAGCCATTGACCCCCAAACTTCCTCGACGATCTATGCCGCTACCCGCGATGGGGTCTTTGTCATGCGACGATAGGTGTTCGGACCAACAGCGCACAGAACGTGTTCTGGATGATCACGGCTAACAATTGCTAGCCCGGATGGTTAACGCAGGAACCTGAGAGCGCGCCAAACCACGCACGGAGGCTGGTGGGCCCGCCTGGGCTCGAACCAGGAACCAACACCT
>JAHRHE010000093.1 GCA_020027965.1 Nitrospirota bacterium | reverse complement strand
CGAGCTCGCTATCTCGGGGCGACCTTGCCCTTCGACTGCTGCGTTGCGTGGCCTGGTGAATTCAACAGTGGGAAACCTAGGGCCTGCCTCCGAGCTAGGTACCCTTCTGCGCACTGATACGCCAAGGCACGGACCCGAGCAATGTACCCCGTGCGTTCCGCCACACTGATCGCCCCACGGGCATCCAGCAGATTGAACAAGTGAGAGGTCTTGATGCAGTAGTCATAGGCCGGGAGAATGAGGCCTTGCGCGAACAATCGTGTGCATTCCGACTCGAAGGCGTCGAAGGTCTGAGACAGCATCTCCACGGTCGCTGTCTCGAAATTGTATTTCGAAAACTGGACTTCTGTCTCGTGGTGGATCTCTCCATAGGTAACCGTGTCATTCCAATTCAGATTGTACACGTTGTCCACCTGTTGGAGATACATCGCAATGCGCTCGGTGCCGTAGGTGAGCTCGACCGTGACCGGGTTGAGCTCAATGCCGCCAACTTCCTGAAAGTATGTGAACTGGGTAATCTCCATCCCGTCCAGGCGCACCTCCCAACCGAGGCCCCAGGCTCCGAGCGTGGGAGATTCCCAATCATCCTGGATAAAACGGATGTCATGCTGGTGGGGATTGATGCCCAGATGGACCAGACTATCGAGGTACAGGGTCTGAATGTCGTCGGGGCTCGGTTTCAGGACGACCTGGTATTGGTAGTAATGCTGCAGCCGGTTCGGGTTCTCACCATACCGCCCGTCGGTGGGGCGGCGGCAGGGCTGCGCGTAGGCCGCGCGCCAGGGTTCCGGGCCCAGCGCGCGAAGGAAGGTGGCCGGATGAAAGGTCCCGGCACCGATCTCCAGGTCATAGGGTTGGTGAATCACACAGCCGTGGTTGGCCCAGTAGCGATGGAGGGAGAGGATCAGCTCCTGGAGGGTCACAGGTTGTCCTTGCCGTTGTCGAGCAACGCGTCGCACGGCCAGGGGCGCGGCCACAGAGGAACGCTCATCGAGCAGGTTCCCCTCGACAGAAGCGGCGATAACCTAACAAGAATCCGGCTAGCTGTCAAGGCGCACTGCGCCCTGGCGTGGCTGGGCTCGCAGGTCGAAACACGGTGCGGTGCGCCGCCCTCAGCCCACTCGATCCTTGACAAACCCCTTTCGGCAGGCGTATTCTTTCAAAACTTGACTTACTCAGTAAACAATTATCAACCGGCTACCCAGTCGTGAAACTCTCAAAGAGGAGCGAGTACGCGTTGCGCGCATTGATCGAGCTGACTCCCAAGTACGGCCAGGCGCCCGTGCAGCGGCACGTGATTGCCAGGCGCCAGCATATTCCCATCGAATTTCTGGAGCAGATCCTGCTGGCGCTCAGGAACGCGGGCCTCCTGGCAAGCCGCCGTGGAGTGGATGGCGGCTACAGCCTGATCAAGCCGCCCGAGAAAGTGACCCTGGGACAGGTGATCCGGATCCTTGACGGTCCCTTAGCGCCGATCGGGTGCGTCAGCAAGACCGCGTATCAGAAATGCCGCGACTGTCCGTATGCGAAGCGGGCCTACTGTCCGTTGCAGGATGTGATGGGCTCGGTGCGCAACGCCATTGCGGATATCCTCGACAACTATACCCTCCGTGACTTCGCGTCGGGGCATCGCAAAGCATGAGCATAGACCAGGTCAGTCTCATACTGATCACCTTCCTCGCTGCGTCGGTCAATGGGGCGCTAGGGTATGGATTTTCCTCCATCACCGTTCCCGTTGCGCTGCTGTTCTACACGAATCGAATCCTGAATCCGGCCTTGGTCATGGTCGAGGTGGTCATTAATGGGTACGTCTTGCTGATGAATAGGAAGAGTGTGCCGCGCACGTGGAAGAGAGTGCTGCCCATCTTATTTGGAGTGCTCCCTGGTGTGGTGATTGGCAGCTACGTGCTCTTCATGGTTCAACCTGGCTGGCTCAAATTCTTCACGTATTTTACGCTCCTTCCACTGATCCTGCTTCAAGCGGCCGGTATCAGAAGGCCGATCCGTTCAGAGAAAGCGGTCGGGGTGCCATTCGGGATAGGAATAGGAACGCTCTATTCCGTGACCACCATCTCCGGCCCTCCCCTCGCGCTTTTGTTCAATAATCAGGGCTATGCCAAACAAGATTTCCGGGCGGCGTTGAGCGTGATTCGAGTGGCTGAATCAACCTTGACGGCTGTCGCCTACTATTTCTTAGGGCTCTATAGCGTCGACAGCGCGCAGCTCCTTCCCTACATCGTTCCGAGCGTTCTGGTTGGGATTCCTCTTGGGACCTACCTGATTAGTCGGTTGGATCCAGAAACCTTCCGAAGGTTGTGCATGAGCTTTGATGCCTTGGTCGTCGGGTTTGGAATGTCCAGGGTCCTGGTCGAGCTCAAACTGGCTCCCAGCCCTGCTGCCTACAGCGTCCTCGTCGTTGTCGTGGCGATTGATGCGTACTTGCTGTATTGGTTCTTCCGAAAACGCCGTTTGCCCACCTCTTCCTGATAGCGCGCCATGACCTTCTCAGTGCGTGGCCCGCACCCGATGGACCGCGCGCAGCCGTTCCGGGGCCGAAGCATCCTGCTCTCCTCTCTCCGAACCTGGACAATTGACTGTCCCTCTTTGCTTTTGTTAGGCTGTTCCGACGTATGCGTGCTTGCGGCGAGTCACTGCAAGCGCATCGTATGTGGCTCCACTCCAGCCAGTCGTCGAGTGTGAAAGGAGAGGCGATGGGATCCGCATTGGTTTCGACTCCCCAGCTTGTAGCCGCCATAGAAAATAAAGCCACGCGACTGCGCATCCAGAGCGTTATCGCGACCACAGAAGCCGGCAGCGGCCATCCGTCAAGCTGTTGTTCCGCCGCAGACATTGTCGCGACGTTGTTCTTTTCAGTCATGCGGTATGATCCGAAGAACCCCAAGCATCCCACCAACGATCGCTTCATCCTGTCCAAAGGCCACGCGGCCCCCCTCCTCTACGCTGCTTGGGCTGAGGCCGGGTTATTCGACGGGGCCGAGCTGCGGCGCCTGCGTACGCTGGAATCCGACCTGGAAGGCCACCCGACGCCCAGGCTCCCGTTTGTGGACGTCGCCACCGGCTCGCTTGGGCAAGGCCTCGCGGCGGGGGTCGGGATGGCGCTCAATGCCAAACGCCTCGACCGATCCGAGGTTCGCACCTACGTACTCCTGGGTGATGGAGAATCGGTGGAGGGATCAGTCTGGGAGTCCGTCGAGCTCGGTCGCCACTTTCGGCTGGACAACCTCTGCGCGATCGTGGACGTCAACCGACTCGGCCAGAGCGATCCCACTATGCTGCAGCACGATATGGAGGCCTATCGTTCCCGCTGGGCCGGGTTCGGCTGGCACGCGATGGTCGTGGATGGCCATGATATTGCCGCGTTGCTGGCGGCGTTCGACGAAGCCGCCCGCACCGAAGGGAGCCCGACGGTCCTCCTTGCGCGAACCTTCAAAGGAAGAGGCATTTCGTTCATCGAGGATCGCCCGGACTGGCACGGCAAGGCGCTCAAGAAGGGGGATGAAACGCAGAAGGCGATTGACGAGCTCACCCGCCAGCTCAAACCGGACGGGGACCAGCTCGAAATCCGACGGCCGGACTCAGCCGGACAGGGCGCCAAGCCCGTCAAAGCGATGCCGCCGCCCGCATATAAGTCGACCGATTCGATCGCGACGCGGGAGGCTTTTGGCGACGCCCTCGTCGCCTTGGGCGAGGCCAACCCGTTGGTAGTAGCGCTCGATGCCGACGTGAAGAACTCCACATTCACCGAGAAGTTCGGGAAGCGATTCCCGGACCGGTTCTTCGAGAACTTCATCGCGGAGCAGAATATGGTGGGGGCTGCCGTGGGCCTGGCTGCCTGCGGCAAAATTCCGTTCGTCGCCACCTTCGCCTGCTTCCTGACCCGCGCCTACGATTTCATCCGTATGGCGGCCATCAGTAAGGCCAACATCAAGCTGGTCGGCACCCACGTCGGGGTGAGCATCGGAGAAGACGGCCCCTCCCAGATGGGACTGGAGGACATCGCGATGATGGCGGCCCAACCAGAGGTGGTGGTGCTGTATCCAGCCGATGGTGTCTGCACGTATCGGCTGGTCGAGGCCGCTGCTTCTCATCGAGGCCTCGTCTACCTTCGGGCCGGTCGACCGAAGTCCCCCATCCTCTACGAGACGACCGACACGTTTGCGATCGGCGGCTGTAAGGTCCTTCGCCACAGCCTGTCTGATCAGCTCACGATCGTGGCGGCGGGGATCACGGTGTTTGAAGCCTTGAAGGCGTATGACCAACTGAAGGCCGCCGGCATCGCCGTGCGCGTGATCGATCTGTACAGCGTGGTGCCGATCGACCGCGCCACATTGCTGGAGAGCGCCACGGCCACGCGGGGGCGCATCCTAACCGTCGAGGACCATTATGCCCACGGAGGACTGGGGGACGCGGTGCTCAGCGCGGTGGGGACCGAAGGAGTCCGGGTCTACAAGCTGGCGGTCAGGGAGATTCCGCACAGCGGTAAGCCGGATGAACTGGTGGATCGCTACGGCATCAGCGCCCGTGTCATCGTCGAGACGGCCAAACGGATCGTGTGACGGAGCACGCGGTACGCAATAGGTTACAGGTTCACAGCTAACGGTTGAGAGGGAAATAAAACCCAGGTGAAGGCTGACCTCCTGCAGAAGATCCCGCTCTTTTTCCTCCTGGCAGAGCGAGACCGCCTGAAGCCCGCCGACCATGTGCCGCCACGTTCGATATGGTCGTCGAGTCTGCCGACGCCTACCCCTTGGTTACCCGTTCATTGACCGGGGCATTGCCTGGTGCGATCGCGGCATTGGTGGCATCTCCTGACGCGAAAGGGGCTCCGTCGATGCCGAACACGCCCTGGAAGGTGGACGTCCCGCTGACGGAAATCACGCCGCCGCCGGCGCCCTAAACAGGATCTCCGGAAACCGGTCCGCCTTCACCCTCGACTCGCGCAGGGTGCCATGCCGCATCTGCTCAGTCGGCTCTGGCTCTTCGCGATAACGCTCTTCTTGCTAATCCCCGGATACGCAAGTGGGCAGGAGGCCTTCCTCGAGGTCTTCCCGATCCGACCCTTTAGCTTTGATGTGGCCTTTCGTCAGCAAACCTATGCCCCTGATGATCGAGAGATCGGTATCCAGGCGGGCATCACGGCCCTTCGCTACGGCAATCTGGAAGTGAGGACTATCTATCAATTTTTCAGCGTACATTCGCAAGAATTCACCTCGGATCAACACTCGCTCTATCTCAACCCTCGCTGGAATAACTTTATCGATATCCTCGATTTTCCGAGCCGCATGCCAATCAATCGGCTGATCCGCCATCTGCTATTCGGCCCACTCGAAGATCGGGCAGTGCCCTACGTGGGTTTGTTAGCGGGAGGGGTGCTCCCAGGCCCCGGGAATTCCGCGCCTGGCGGCCTCATCGGCGGACAGATCGGGGTTCGCTTCCCCGTGGCGCGCGGCCTATCAGTGGATATGACGCTCCAGTACGCGCAGTACGGCGTCGATTTTCGAGGCGAGGCTGGGCAGGCACAGCAATGGATCTTCACGACCGGGGTTCGATTCTGAGCGACGCGACGAGGGTATCCCTCTTTGCGCTCATCATCAGTCTGGCGCTACAGGGCTGCGGGCTGATTTGGGACGTCGCTCAGTTTATTCGGCCCGTCACAGGCAATGATTTGGAAAGTATCTGCGAGCGCGGGCGACTGCACGTCGGGATGGCCGTCGAACCCCTGCGGCCCTTCGTGTTTCCCGCAGTCTGGACCGACGAAGGTCGTCGAGTCACGGGTTTGGATACTGAACTCGTCCGAGAGATCGCGACCTCGTTGTCAAAGCAGTGTCGGGGCCAGCCGGTCGCCCCGGTTCTCCGCCTGGTTCGGTTTCGGGACTTGTTCGTAGAACTGAACGAGGGCAAGCTGGACCTGTTTGTCTCCGCAGTGAGCGCCAACATCCCTTCTCCCACGAGGGCCGGCCTTGCTTACTCGATCCCATACTTCTACGATGGGGGAATTATCGGCATCACCAGGCGGCCGGAGGTCGCCGAGCGTGTGCGCGTCACGCTGTCAAAGGCGCGACAAAAGCAGGAGGACAAACTCACGTCCGTTCAGGCAGCATTGGCCGGATTGAGTGTCGCAGTCCAGAGCGGAACTAGCGCTGACGTCTTTGCGAGTACGCACCTGAAAAACGCTACTCTGGTCCTGTGCGATTCGCTCCCTGCGGCGTTTGAATCCGAGGATCCCGCCATTGATGTAATTCTGGGCAAGGAGCCGGTCTTGAAATTCATGGTGGAGCGAGTAAGAAGAGACTGGCAGCCTTTGGTCCTGGAGCGCGGGAAGCCGCTCTTGTGGACACGCGAGCACTATAGCGTGGTCACGGCTGAGGAGAGCTATCGCCTTCGGGCCTTCATAAACAGTCTTCTATTTCAGCTTGAGGAATCAGGCCGCTTGGCCGAGATGCGGCAGCGATGGCTAGAGGACGTGTACGCGTACCCCCGGCGGGCTGCCAGTGAAGGGTTGCCCTTTGCCGCGGAGGGAGTCGTTCAGCATTACGATCAGGGGCAGTGCCGCTGGGCCGGTCCCCGATGAGTGGACGGCAAGCATGAAGATCCCTGCACACAGATTTCTGGCTGCCGCTGTGGTCTGGAGCATGGCTTGGGCCTCCGCAGGCCTGGCAGCGGTGACCCGCGAGGAAGCCGAAGACACTGCGCGACTGCTCGCGGCATTGCTGGATGCCGGGCGCGTGGTGGTGGATCGGAACCAGGCGTTGATCGATGATCCGCGCAAGGGCCAAAAGGGATTCACCCCGGAGTTTTTCGAAGGGCAGGTGCGCTCCGAATTCCGAGAACGAACTGCCGTGGATCTCGGCCACCTCGATCCGGCCCGAGTGCCGCCACTGGCCCGAGAGCTGTTGCCCTCCCTGGTTCAGGCCAGTAAAGAAGTGGTCACCGATGCCCAGGTGGTGATCAACCAACGAGGGATCGAGTATAAGAACTTTATTCCGGCGACCTTCGGAAGTCAGGCCGCCGCACGGTTTTCACGCAAATCCTCGGTCCGGCTGAAACAGACGGCTCTGCAACCTCGCAACCCCAAGAACACTCCGGATGCATACGAAACTGCGGTCTTGCGACGCCTTGCGACTCAGTCCAGCCGGTCAGCCCCAATCAGCGAACTGACGGACGAGGGGAAAACCCTCCGAGTGGTCAGCCCGATCTACTACACGAAGGACTGCTTGAAGTGCCACGGAGGGCAGGCAGGCGAGTTCGATATCTCGGGCTATCCCAAAGAAGGGGCTCGGGAAGGGGAGCTTGCCGGAGCAATCAGTGTCACGATCCCGCTCGACCGCTGACGTAAGCCGTGAACAGTAATGCGTCACGCGTGAAGGAGGGAATTCTTCTCTTTCGAGGTCCTAACTTTCACCCCTAGCGCCTCACGCTTCACGTCTTAGGAGGGATTTGGGGCGACGAAGACCAGCACCCGGAGGCGCGCGTTCGTGTGGTTCAGCACCCCGTGTTCTTCACCAGCCGGTGCCATGGTTCCTTGCCCGGCTCCCAGGATCTGTTCCTGCTTGCCCACCCGAAACGTCCCCTGCCCTTCCAGCACCAGATAGACCTTGTCCTGGTCGCCGTGCACGTGCCCCTTTTGCTCTTGGCCTGGTTCGAAGCAGTAGACATCGCAGAAGAACCGCGGCGTCTGAAAGAGATTGTTCTTCTTCATCTTCTCGGCGCTAAACTGCGAGAATTCTGAGAGATTCATCACTTTCATCGGCGCTTGCTCCTCCGGCTCTCAGCACTCAGCTCTAAGCTATCAGCCCTCTGCGCCCTGCTGATCGCTGACAGGTAATTGCTGCGCATGTTTCGAGCCCCCTCGCTTCTCGATGACCCTGAGAATGGAATCGACGGGGACCAGATGATGCGACACGCCAAGATCCTTCGGGGGGATTCCCATGGCCAGCCCTAACAATTGTGGGAGATGCAAAATAGGGAGGTTCAATCGAGCATTGACCGCCCGACCCGCCCGATCCTGGTAGATGTCCAGGCTCATATGACAGAGTGGACAGGGCGTGACCATGAAATCCGCCCCTTCATCCTTGGCCTCCTTCATGTTGTTCCCGGCCATGGCGACGGCGATCGCTTCCTTTTCCAAGATGACCGGGAAGCCGCAACACTTCGTACGTCCTGGGTAGGCCACCGGCTCGCCGCCCACTGCCCTGATGACCTTCTCCAGCGAGGTGGGATTCTCCGGATCGTCAAACCCCAGGTCCCAGGAAGGCCGGAGAATATAACACCCATAGAAGGGTGCGATTCGAAAGTCCTGCATGGAAACCCGTACCTGGTCGCCAAGCCGCTGCAGGCCGACTTCCCTGACGACGATCCAGAGTAAGTGCTTGACCGTGACCGTCCCCCGATAGGCGATCCCGTCTCCGGCGAGCATTCGGTTGATCCGCTCCAGCAGGCTAGGGTCTTCCTTCAAGCGCTTGTTGGCCGCTCCCATGACGCCCTGGCACGTACCGCAAATCGTCATGACGTCGAGCCCAAGCTGCTCGGCCTGGGCGAAGGTGCGCGCGTTCAGCGCGAGCGCGACGTCAGGATCAGCCTCCGTGACAACCCCGGCCCCGCAGCACGAGGCAGCCGCCAGTTCTACGACCTCGATCCCCAGCCGCCCGATGATGGCCATCGTAGATTGATAGAGCTCGGGTGTCGCGCCCTTTGCTGCGCAGCCAGGATACAATGCGTATTTCAAGGGCATGGCTTCCTCAAATGTCCAGTGCCAACTGCATGTAGAAATGCGGTCGCGCAACGGCGGCCCGCCACTTTTGGCCACCGCTGGAGTGAGCGCCGACCCAGATTATCACAGAACACCACGAGTTGACGACAGGGTATCAAGGTGACGTCCTTCCCCGTGTCTCGCCACCGTCTCTGCGTTCTGGCTTTTCGTTGACTGTCCGCGGGGCCTTGCTATACTCGGTGTATTCTATGAACTGCCCGCAATGTCAGACTGGCCTTGTCAAGGTCCCGACCGCGGAAATGCCGCAACTCGACGTCTGTCCGAGCGGACATGGCCTCTGGCTTGACGTTGGCGAAATAAATTTCTTTGTGGAAGACTACCGAGCGTTAACGGCGGCGGTGCTGGCCACCGCCGATTCCCGACCTGCCGCCGTCCAAACAGCATCAGTGGCTTGTCCACGTTGCGGAGCCCACATGAACTCGGCGATGGAGCCCACGGTCTCTTGGATGGCCTGCCGGTCCTGCCATGGCGGGTGGTTTCCCCGTGGTACTCTCACTCGACTCAATGAAGCCTATCGCAGCGGTGGCGTCCCGATCCTGATTGACGAATCCTCGTATTATGCCCGCGCGGCTGCGAGGGGCGCCTCATCGCCCCGCAATCCTGTTGTGCCTTCGCCCGGCTCTGAAGCAAAGACGGACTCTGCCAGGCTGTGGTTTGGAGTCGTTCTCCTGGGAGCCACCCTCCTTCTGGTCGGCCTGCTCGCCTTCGAAAACATCCGCAGGACCGCGTGGACGGCGCGTTGGATCCACCAGCCGGACGATGGCTTTCTGTGGCTCGTCTTCGGCCTGGTGGGTGGCATCGGGCTCTTCTCCTATGGCTTTGTTCTAAGCCGCAGACAGCATCTCATCGAAAGTATTCCCACCTCGACCGTCCGCTCGTTGGCGATCGGGCTCGTTGAGGTCTTCGGCACGGCTGAGGCCCAGGGACCTCCACTCTCCGCCCCGTTCAGCCAGACTCCGTGCGTGTTGTATTCCTATACCGTCGAGGAGCATCGGGGAGCAGGGAAAGGCAGCCACTGGGTGACCATTGCCAAAGGAACGTCCGAGCAACCGTTCTCTGTCCGGGACGCGACGGGGGCTATTCTGGTCGTCCCCCATAATGCTGAACTTCTCGTCTCGACTGATCGGACTTACCGAAACGACTGGCTGGGTTCTCTTCCGCATGATGCCCGGGCGGGGCTGAAGCGGCTGGGGATCGAGACGGACGGCTGGCTTGGGCAGAAAGCCCTGCGCTGCGCAGAAGCCTTTATCCGCCCTGGCGAGCCGGTCTATGTGCTGGGTACTGCGCAGGAAAATCCCGCCGCAGTCGACCGGCTCGAGAATGCGGAACGGCTCTACATCGGTTCGTATCCCGACGAGTCGTTCATGATCTCGGATCGGAGCGAGAGAGAACTGCTCGGCCAACTACGATGGAAGGTCCTGGCCATGCTGTACGGCGGACCGGCCGTCACCGTGGCCTGTCTGGTCGTCATCTTGGCGCACTATGTGGCTCTCGGAGGGTAAGATCGCCAATTCATCACAATGGGGAGATGCTCATGAATAGCACAATGGTCGCTGTCGTCCTGATGCTCTTCGCACTTGTCGGACTCACCCTGTATGTGGTGGGTATCTACAACAATCTCGTCCGCCTGTCCAACAACATCAACAAGGCCTGGGCTAATATCGAAGTGATGCTCAAGCAACGCCATGACGAGCTTCCGAAACTGGTTGAAGTCTGCAATAGCTACATGGCGCACGAGCGCGACACGCTTGAAGCGATTACGCAAGCCAGGAGTGCGTACGCGAAGACCACCAGTATCGACGAGAAGACCAAGGCGGAAAACAGGATTACCAGCGCACTCGGCAGGCTCTTCGCGGTGGCAGAGAACTACCCAGACCTCAAAGCCAACCAGGAGTTTCTGCACGTCCAGCAGCGCATCTCAGCGCTGGAGAACACCATTGCGGACCGGCGCGAGTTGTACAACGATTCCGTAAACCTCTACAACATCCGCATCGCGCAGATCCCGGACACCCTCGTGGCAACTCAACTGAGCTACAAGTCTCGGCCGTTGCTGGAGGTTCCACCGGCTGAGAAGCAAGACGTTCAACTCGCCTTCGCTAACCGAGCCCGCAAGGCGTGAGCTCCACGCGCGAGCCAATGACCTGGCGACAAATTGGCTCGAGAGAGAGCCGCACGACTAGAACGCGCTCCTATCGTCCCCCTACTCTTCGGATCAACACCTGGCCTTCACGCTGGACAACCTCGAACAGTTGACCAGGTGCCACCCGCAGTCGATCGGTGCGCAGGCGGACCGTGAGTCCTCGCCTGGAATAGCCGCCGGTGTGTTTTTGCAGGTGCGTGACGACGAGTTGCTCCAAGGCATTCTTCGGGAAGGGGAACCGGTCGTGCCCCTTGAACGCCAAGGGGATGATGCGATGGTATCCCAGGAGCTCGTGGTCCAGTTGGAGATATTCAAACCCGATCTCCCCTTCGGAAAGCGCGATCACTTGATCTCCGATTCGTGCCTTTCCTTCGGTCGTACTAAAGGTCGCAAGCACCGTTTCCGGTGTCGGCCTGGCTGCATCGGCGAGAAACAGCGCGATGGCCAGCGTGCCGACTGCCGCCAGGGCCATGATCGCATCCCCGGCCCGGGCCAGGATCCCTCGTCGTCCGACGCGGAGCGTGCGCCCGCCGAACCTCCCGACTGCCGCCCAGGCCAAAAGCCCCAACCCTAAGAAGAGCCGATGCACTTCGCCCTGTGGGGCCAACACGCCGGTGCTGGTGACCAGCCAGACAGACAGCGCAAGGAAGGTCACGATCCCGACGAGATGGGTGATCCACCTGATGAGTCTGGCCGCCTTGCTCTCGATCCAGCCGTAAGAGGAAGTCCAGAGCCTCACCGTCCATGGAATGCTGAGGTCATGGTCGCAAAAGCCGCAATAGCGACCGGACACCAGGGTCAATTTGTCACAGTTCGGACAGGTCATGACCCACTGCTGCACCATGCCTGAGCGGGCAGTCTTGTAATCCATACGGAGGCGATAGATTGGCACCAGCACGACCAAGGCCAACAAAATCAGCCCGCTCCAGTAGATCACGAGCGCGGCCGGCGCTAAGCCCGGCCCCAGACTCTGCTCGATACTCTGGAAGAGAAGTCGTAGCATAGCCCGCACTTTACAAAGAGGCGGGGGTCGCGGTCAAAGGAAAAGGACCGCCGAGGCCCATAAAGACTCCCGATTTCTTATCCTGCTGACCATTTATTTTTCGTTCTCGAAACCTCTTCTAC
>JAHRHE010000092.1 GCA_020027965.1 Nitrospirota bacterium | reverse complement strand
ATGATGCGGAGATCGCGGCTCTGGTTATCCACATGAAGGGCGAACTGGAAAAGATTCGAGAACAGGTGCAGAATATCGAGTAAGGCCCTCAACCGGATCTGCCTGTTCAGTTGATCCGGAAGGAGGGGATCCAGCCTGGTCGGGCAAGGCGGGGAAGCCTATTCCCGGGTGTCGCGCAGTGAGTCGGTTCGACGGGCGATTTAATTGTCGGCGCATCCCTAACGAACGTGGACAAGGGAACACATGGAACGCAGAGGACTGCTTTTCGTCGTGTCCGCCCCTTCGGGGGCAGGGAAAACCACGCTCTGCAAGGAAGTGTTGGCGGTGGTCCCGAACCTGACGCATTCGATCTCCTACACCACGCGAAAACCGCGGCCGGGGGAAGCGCACGGACGCGAGTACTATTTCGTCGACGAACACGTGTTTCAGCAGATGGTGGAACGGAACGAGTTTGCAGAATGGGCACCCGTGTATGGTCACATGTACGGCACCCCACGGACCGCGCTCACCGAGACGCTGGAGAAAGGGATCGATGTCCTCCTGGAGATCGACGTCCAGGGTGCGATGGTGATCAAGAAAAAGTTTGCGGACGGGATCTTCATCTACATCATGCCGCCCTCGATCGATGTGTTGCGCCACCGGCTCCTCCAGCGCGGAGGGGACCCGCCCGAAGAGATTCAACGCCGACTCCAGAAAGCGAGGGAGGAAATCTGGAGTTACCGCGAGTACTTCTACATCGTTCGGAACGAGGACATGCCGCAAGCCAGGAAAGAGCTGGAGGCGATTATTCTGGCTGAGCGGATCAAGACGAAGCGACTGGATATCGGCTGGTTGGAAGAGAACTTCATTCGAGAGAAGGAAGAGAAGTCCTCGGATCATTCAGCATCCGAGACGGTGGAAAGGAGCGTGAAACACGATGCTTGATGCACTATCGCTACTGCCCGAGTACAGTTCCGATCGGTTTGATTCCCGCTATCGGGTCGTCATTGCCGCATCCCAGCGGGCCAAATACCTGATGCAGGGCGCCAAGCCTCTGGGGAGCTCGAAGTTTACGAAGGAAACTACCATCGCCTTGGAGGAAGTGCTCGGAGGACATCTCGAATACCGAGTCGGGAAGGAGGCCCGGCAGGCCATGAAGGAAGCCAAGCGTGGCAGGGAAGGGGAGATCGAAAAGATGGTCTTGGCTGAGGCTGCGGACGATGCTCGCGAGATCAAGAAGGAGCTCAGCGTCTACGTGGACGATTCGATCAAGGCAGAAGCCGAACCAGAAAGCGAGGAATCGTGAGCCAAGCCTCACCGCCGGCGCCGCAGCCAGGGTTGTTCGGAAAGCAGCTCGTCCTTGGAGTGACGGGGAGCATCGCGGCCTATAAGGCGGTGGTGCTTTTGCGCAGGCTGGTCCAGGAGGGAGCCGAGGTGTCCGTCGTCATGACGGAATCCGCGACACGGTTCCTCAGTCCCCTGACGTTCGAGATTCTTTCAGGTCGAGCGGTCACGACCGATTTGTTTGCTGCGAACCAGGGTATGCGGCATTTGGCGCTCGCTGATCAGGCGGACGGCATCGTGATCGCCCCGGCGACGGCCAACATGCTCGCCAAACTCGCTCTTGGTCTGGCCGATGACGTGTTGAGCACGATGGCACTGGCAGCCACGTGCCCACTGATCGTGGCCCCAGCGATGGACGGAGAAATGTGGAATCATCCCACCGTTCAGGCACATGCGGAAACCTTGCGCGCACGGGGAGTGACCGTGCTGCAGCCCGAAGAGGGAATGTTGGCATCGGGAGATGTTGGCAAGGGTCGTTTGCCCGATGAGACGACCATTCTCTCGGCGATCGAAGCGCGACTCTGTTTGCGCCAGGATTGGGCCGGGCAACGAGTCCTGGTATCGGCGGGACCGACGCAGGAAGCCATCGACCCGGTTCGATTTATTTCAAATCGGTCCTCCGGCAAGATGGGGTACGCTCTGGCGTTGGCTGCGCGCCGACGGGGCGCCGAAGTGGTCCTGGTCAGCGGGCCGACGGCATTGAGGGCTCCAGCGGGCATCGAGTACGTCCCGGTGAACACAGCTGAGGAGATGGGCAAAGCGATCGTCTCGCGGTTTACCTGGTCGACTGTGGTCATTATGGCTGCCGCAGTGGCCGACTTTCGCCCGGCACGCCCGTCACACGGCAAGCTCAAGAAAACCGAATCGGCCTGGCGAAGGATCGAGTTCGAACCTACCGAAGACATTCTGGAGACCCTTGCCAAGCAACGGGCGACCCAGGTGCTGGTTGGCTTCGCGGCTGAAACCGAGGCCGTGCTGGACCACGCGCAGCAAAAGCTCGTCCGGAAGGGCCTCGACCTGATCGTCGGCAATAACGTGGCAACGGAGGGATGCGGTTTCGGATCCGACACCAATGCTGCCATCCTGGTGGATCGTACCGGTCGCGTGACGCGATTCGATGCCATGCCCAAACGGGAGCTGGCCGAGCGCATCCTGGATGCCGTCCAGGCGCTCACGCCGACGAGTCCCGGTCATCATCCCGAGTCTCCTTCGGGAGCACACAAGAGGACGAACGCGTGATGGTGCCCCCCGATCCCAAACAGGGTTACAGATCGCCGAAGATCACCAGGCTGGCGCTGCAGCTCGCCAAAGATCCAAAATCGAAAGCCTTCATTCCACTGGCCGAAGAATACGTGAGGCTGGGGATGCTCAAGGAAGCGGTGGCAGTCCTGGAGGAGGGGCTGAAGGTCTACCCGAATTTCATCACCGCGCTGGTCGCCCTTGGGCGCGCGTACCAGCAGATGGGCGAGGTCTTGAAGGCAAAAACGCTCCTGGAGGAGTCAATTCGGTTGAGCCCGGACAACCTGCTCGCCCATCGATCCCTCGCCCAGATTTACGTGGAAGAAGATGCCCCGGAAGCCGCGATGAAATCGTGCAGGCTGGTGCTGGCCCAGGTCAAAGACGAGGGGATCCTCGCCCTCAAGGCGATCATCGAACAGCGCCTCAAGGGAGAGGGCACTGCGCGTGCAACTCATCCTGCCCAGCCGGTGCCATCTTCGCCGCGAGCAACCCCTGACCGGCCATCGGTGCGCCCGGCGCCTCCCCCGATGGAGCCCCTGCTCGCGGCGAGAGCAAGTGGCGCGTCGATTGCAAACATTGGTTTCGCCTCGAACCCGTCCCACGCGGCGCCCTCCAGTGCCGGCCGTCCGTCCGCCGATGCCATCGCCCAAAAGGTCGCACGCCTCCGCGTCTGGCTGGCGAAGATCCGGCAACACCGAGTCGAATGACGTTCCCAATCGGTTTCATCGACGTGGAAAGCCCGATCGGGCTCGTTTGACCCTACTGCATGAGGCTGCTACAATGGGCCCCGTTCCACCACACCTCACGGAGAAACCATGCTGCTCCGGACGTTAGGCGGCGGCCGGAAGGCGGCACGTATGCTGTCCGTTCTCGTCCTCCATGGTCCGAACCTGAATTTGTTGGGTAAGCGTGAACGGTCCCTGTACGGGGACGTTTCTCTGCGGGAAATCAACGCCGCCATTCTGAAGCTGGCGAAGCAGGAGGGCATCCAGGTCGACATCAGGCAGTCGAACCTGGAGGGGGAGCTGGTCACCTGGATCCAGGAGGCGGACCATCGTTACGATGCCATCGTGATCAATCCAGCCGGATACACCCATACCAGCGTGGCGATTCGCGATGCCATCGCGGCAGTGGCCATTCCAACTGTTGAGGTGCATCTGACGAACATTTACAAGCGGGAGGATTTCCGGCGCCGATCCTACATCGCGGGAGTGGCGCTCGGTCAGATCTCCGGCTTCGGCCCAAACGGCTACCTTCTCGCGATTAAGGCCGCCAAGGACCATTTGAAAGGAAAGCGGTCGGCCATAGGGCAGGGCGCCACCAGGCACGCCACCTAAGGAGGAAGGGTCAGGTTTGTGATTTCGACGGCGGAGTTTCGCAATGGGGCGCGTCTCGAGCTGGACGGAGAGCCGTACTACATCGTCGAGTTCCAGCACGTGAAACCGGGCAAGGGAGGCGCCTTTGTCCGGACTAAGCTGAAGGCCTACCGGACGGGCAGTGTCATCGATCGGACCTTCCGATCAGGAGAACGGTTCGAGGAGCCCGATCTGGAGGAACGTACGATGCAGTTCCTCTACGCGACTGGCGACGCCTACACCTTCATGGACACGGAAACATTCGAGCAGTTTACCTACGACAAGCAGCAGCTGGGAGAGAATGCGGATCTGCTGAAGGAAAACGTCGTGGCCAAGATCCTCATTTATGACCATCAGCCCATCGCCGTAGAACTCCCGATCTTCATCGAGCTCAAAGTCGTAGATGCAGACCCCGGCGTACGAGGCGATACGGCCTCTGGAGGTACAAAGCCGGCCGTCGTGGAGACCGGAGCGGTCATCAAAGTACCGCTCTACCTGGAAGTCGGAGAAGTCATCAAGATCGACTCCAGGACCCGCGAATATGTGGAGCGCGTAAGGTGAAGAAGCGGGTCCGCACCGACATTCGGCAGGGACGCGCCGGACAGAACCGTCTGCCCGCGGCGTCAGCCGATTTTACCACCACCGCTGAAGAGCTGATGCTCCAGCCGGACGTGCAGAAAGAAATCCAGCAGCTCGTGGAGCTCTTGAAGCAGCACAATCTCACCGAGCTCGAAGTGGAACGCCAAGGATTGCGTCTGCGCTTGCGGAGGGAAACGGCGCCCGGTCTGCCGGCTGCCGTCGTGCTGGAATCCGCTACGGCAGGTCAGAGAGCCGCCATTCAGAGCCCGGCCACACCGCTGAAGGCCGAGACGCCGGGCCTGATGACCATCCGGTCTCCCATCGTCGGGACCTTTTACCGAGCGCCTTCGGCCGACGCCGATCCGTATGTCGAGGAAGGTGATCTGGTCAAGAAGGGGCAGGTGCTCTGCATCGTAGAGGCCATGAAGCTGATGAACGAGATTGAGTCAGAGTTCGATGGGCGAATTGTCTCGATCCTGGCTGAAAGCACCAAACCCGTGGAATACGGGCAGCCATTATTCCTCATCGACCCCACTCCAGCCTCGTGATCAGTCGGCATCCCTCGCAGGAGTCTTCTGGTGTTTAAGAAAATTCTGGTTGCGAACCGCGGCGAGATTGCCTTGCGGGTAATCCGTGCTTGCAAGGAACTTGGCATCAAGACGATCGCGATCCATTCTGAAGTTGATGCCAACGCGATGCACGTGCGGGCCGCCGAGGAGAGGGTGTGCGTCGGACCGGCCGATGACGCCCTCAGTTACCGGAATATTCCAAATGTCTTGAGTGCGGCTGAGATCACGGGTGCGGAAGCGATCCACCCGGGGTATGGGTTCCTGGCCGAGAACGCCCACTTTGCCGAGGTCTGTGAGTCAATCGGGATCAAGTTCATTGGACCGACTTCCGAGAACATCGCCGCCATGGGGGATAAAGCAAAGGCGAGAGAGATCATGGCGCGCCGCGGAATCCCGGTCCTTCCCGGGAGTCCGGGCGAACTCCGGAGCGAACAGGATGCGCTCGATGCTGCGCAAAAGATCGGCTTCCCGGTCATCATTAAAGCCTCCGCCGGAGGCGGCGGTCGCGGCATGCGGGTTGCGAATAAAGAAGACGAGCTCGTGCGAGCCTTCCACGCCGCCCAGACCGAGGCCAAGGCCACGTTCGGCAACGAGAGTGTGTATCTGGAACGTTACTTCCTGGAGCCCAAGCACATCGAAGTCCAGATCCTGGCCGACGAGCGCGGCCGCGTGGTGTTTCTCGGCGAGCGCGACTGCTCCATCCAGCGCCGATACCAGAAACTGGTGGAAGAAACCCCCTCGCCAGTCGTCGATGATCGACTCCGTCGGGAAATGGGACGGACGGCGGTGGAGGCAGTCAAGGCCGCCCACTACCGAAACGCAGGCACGGTCGAGTTCTTGCTGGACAAGGACCACCATTTCTACTTCATGGAGGTCAATGCGCGTATTCAAGTCGAACACCCGGTCACCGAAATGGTCACCGGAATCGACCTCATCAAAGAGCAGATCAGGATTGCCGCCGGAATGCCCTTGGCCTACCGTCAGCAGGATATCCAACTGACCGGACACAGTTTTGAATGTCGCATCAACGCCGAATGCCCGGAGAAGTTCACGCCCTGTCCCGGGGTGGTGACGCGCTATCACCCACCTGGAGGGCCCGGTGTCCGCGTGGACTCGGCGATGGAATCCCAGGCCATCGTGGTCCCCAATTACGATTCCTTGATTGCCAAGCTCATCACCCACGGCCAGAACCGCGAGGAGGCCATGGCCAGGATGCGACGCGCTCTCGACGAATTCGTGATTGAGGGCATCAAGACCACCATCCCCCTGCACCGGCGGATCTTCAACGACGCCGAATTTCAGAAAGGTCGCGTGTCAACCGGTTTCCTGGAGCGTTTCCTGACCAACGGCTCCAGTTGATGTTCACCGCACCTGCCAACCGCCACCGGGTCATCGGGTGACCGTGTCAGCCCCATCCTCCCGAAGGCGCGCCCTCCACGGCCTGTACCTGATCCTGGATTCGCAGGCAACCCGAGCACGGCCGCTGGTAGAGGTGTTGAAGGAGGCGGCGTCTGCGGGGGCGCGGATCTTCCAGTTCCGCGACAAAACCTCCTCCCCCCTGGAAATGTACCGGCAGGCAACCCAACTGCGAGAAGTTGCAGCTGGGTTGGGAGTGCTGTTCCTGGTGAACGATCGGTGCGACATCGCCCTCGCGGTCGACGCTGATGGCGTCCATCTTGGCCAGGAGGACTTGCCGCTGAATCTGGCCCGGTCGCTCTTGGGACCCAGCAAGGTGATCGGGATTTCAGCTCATCGAGCAGACCAGGTGAAGGAAGCCACGAGAGGGGGAGCCGATTACCTCGGGTTCGGGCCCATCTTTCAAACAACAAGCAAACCCGACCACGAGCCCGTGGTGGGCCTCGCGGGGCTTCGGGAAATCCGGGCCCTCACCCCACTCCCGGTCTTTGCCATTGGCGGCGTGTCGACTGGCACCGTGGAACAAGCCGTCGCCGCAGGGGCCGATGGAGTGGCCGTCATTTCCGCGATCATGGACACCGCGGATATCGCGGGGACGGTGCGGGCCTTCATGTCCCACCTGCCGTGAGCAGGTCCGCAAGCTCCATGATGGTTGGGTCCTCCGCCAATCGAGCGATCCCGGTTTCCCAAGCCTGGCCCAGCTGGGGATGGTGGTGGAGGGGTCCGAACACACGAATTTTGCCGAGTTCTCGCACCAGTGCTACCGTGGACTCGGCCTGGGTCGAGTCGCGCACAAGCTCGGCCGGCGAGTTCAGCACGATCCCGACCATCTCAATCCGGTGGTGCCTGAGGGCTTCCACGGTGAGTAGGGCGTGGTTGATCCCGCCCAAGGAGGCGCGTCCGACCACGAGACAAGGCAGTTTGAAGCGTACGATAAGGTCGCGCGCGTCGCAGTCCTCGCTGAGGGGCACCAGCACACCTCCGACGCCTTCCACCAGCACGGCCGAATGCCTGCGGGCGAGCTTTTCGAAGCAGCCCAGGAGGTGATCGGGGTTGATCACAACGCCGGCGAGTCTGGCCGCAGCGAGAGGAGCCAACGGATGCGGGAAGCGGTAAGGGCTCACGACCTCGAGGGAATCCAGGGTTCCGGATGCGGCCCGCAGCCGTTCCGCGTCTGAGGCCGCCGCGTGGCCGTCGGGATGACCCGTCTCGACCGGCTTCATCACTCCGACTGAGAGGCCGCGTTGCGACAGACATCGTGCCAGCGATGCCGTGACCACGGTCTTTCCCACGCCGGTATCGGTCCCGGTAATGAAATACCCACGAAGGAATGTTTTCATTTGGTGATTTGTTGATGTTGTGATTGAAGGGATGAACGGACCAAAGACATTGAGTTGCCGTCGGCATGCTCCGGAATTGGCACTTTCTGAACCTCCACAATCACCAAATCACCGAATTAGAAATTCTTCATAAAATCCGGCTATCAAGATTCCAGATCTGCCCCGATGTATCTGGCAGGAGTGCCAGGTGATACACAGTTCGGGCCACGGTGTCTAGATCAGTCGGCCGCGCCAGGACGTGGTCCTCCAGTTCACCCGCCTCCGGCATCGCCGTCGCCGAGAGCTCGGTACGGTGCCAGCCAGGCAGCACCGCGTTCACGCGCACGTTATGGCGCCCCCATTCCCGGGCCGCAGACCTGACCAGGCCCAGCAGGCCGGCCTTGGACGCGGCATAGGCCGCCTGGCCCGGACTTCCTTGCAGACCAGCGAATGAGGCCACAACGACCACCGAACCGTCCCGCTGGGCGAGCATGTGTTTGCCGGCCGCCTTGAGACAGTGGAAGGTGCCGGTCAGATTGACTGCGATCATTGTCGCCCACTCCTCCGGCCTGATCCGGAGCACCAGGCCGGAAGCGGCCTGGCCGGCGTTACAGATCATGACGTCCAGACGCCCCCATCGGGCGACGCACCGCTTGAGCATGGACTGCACCTGCCGCCCATCGCGGATATCAGCCTGATAGGGCAGGCCTTCCCCACCGCCGTCTTTGACCAATTGTGCGGTCCGGTCTGCTTCATCGTGCCGCTCTCGGTAGTGGATGCCGACCCGCCATCCGGCACGAGCAAACTCCAGACAGATCGCCCGGCCGATCCCGCGTGATCCGCCGGTGACCAGCACTGTGCGGGGGATCGGGGGAGATGAACGGGCTGCGGCACGGTGGCCACGCGAGCCGTTGGGCATGGGGACCTCGTGGCGCGGTATTATCCGAGATGACGTGATGGAAAGGCAAGCCGAGCGCGGGAGAACTTGGTCCGCGACCGCGGACCAGGTCTTGCCCGTCCAACAGAGTTGTGGTAGGGTGGCGCCCGCACAGAGTCGGAGTGGAGTCCACCATGCATACGGGTTGGCTGAGACTTGGTCTTGGAGCGTTGATGGCGGTCTCGCTCGTCACACCCTTGCCGGCGCGTGGCGCGCCGGCCACCGTGACCGTCGCCAAAGCCGACCAGTACTTCCCGGACACGCCCGGCAGCCGCTGGCGGTACCGGGGGCAGGTGATCGAGGGAGCCCTTCAAAAGATCGCCACTCAGGCGTTCGTGAATGTGTCGACGGTCAAGGGAACCGAAAGTATCAAGGGCGTAACCGTCAAGGTGTTCCACGATACCAACCCGGGTAACCATGGCCCTTCCGATAGCTACTACCGGCGCGATGCGGCCGGTATCGTGTACTACGGGTCCGAGCCGGGGACGCCGCTCGAGAAGCAGCTCATTCCGTACCAGATCGTGCGCTTTCCGCTCGAATGGCCGTCCACATTCCAGCAGTTCGATCGGAAGGGCGTGAATTTCGGTTCGGACCTTGACGGAGACGAGAAACCCGAGCAGTCAGACGTCCAAGCTTCGGTCACCGTGGTGGGCACCGAGACCGTGGTGGTACCGGCCGGCACCTACCAGGACGCGGTGCGCATCGAAGCCCGGATGACGTTGCGTATTCATCTGTCCGGTTCCTCGCAGACTGCGGTGGGGACCGATACCATGACCGCGTGGTTCGCCAGGGGCGTCGGGTTGGTGAAATACGTGGAGCACCAGGAAATCCCCCGATTGAAGACGGACCGGGGGCTGGTCACCGAAATCACTGAGGAGTTGGAGGAAGTGCAGGTCAAGACCGATACGGCCTTACATCGGCGGTGCGAACCCTCGGCGGACGGTGTTTTCGCTGACCACACGGGCCACCATGAATTGGGGCAGGTAGTCCTCGCCGCCGGCCTTCGCCCCCATGCCGGAGAGACGGTATCCTCCAAATGGCTGGCGGCCCACCAGCGCTCCGGTGATGGGACGATTGATATACAAGTTGCCCACGGAGAAGGTGTCGCGGGCTGCCAGGATGTTCCCGGGACTCCGTGAATAGACCCCACCGGTCAAGGCGTAGGCGGACTCGTTGGCCATCCGGATCGCCTCCGCGAAGTCGCGCGCACGCATGACGGCGAGGACCGGGCCGAAAATTTCCTCCTGGGCCAGCCGATGGGACGGCTGCACCTCGGCGAAGATGGTCGGCCCCACATAGCACCCTTCTCCGGTTGCCTCCCGTTCCACGATGGGTCGTGCCTCCCGCTTGCCAAGCTCGATGTACTCGCGCACCTTGGCACGTGCCCGCTCATCGATCACGGGCCCCATGCGGTTTCGAGGCTCTTGCGCCGGGCCTATCCTGAGGCTCATGACGGCATCGGTGAGCCGTTGGAGGAACTGGTCATAAATAGCCTCGTGGACGATCGCACGTGAGCACGCGGAGCATTTTTGACCTTGGTAGCCCGTGAACGAGGTGACGACGCCCGTGACGGCCTCGTCGAGATCCGCGGTCTCGTCCACGATGATCGCATTCTTCCCGCCCATCTCCGCAATCACCCGCTTGATGGTCCGCGGCCCCGGCCCCATGCCTGCATTGGCCTGAGCCAGAATCTGAAGCCCCACGTCCTTCGATCCGGTGAACGCGATGACCTCGACCAATGGATGAGAGACCAGGGCCCGGCCGATCTCCGGCCCTCCGGGCACGAACTGGAGCGCGCGGTCTGGAACCCCCGCGGCGGACAACAGCTCGACCAGCAGCGCTCCCATCTTGATCGCACGTTCTGATGGTTTGAACAGAACGACGTTGCCGGTGACCAGGGCGGCCGACACCATCCCGGTCGGGATCGCCAGAGGGAAATTCCACGGCGGAATGACTGCGACCAGCCCTCGCGGGGACCACATGAGGTGATTGAGCTCACCCGGTGCATGGCCTAAGCGGCGAGGCTGGCCAATCCGGCGCATCTCCTGGGCATAGAACTCAAGAAAGTCGATAGCTTCTGCCACATCAGCATCCGCCTCGCGCCAGCCTTTCCCGGTTTCAGCGATCTCCCACGCGGCCAGCTCAAACCGGCGTCGCCGCATGGCATCGGCCGCCTTGACCAGGATTGCGGCGCGGCTGTCGCAGGGCAGGGCGCTCCACTCTTCAAAGGCCGTCCGCGCCGCCTCAGCCGCATGCGTCACATCAGCGGGGGTCACGCTGCGCATCCGCCCGACGATCTCTCCAGGCGCGCTCGGGTTCCGTGTCAGCAGTTCGTCACCGGACGGGGCGGTTCCACCCCCCACCGAGTAGGAGACCATCCGACCGACTTGGTTTCTGACGGCCACGACCGCCTGCGCCATCTGCTCGCGAGCCACGGCTTTCGAGAAATTCGTGTGGGGTTCATTGGTAAACGAACCGGTTTCATCCGGTCCCTCGGCCGTTCGGTTCTGAGGCGTGCCCGCCTGAGGATGGCCGAGGGCGACTATCGTTCCATCAGGCGGAGCCAGGAGCTGGTCGAGCGGAGCAGATTCGACGTATTCCTTGCGAAGGAACGATTCGTTGGAGGTATTCTCCAGCAGGCGACGGACCAGATAGGCCATGCCGGGGATCAATTCGCCGACCGGCGTGTAGATCCTGAGACGTCTTCCGGACTCGGCTACGGCGGATTGAAGCGGCTCGGCCATCCCGAAAATCATCTGGTACTCGCACGCCTGCGCGGGAAGGCCGGCGGCCTGCGCAGCGGCTTCAGCATGAGACAGGCTGCGAAGGTTGTGGGTGCCAAAGGACGGCCGGATGACGTCCGCATGCTCGATCAGATCCCGAGAGAGGGCTTCATAATTGGCGTCGGTCTCAGCCTTACTTTGGAAGACGGGGACGGGCCATCCTCGCTGTGCGTAAGTAATAGAGTCGGAGTCCCAGTACGCACCCTTCACCAACCGGATGGTGACCGGTGCGCCCCGGCGCTTGACCCATCGGATGAGGGTATCAACATCCGCCGCGGATTCTTTCTGGTAAGCCTGGATGGCGATGCCGCCATGGGGGAAAGAGCGATAGGTGTCTTCGGACAGCAGACGCATGAAGATCATGAGGGTCAGATCTTTCAGCTCGGTCTGTTCCATGTCGAACGTGATGGAGGCTGGACTGATAATTGCAAGATCCAGGATGGGGCGAAGCCGCGCGGCAACGGCGTGGAAACTGGCCTCAGGGTCAATGGCATCCAGTTGCGAATAGAGTGCGGAGAGCTTCACGGACAGCTGAACGCGAGGAACCTTCCCCAAGTGATCCTGCTCGAGAACCG